>CAIMMI010000047.1 GCA_903842505.1 uncultured Verrucomicrobiota bacterium | reverse complement strand
GAGATCCGTGGTCCACCCACGTTCGTGAACCGGATTTACCAACCACGGATGGCACGGATGAACACGGATGGAACAGCGGGGGAGTGAAGCCAATCCCTCCGGAATCTGCGGCATCGGCACCATCCGCCAACACCTCACCCCCAGCACGCCGGAGAAATCTGTGCCATCTGTGAAATCTGTGGATAACCGTCCCGTTCCGCTTCCCCATCCGCATCCCTGAAAATCTGCGCCATCTGCGGATAACTCTCTGGCTTCGGATCCGTGCCCATCCGTGAGAGGTGTCAATGGGGTCAGATGGGGTTCGGCCTGGATGAGTCCTCTTTGCCCACACAGTTCTAGGGATCGAGGCCGCAGCAGACAGGATGGGCAGGATGAACCGGATGGAGGCGAGCCCCGAGGCGGCGTGTTTCAGACACCCTGGGTGGACGAGCGGAGAGCAGTCTGGAGCTGGATCAGATCGTCGGAGGTGTGGTCGGCGGTGACGGTGAGTCGGATCCGGGCGCGGCCGCGGGCGACGGTGGGGTAACGGATGGCCGGGGCGAGGATTCCGGCGTCGCGCAGTCGGGTGGATTGGGCGATGGCTTCGGCTTCGGCGCCGATGATCCAGGGCAGGATGGCGCTGAAAGCGGTGGGAGATCCGGGGAGCAAGGCGGCGAGTTGGCGGGCGCGTTCCCAGGTGATGGCAGCGCGCCGGGCACCGTCGGGGCTGCGGACGCATTCGATGCCGGCCTTGGCCGCAGCAGCGGCGGCGGGGGCGGGGGCCGTCGAGAAGACAAACGAACGCGCGCGATGGATCAGGTAGTCCACGAGCGTCCGGGATCCAGCGATGAAACCGCCGGAGGCACCCACGGCTTTCCCAAGGGTGCCGAGGTGGATGTCGACGCGGTCGGCGAGACCCTCCTGTTCGGCGAGGCCGGAGCGGTTCGGGCCGAACAGTCCGGCGGCGTGGGCTTCGTCGAGGAAGAGCCAGGCACCGTGGCGATCCTTGAGTTCGACGATCTCCCGCAGCGGTGCCACATCGCCGTCCATGCTGAAGACACTTTCGGTCACGACGACGATGCGTGGGCGCTTGGTGGACGCCCGGGAATCCGCCCAGCGGAGATGCTGTTCGAGTTGGTCGAGGTCGTTGTGCCGGAAGATCCGCAGGGTGGCCCCACTGAGGCGGGCGGCGTCGATGCAACAGGCGTGGGCGAGCTTGTCGAGGATGAGGATGTCCTCGGGACCGACGAGTGCGGGCAGGGTGCCGATGGCCGCGGCGAACCCGGACCCGAAGGCGAGGCAGGCTTCGCTGCGTTTCCAATCGGCGATCGTCTCCTCAAGTTGGTGATGCACCTCGAGCGAACCGCAGACGAGTCGCGAGGCGGCGGAACCGGCGCCGTGTTCACGCGCCGCGCGGGCGGAGGCCTCGACCAGGTCCGGGTGGCGGGACAGGTCGAGGTAATCGTTCGAGGAGAAGTTCAGCAGCGTGCGGTCCCCGATCCGCACGCGGGCGCCGTCGCGTTCCGCGATGCGGCGGAGTTCGCGGCGCAGTCCCTGCGCCGAGAAATCTTCGAGTTCCCGGCCGAGAAGCTCGTCCAGGGAATGATTTTTCGACGGGGGGGTCATTTCCCCCGGACGAGGGTTTGCCGACGCCAGACGCGGGGACCGTCGCAGACAAACAGCCACGAACGGTTCGGACCGGCGAAGACGCAGCTGACGGGGTTGTTGGTCGGGCTGGGCTTCGCGATGACGCCGCCGAGGCGCCCGATGCGATCGAACATCTGGATGCCGGCGTGGGAGGTCACGTAGACCCGACCGTCGGTGTCCGTGGTCGAGCCGTCGCCGCCGCTGGGCTTCTTCTCTGCGGGCAGCACGAGCGTGGAGTAGCGCTCGCCCCCGACGAGTTGGAGAACCTTGGGTTCGGAACCCGAGCCCGCCGATCCGGAGAGGCGGAAAGACCACACGTGGCTGCCCTGATATTCGGATACGGAGAGGAAATTCTCGTCCGGCGAGAGCGCGATTCCGTTGGGAGCGGTGATTCCGCCGGCCACGGGCCTGGGCCCGGAGAGGCCGCGGGCGGAGATGGGTACGGTCACGACCTGGCCGGCGGCCGTGTCGGTGAAGAAGACGTGGCCGGAGCGGGTGACGACGAGGTCGTTGGGCTTGACGTTGGTGGCGATGGTCTCGATGGCCTTGGTCTCCGTGTTGATGGCCACGATGCGCTGCTTCTCATTGCCGGGGCCGCCCTGGGACGCGGCGTAGATCCGGCCGTCGGGACCGAACTTCATGCCGGAGAGCTTCGGGCCGTTCTCGAGCCAGAGGGCGGGTTTCCCGCCGACCGGAACGCGCCAGACCTGGGCCTTCGGCAAGTCCGAGAAGTAGAGGTTGCCCTCGGAGTCGGAGCAGGCGCCATCGGTGAAACCGTGGCCTTCGGACACGACCTGCCAGTCCCCGGGACGACCACCGTCGGGCAGGACCTTGTTGAGGGCTTCGTCGCCGGCCCAGTTGTTGGTGCTGGGGGCAGGGGCCGGAGAAGGTGCCCGCCAGAGCCAGCGGAGGCTGTCGGGGAGGATGGCGGCGCCGTGGCGGTCGTTGTGCGCGCCGTCGCCAAAGACGAATCGATGGTCATACCCGGCAAACGCCAGGGAACCGGCCAACTGCTGGTTCGAGAGCGGCCAATCGCCGTGGAGGTTGTTGAGGTCGTTGGCTCCATCCTGCAGGAATACGCGAAGGGGCTTCCGCTCGGTCTTCCGCACCAGCGCCGGATAGACGTGGCCGCCGCGGATGTTCACGAACGAGCCGATGTGGGACAGGACCTTTCCGAATTGGTCCGGACGTTCCCACGCGGCGGTGAAGGCGCAGATGCCGCCGGAGCTCATGCCCGAGATCGCCCGATCCTGCGGGTTGGCGCTGAGTTGGAGTTGGTATCGGTTGGTGATGACCGGGAGGAGTTCGTCGACGAGGAACTTCGCGTAGTCACCCCCAAGGCCATCGTATTCGAGGCTGCGGTTGTTCCGGTTGCCCCAGCCGTTCGCCGCAGGGGCGTCGGCACCGCGGTGACCAGGATTGATGAAGACTCCGACCGTGACCGGCATCTCGCCGCGCGCGATCAGGTTGTCGAACACGATGGGCACGCGCATGCGACCGTTGGTCGAGACGTAGGCGTGACCGTCCTGGAAGATCATCAGTGAGGCAGGCTTCCCGGCCGTGTACTGCGCGGGGACGTAGACCCAGACCTGTCGGCTGGTGTCCGGGAAGACCTTGGACTCGGTGAACTCGAAGCTCTCCACCCGCCCGGCCGGCACGCCGGGTGCCCGGGACTCGGCCTCCGGCGCAATGGGGTAATCGTCGGGAACCCGCACCGCCGTGCGGGTCGTCGGGGGCGGAGGAACCTCGGTGGACTGCGACAACGGCGAGCCGGGTCCCTGGGGTGGAATGGGACGGTTGGCGGGCAACGGCAGCGTCGGGGACACCGTCGTCGATGCGGACGGTTGCTGGGCCATGCTCAAGCCGGCGGAGATCGTCGCCAGCATCAGCGCGACGGCGCGGCTACAGCGGGGAGTTTGCATGGGCTGGATATCTCATCGGAAGCCCGGGCCTTCAAACTGGAAACTTGAAACTTGGGACTCCCCAGCGGCTCGTGAGGACACTCGCCCCACCTTCAAACTTGAATCTTCAAACTTGAAACTCTCCCTGGAAACTCTCCCTGGCCCCCCCAACCGCCCTCCAGCCTTGCGGCGTGTATCGGTCGCAGCGTTGGTCGCGGAAGGCGAAGAGGTGGATCCAGCCGTGGTCAAACAGTTGCTTCACGGACGGGTTCTTTCGGAGCACCTCGTCGATCCGTTCGGTCGTGGCCTGGAGGAAGACGGACAGGCGTCGGGGTTCGTGGACGAACCGTTCGCCATCGTGCAGCGACTGCAGCGGGAGACCGGTGCGCAGGTCGCCACCGTTGCCTTCGACGACGCCGATTCCGCCGAGCACATTGTGGAGGACCTT
>CAIMMI010000046.1 GCA_903842505.1 uncultured Verrucomicrobiota bacterium | reverse complement strand
GCCTGCACCGCAACGGCGTTATACCCTTGCCGCTCGGCCTCCCTCGCCACGAAGGGAGCCACCAGCATCACCCGACTGCCTCCCGCGTCCAACGCCGCCCGGAAGGCTCGCTCGGCCTCGTCGCGCCGTCCCTGCTTGGATGCCAGAGCCCCCGTCGCCGCCGATCGCATGCCCGGGTCGAGGACGTTGCCGGAATCGCCCACCGCCGCCGCCAGCCCGGCCGAATCGTTGATCCCCACGAGGTAGTCCAACCGTGCCACCATCAGGAGCAGGTTCGTCCGACAGCGGGCTTCCGGCACGTGCCCTCCTGCGAACGCCAGGCCATTCCGTTCGGTCAGCCACAGAACCAACTGGCAAACCTCCGGCACCGGGCCGTTCGTCGGCACCAACGCCAAGGCCTTCTCAAACCATTCGTTGGTCCGCGCAGGCTGGGAGAGGATCCTCAACTGCAGCGACAGCAACGACCGCGAAAGGCTGTTCGTCGCCGAAGATTCCAACACCCGCGCCAAGGTCTCCGCCTCGGCGGGCTTCAAGTCCGGCAACCCGGCCAGCGTCTGCGCAGCCTGCTCATCCAACGCCGTCCTTCCCAACGCCAACCCCCACAGGATCCGCCGCCCTTCGCCCCCCCAGGCCGGTTGGCCGGATCCCACCAGCATCGACGCCAACTCGAATTCCGCCTCGGTATCCCCTCCAAACCGGGAAACCACGCTCCGCGCCAGGGCAACCGACTCCGCCAACGGAGCCGACTGGCGGGCATACGCCAGCGCCAGCCTCCAGACATGCCGGTCCGTCGGCCTCTCCGTCGTCAACTCCGCCAACAGCGGCCTCGCCACGTCGACCCGACCAAACCGGATCGCCGCCTCCGCCATCGCAATCCGATCCTCCGGCAACATCTGACCGGTCGCCCGGTAGGCGAGATAATGGGACACCGCATCCGATCGCCCCAGACGTGCCGACAACCGCGCCACCACCCTCAGGACTTCCGCCTCGTTCGGTGCCAATTCGTAGGCCACCCGGGAAAACCGGGCCGAATCCTCCAGACGCCCTTCCCCAAGGAGGCGCTCCGCTTCCCCCGCCGCCTTCCGCGCCCGCTTCGCCTTGACCCATCGGTAGGCCGGTGGAACCGCAACCCTCACTCCGATCCCCAAGACCAACAACACCGCCACCACCAGCATGAACAGCCGGGAACGAGCCAACCGACGCGGGGGCCTCGCCGCGCCTTCCTCCCGCTCCGGCGCACTCACGGATTGCCCCCCCGATTCCCTTCGATCAACACCGGCTTGTATAGGAACATCTTCGGCACCGCCGCCCGCGCCAACTCCAACGGAGCAGGCCCCTTCTCATACGGAACCATCACCGAAACCAACTCGATCCCCAGCATGTGACGGTCCGTCGGCCACATTCCGTACTTCTCCGGCAACGCCGTCAGCTTGTCGCTGAAATCAAAGGGCACCGGCTGACCGTTCCGCCAGACTCCCCACAGCATCAGCGCCTGCACCCGACGCCCGGTCTTCTCCTCACGACTGAACCGGAAGACCACGAATTTCAGCGGATGCCCGGATACCTCAACCGTCGTCTCCCCAACCTCTCCCTCGGATTTCCACCCGGAACCCGGCATGCACACGTCGGGCCGATGATGCAGCGCCGTCCGACTCATGGCGGAAGGCCGCCAGAACAGATGCGATGCGGATACCATTCCCATGGGAGCCGAGCCATCCCGCCGGACCAAGGACTCGCCCTCCGTCGCCCCCAACTGGGCCCAGACGTCGCCGGCGAACTCTTGCTTCTCGTTCCCCGTACCGCCCTGCGCCAGGACTTCAAATGCGGGCTTGGTCTGGGGCTTCGCCCGGTACTCCAGCACCCGATACCATCCATGCACCGTCAGGAACATCGCCACCGTCACTCCCAGCAACGGACGGAAATCCGGGACGTGATCCCAGCTCAACTGGGCAATCCGCTCTCCCCAACTGCCCGCATCCTGCCGAGGCCAGATCCCCTGCCGCCCCCGCGCCAGCCACATCCCCCACAGGAAGATCAACCCGTAGAGGGAATACATCGCCGTATTCCCCACCAGGTCGTGCTTGGCGTGCATCGCATCCGATCCACTCTTCTCGACGATCCAGCACAAGACAAAGGTGCGGACCAGGTTGCTGAACAGCGCCAACCCGATCGCCCCCGCCACCAGAACGGCCCGGTGACGCCGGGTCAGCCACATCAACTCCCCAACCGCCAGGCTGACCATCATTCCCGATTGCAGGGACCGGATTCCGCTGCACGCCTCAACGATACCCACGGTCCCGTTCGTCAACTCCAGCACCGCGCCCTGCGTCCGAACCGGGACATCCATCCATAACAGGATTTCATTCAGCACCTGCGCCACCCCGATCATCAGGTTCTGCTGAACCGGATGGGCCAGTCGCGCCGGCCAAGGCACCGCCGTCAGGAAAAACAGGAGCGGAAACAGCGTCACCATCAGGAGCCGCCGGCCGCCCAACCACCAGGCCCCCGCCATCGAGAACGCCACCTTCGCCAGATTGATGCCCCAGAGGACGACGCCCGATTGGTGGTACTCCTCCCGGTAAACCTCCAACGGGAACAACATCAGTCCAGGAATCGCAATCAGCCAGGGACTCAAGGTCCACGTCCCGCGGGCTTCCCGACCGCACTCCACCCAGAACTGGCGGTCCTGACTCCCCAACCGCATCCACAGGAAAAGGAACATTCCCACCGGAACAAACCAACCGTAGGCATAATCCTCGTTCGCCAACCAATAGGGAACGCACACGAGGATCGACCACATCCAAAGCACCCCTTCCAGAACCGTGAAGGCCCAGTTGACCCTCCACTTCGTGGCTGTTTTCAGGCCTGCACCGCTAGCCTGCACCGCCTCATCACTCGACATGGATGCCACCCTGCCGATCCGGACGCCTTGGGTCAACCGGTGGTCTGGCGGAGCGCTCCGGTAAATGCCCCTTGACGTTGGATCACTCAAAAATCTACCTTGCACCGCTATTACAGCTTCCCGGTTCGGCTTCGGCCGGCCAACGTGAGTCGGAGGTGAAAACTGCCGACTTTTTTTTGTCCGCATGGGGAGCCGACTGAGCGCGTATGAACGCAGAATTTCTTGCAGTACTGGACCAGTGGGAGAAGGAAAAGGGGATCCCTAAAGATCGCCTCCTCAATGCCGTCCAGGAATCCCTCGTCGCGGCCGCCAAGAAGGCGGTCGGCCCCGCGCGGGAGTTGCGGGTCTCGATCGATCCCCGATCGGGCGCCACCAAGGCCTGGGCCAAGTTGATCGTCGCCGAGAAGGTCCTCTCCAAGCACGACCAGATCTCCATCGTCGAAGCCCGCCGCCAGGGCTTCCCGGACGTGAAGCAGGGCGACGAGATCGAGATCGAGGTCACTCCAAAGGACTTCGGCCGCATTGCCGCCCAGCACGCCAAGCAGGCCCTCCTCCAACAGGTCCGCCGTGCCGAGAAGGAGATGATCTTCTCCGAATTCAAGGACCGCGTCGGCGATATCGTCAATGGCACCGTCCGCCGCTTCGAGCGTTCGGATGTGGTCCTCGACCTCGGAAAGTCCGAAGCCCTGATGCCCAACCGGGAACGCGTTCCCACGGAAGAATATCAGATCGGCGAACGCATCCGCTGCTACGTCAAGGCGGTCGAACAGACTTCCCGTGGCCCCGAGGTCATCCTCTCCCGCGCCGATCCCGCCTTCGTCCTGAAACTGTTCCGCCTCGAGGTCTCCGAAATCTCGGACGGCACCATTGAGGTCAAGGAGATCGCCCGCGAACCGGGTTTCCGGACCAAACTCGCCGTCTACAGCCGCGACTCCAAGGTCGACCCTGTCGGGGCGTGCGTCGGTCTCCGCGGTCAACGCGTCAAAAACATCGTCCGCGAACTCAACAACGAGAAGGTCGACATCATCCCTTGGTCCCCGGATGTAAAGACCTTCATCGCCAACGCCCTCGCTCCCGCGAAGCTCAAGGCTTTCCAGATCGACGAGGCCGCACACCGCGTCTACATCAAGTGCGCGCCGGACCAACTCTCGCTGGCCATCGGCAAGCGAGGCCAGAACACCCGCCTCACCGAACGGATCACCGGTTGGCGGATCTCGATTGAACCGGAAGCCGATCGCGCCACCGGTTTCGCAGACAAGGTCGAGCACGCCGTGCAGGAATTCATCCACGTCCCGGGCATCTCTCCCGCACAGGCCCGCGTTCTGGTGAACGCCGGCTTCCACGCCCTCGAAGACCTCATCCAGGCCGATGTTCCTGACCTGGAAGCCCTCCCGGATATCGGGGACTCCGCGTCCCTCATTCTCGAAGCCGCGCGCGGCGAACACGCACGCCGTCAGGCCGGTGGCAACGCCATCGGCTCACTGTAACCCGACCACCACACCCAGTCCGCTTTCCCTTTCCCGATCCCCGGTATGCCCGTCCGCATCTACGACATCGCCAAGAAGCTCAACCTCGAGAGCAAGTTCGTTCTCTCCAGGGCGAAGGAAATGGGAATCTCCGCCGCCAAGGTGCCGTCCAGCTCCCTGGACAAGATCACCGCCGAATACCTCGAGCAGCAATTGCTGCCCCTCGCACAACCGACTCCGCCCACGCAACCGCATGAATTCGCCCCGGTGGCGATCATCCGCGTGCCGGACCCGGTCCCTGCCTACGAAAACGAGTCCGCGTCCTCCGACTCCTCCGACGCAGTCCCCGAGGAAGCGCCGGAACCGAGGCAAGCGCATCACCACTCCAGCAGCCCTGTCGACCACTCCAACGAACCGGCCCGCTCCGAGTCCCACGAGTCGACCCGGTCCCATCAGGAACCCAGTCACCCCGAGTCCCACGTCGACTCCCGGCCGCATTCACACCCGGCCCCCGAGCCCGTTCGTTTCTCGGAACCGGAGCCTGTCGCAGCCGCCCCCGAGCCGGTTGTGGCGCGGCACGAGAACCGGCCTCCTCCCTCCGAACCCGCTCCGGAACGTTCCAGCCAACCTCCGGTTGCTCCCTCTGTTTCCCCTGCCCCTCCCGAGCCCACACCTCAATCCCCATCCGCGGAAAACCCGCCCGCCCAGGTGAGCTCCATCCCCACAAAACCTGTCCCAGTGCCGGTCCCGAATCCCACCGCCGCGCCGGCCAAACTGCCGCCCGCGCCCGTGGCCCAACAGCCGGCCCCCGCGGCGGCACCTGCCCCGGCCAGACCGACCCCACCCCCGGCCCCGCCCCAGGCTGCGAACCCGACTCCTCCTTCCGTTCCGGCGCCCGGCACGCCCGGCACCTCCGGAGGTTCAGTGCCCCCGCCCAATCCCGGCGGCTCTCGCCTGGGCGAAAAGGTTGGGTCCATCGATCTCTCCAAGCTCGGTTACCGCCGGCCCGGCTCTGATCCTCGCGGTCGCGACGGTCGCCCCGGCGCTCCGGGCGCTCCCGCCGGCCCGGCCTCAGGCGCTCCCGCCGCTCCTGGCCAGCAGGCCCAGCAGCAGCCCAATCGCGGCCCCGGCCAGAACCAACCTTTCCGACCCGGCGGTCCGCAACAGCAGGGACAGAACCGTCCGCCCGGCCCCGGTCAGGGTCGCCCCGGCTTCAACCAGAACCGCCCCGGCGGTCCGAACCAAGGCCGTCCGGATCAGCGCTTCGGTCAGAACCGCCCCGGCAACCAAGGCTACAACCGCGGCCCGGCCCAACCCCAGCGCCCCGCCGGCCCGCCCAAGCCCCAGCTCAATCTCGACGCTCCGACGATCCAGCTCCGCCCGCCCATCGTCGTCCGCGAACTGGCCGAGAAGATGGGCCGCAAGCCCTTCCAGGTCATCGCCGACCTCATGCAGATGGGCGTCTTCGCCACGGTCACCCAGACCATCGATCCCGAAGTCGCCGTCAAGGTCTGCGCCAAGAACGGTTTCCGCTTCGAGACCGAAAAGCGCGACAAGGCCGCCCACGTCGTCAACGTCCCCCGCGAACAACGCGTCGAACTCGATCAGGAGGACAAGCCGGAGCAGATGAAGACCCGGCCGCCCGTGGTCACCATCATGGGCCACGTCGACCACGGCAAAACCAGCCTTCTCGACGTCATCCGCAAGGCCAATGTCGTCGCGGGCGAGGCCGGTGGAATCACCCAGCACATCGGCGCCTACTCGATCTCCTACCCGCATCCCGAGCGGAAGGACGAGGTGATGCAACTCACCTTCCTCGACACCCCCGGCCATGCCGCCTTCAGCGCCATGCGGGCCCGCGGTGCCAATGTCACCGACATCGTCATCCTCGTCGTGGCCGCCAACGATGGCGTCATGCCCCAGACGCTGGAGGCCCTCGCCCACGCCCAGGCCGCCAAGGTCCCGATCATCGTCGCCGTCAACAAGTGCGACCACCCGGCTGCCAACCCGATGCGGGTGAAGCAGCAACTCCAGGACAAGGGCCTCGTGCCGGATGACTGGGGTGGCGATACGCTCTACGTCGAGTGCTCTGCCCTCACCAAGAAGGGCGTCGACAAGCTCATCGAGAGCATCCTCCTCCAGTCCGAACTCCTCGAACTCAAGGCCAACCACGAACGCAAGGCCAAGGGTAATGTCATCGAGTCCGGCGTCGAACCCGGTGGCCCCGTCGCCACCGTCCTCGTCCGGAAGGGTACCCTCCGCGTCGGCGATGTCGTGATCTGTGGACAGTTCCATGGCCGCGTCCGCGCCATGATGAATGACGACGGTCTCCGCCTGAAGGAGGCCGGTCCGTCCTGCGCCGTCCGTGTCCTCGGACTCAATGGCGTCCCCGAGGCGGGCTCGGAATTTTCCGCCGTCGACAACGAGAAGGCCGCCCGCGAACTCGCCGAGGAACGCGAGGAAGCCCGGAAGAAGTCCGATCTCGAAGGCGTCCGCCCTCGCCGTCGCACCCTCGAAGACATCTTCACGAACATCGACCAGATGTCCGCGAAGATCCTCAAGGTCATCGTCAAGGCCGACACCCAGGGCTCCGTGGAAGCCATCTGCGAAGCGCTCCGGAAGATCGAGACCTCCAAGGTCCAGCTGGAGATCATCCACAGCGCCGTCGGCGCCATCTCCGAAGGCGACGTCCTGCTCGCCTCCTCCGCGGACGCCGTGATCCTCGGATTCCATTCCCGGGTCGATTCCAGCGCTGCCGAAACCGCCAAGCGTGAGGCCGTCCAGATCAAGCTCTACGCGATCATCTACGAGTTGATCGACCACGTGAAGGAGGCCATGTCCGGCCTTCTCGATCCCCTGCTCAAGGAGACCATCATCGGTCAGGCCGAAGTCCGGAAGATTTTCGACCTCTCCAAGGGCGGGCGCGTCGCCGGTTGCGCCGTCATCAACGGTCGCCTCGTCCGCGGCAAGATGCGCGTCCGTCGCCGCACCCACGTCATCTACGAGGGCGTGTCCCTCACCCTCAAGCGCTTCCAGGACGAGGTCAACGAGGTGCGCTCCGGCCTCGAGTGCGGTATCCGGCTCGAGGGTTTCGACGACTTCCAGGAAGGCGACTACATCGAATGCTACAGCATCGAGAAGGTCGCTCAGAAGCTGGGCTGACGCTCAACCCGTCCTGAATCCGCAGCCTCGGCTCCGCGCTTGATCGCCCGGGGCCGGGCCATTCGACATGCAAGCTCCGAAGCCCCCCAGCCGGCGCCTCCAAAGGGTGTCCGAGTTGCTCCGCCGTGAAATGTCGGAGATCATCCGACGCGACTTCCCCATCGAGCAGGCCGGCCTCCTGACGATCAACGACGTGGTCGTGGCCCCGGACCTCCGGACCGCCACCGCGTTCGTGGGCTTCGTCGGCACCCCGGCCCAGCGCAAGGCCGCCCCCGACCGTCTCGAATCCCGCGCCTCCCGATTCCAGCAGATCCTCGGCAGCCACCTCCGCCTGAAGTGGACCCCGGTTGTCCGATTCGTCCTCGACGACTCCGTCGAACGGGGCAATCGCGTCCTCGCCGTCATCGAGGAGATCGAACATCAGGCCCCGAACACCCCGGCTGCCACGACGCCCCCCGCCAAGACCGCTCCGCCCGCTCCCTGACGGCCCTCACCCTTTCCCGCACCATGAAGGACCTTCCAAAGGTCGTTGAAGCCATCCTGTCCGCGCTCAAGGACGCGCGCACCATCTGCGTCGTCGGCCACGTCCGGCCCGATGGCGATTGCATTGGATCCCAACTCGGACTGGCCCTGGCGCTCGAAGCCGCCGGCAAGGAAGTCACCATCTGGAATCAGGATCCCGTTCCGCCGAAGCTCCGCTTCCTCGATCCAGACCGCCGTTTCCGCAAGCCTTCCTCAGGTCATACATTCGATGTCGTCGTCGCCACCGACTGCGCCGCACTGGACCGCCTGGGCCGCGTCGCCGACCACATCACGGACCGCGGACTCTTCATCAACATCGACCATCATGCGTCGAACACGAAGTACGCGGACCTGAACTGGGTCTCGCCGCGCGAACCGTCGACCGGTGAGTTGATCTTCGACCTGTGCAACTGGGCCAATTGGAAGATCACCCGCCCGCTCGCCTCCTGCCTGTTCACGGCCATCTCGACCGACACCGGCAGCTTCCAGTACCCGAGCACGACTCCGGACACGCTTCACACGGCCGGCGAACTCGTCGAGCGCGGCGCCGACCTCGGCCGCATCTGTGAGGAGGTCTACCAGAGCTATCCGCTGACCCGCGTGAAGCTGCTGCGACACGTCTACACGAACTTCCGCCTCACCCACGACGAGCGCACCGCCTACTTCTGGCTGCGCAAGCGGGACTACACCCGTGCCGGTGCTTCCACCGAGGAAGCCGAGGGGCTGATCGACCACATCCGCTCCATCGACGGCGTCGTTGTTGCCGTGGTTTTTGAGGAACTCGACGAAGAGGTCACGCGCATCTCCTGGCGTTCCAAGACGCAGGCCATCAACGTTGCCGCCCTCGCCGAGGCCTTGGGTGGGGGTGGCCACAAGGCAGCCGCCGGCGCCCGGGTCCAGGGCCGCCCACTCGGCGTCCAGCGGCGCGTCCTCGGCGCCATCAAGCGGGCCCTCGCGCAGGCGAACGCCCGCTGAACCGGCCAACCCGGTCCTTCCTTTCCGTACACGTCCCAGTCCGTTTCCCAACCATGCTCCAGATCTCCGCATTGGACGGCGCCCTCGTCGTCGACAAGCCCGCCGGATGCACTTCCCACGACGTCGTGGACCGGGTCCGCCGCCACTTCCAGCTCAAGAAGGTGGGTCACTGCGGAACGCTCGATCCCAACGCCACCGGGCTGCTCGTCCTCGTCCTCGGCCAGGCCACCCGCCTCTCGGAGAAGTTCATGGCCGCTGACAAGGTCTATGAAGGCGATGTGAAGTTCGGCGAGTCGACCGACTCCTACGACATCGACGGCGAAATCACCGGCGCACTCCCCGTGCCGCCCATGACCCTCGAGCAACTCAACGCGGAAACCACCTCGTTCCTGGGGGACCAGTACCAGACCCCTCCCATGGTCTCCGCGGTGAAGATCAAGGGCGTCCCCCTCTACAAACTCGCCCGCAAGGGGCAGGAGGTCGAACGGCAACCCCGCTTCATCCACATCTACAGCTTCCGCTTCACGTCCTACGAGGAACCCGTCGCCCACTTCCGCATCGCCTGCACCAAGGGCACCTACGTCCGCACCGTCGCCCATGAGGTCGGCCAGAAGGTCGGTTGCGGCGGACACCTCCTCACCCTGCGCCGCCTCGCTTCCGGCAAGTTCGATGTCGCCAATGCCCACCGCCTGGAAGACATCCTCCAATGGGACGAGGCGGAACTCACCCGGAACGTCATCCCGTTCCTGAAACTCAAGCAGTACGAGTAGCGGTTCCCGCATGCGCCTCCTCGGTGACCCATCGGATCTCGGCCATCCTTCCAGCGGGGTTTGCCTCGCGCTCGGGATGTTCGATGGCGTCCACCTGGGTCACCAGCATGTCGTCCGTCACGCCGTCCTCGACGCCCGCGCCCTCGGCGCCAAATCGGTCGTCGTGACCTTTGATCCGCACCCGCTCGCCGTCGTCCTGCCCGAGCGCGCTCCCCGCCTGCTCCAGTCGCTTCCCCAACGCCTCCGGGCCCTCGGTACGCTCGGCGTCGACGCCATCCTCCCGATCCACTTCACCCGCGAAGTGGCTCAGGTCGACGGCGACCGTTTCATCCGACAACTCGCCGCGGGCTTCGGGCGCCTCCGGTCGGTCACCGTCGGCAGCGGCTTCCAGTTCGGTCACCGCCGTTCCGGCAACGTCGCCCTGCTCCGGGAACTCGGCCGCGAACTCCACTTCGTCACCCACGAGGCCGCCGCCATCCACGTCGGCGACGATCGCGTCTCGTCCACCCGCATCCGCGCCGCCCTCCGCGAGGGCCGACTCGGCGACGTCGCCGAACTCCTCGGACGCCCCTACGCCCTCGCCGGTACCGTCATCCACGGCCGCCAACTCGGGCGCACCCTCGGCTTTCCCACCGCCAACATCGACGTCCCCAACCTCGAACTCCCTCCCAACGGGGTCTACGCCGCCCGCGTCCGTCTCGGGGACTCCGACCCTCTCGCCGTCCTCAACCTCGGCCTCCGCCCCACCCTCCAGGACGGCGTCAGCGTTCCCCGCCTCGAAGTGCATCTCCTCGATTTCGACGGCGACCTCTACGGTTCCGAGATCGAGGTGGAGTTCGTCCAGCAACTCCGCCCGGAACAGAAGTTCCCCTCCCTCGACGCTCTCCAGACCCAGATCCGCCGCGACGTCGATGCCGCCCGGCAGGTGCTGGGCTGACATCCGGCGTTTCACGTCCTAGGATCCGGAATGGCGCGCCACTCGCGGAATGATCAGGCCGGTATCGACCTTCCCAAGGCTCGACTCGACCGCGAATCCCTCTCCCAGGTCCTCGAACTCCTCCGCTACCTCCGTCCTTACCGCGTCCGGTTCGTCCTCGCCCTGCTCTCGCTCTTCAGCTCGAACCTCCTCAGCCTCGCCTTCCCCTACCTGGCCGGTTCCCTCATCGACGCCGCCAACCGCCCCGGCGCCAGCGTCAACGGCACCGCCCTCCTGCTCGTCGGGATCCTCGCCGTCCAGGCCGGCTTCCTGTTCTTCCATTCGCTGTCCTTCGCCACCGTCGGGCAACGCGCCATCGTCGACCTGCGACGCGATGTCTACGCCCGACTGATCTCGCTTCCGATGGCGTTCTTCGGCAACCGACGGGTCGGCGAACTCGCCAGCCGACTCTCCGCCGACCTCGTCCAGATCGAGGACACTCTCATCGCGCTCCTGCCGCAGTTCCTCCGTCAGATGACGCTCCTCGCCGGTGGCATCGTGCTCATCGGCATCACCTCGCTGAAGCTGACCGGCATCATGCTGGCCAGCCTGCCCGTCCTGACGCTGGTCGCCGTCCTCTTCGGCCGCCGGACCCGCCGGCTCGCCCGCGAGGCCCAGGATCGTCTCGCCGAGACCGCCACCATCGTCGAGGAAACCCTCCAGGGCATCGTCAACGTGAAGGCCTTCGCCAACGAATCCCACGAACTCCGCCGCTACCACTCCGGCCTCCTCGGGTTCCTCGAAGCCACGCTCCGCAGCGCCCGTCTGCGCGCCTCTTTCGTCTCGTTCATCGTGTTCGCCCTTTTCGGGTCGATTGTCCTCGTCCTCTGGAGCGGCGCTCGTCTCCTGCAGGCCGGCGAGATCTCCTTCGGCGAACTCACCCGGTTCATCCTCTACACGACCTTCGTGGCCGGTGCCATGGGCCAGTTCGCCGACCTCTACAGCCAGATCCAGAAGGCTGTCGGCTCCACCCAGCGGGTCCGCGAACTCCTCCGCGAAACTCCCGAGGTCGAGGCCACCCTCGCCACCCAACCCGCCTCCACCCTCGCCCGTCTCCGCGGCGAAGTGGCCTTCGAGGACGTCCACTTCGCCTACCCCGCCCGCCCCGGCGTCGAGGTCCTTCAAGGGATCCAGCTCCACGCCCAACCCGGTCAGAAGATCGCCATCGTCGGACCCAGCGGCGCCGGCAAGTCGACCCTGCTCTCCCTCCTCCTCCGTCTCCACGATCCGACCCGCGGCCGCATCCTCATCGACGGCCGCGACGCCCGCGATTACCCGCTCACCGACCTCCGCAACCAACTCTCGCTCGTCCCGCAGGAGGTCCTCCTGTTCGGCGGTTCGATCGCCGACAACATCGCTTACGGTCGCCCCGGCGCCTCCCAGGCCGAGATCGAAGAGGCCGCCCGCCTCGCCAACGCCCACGGCTTCATCCACGCCTTCCCCGAAGGCTACCAAACCACCGTCGGCGACCGCGGCATCCAACTGTCCGGCGGACAACGCCAGCGCATCGCCATCGCCCGCGCCATCCTGCGCAACCCCGCCATCCTCATCCTCGACGAGGCCACCAGCTCGCTCGATTCCGAGAGCGAACGCCTGATCCAGGAGGCCCTCGAAACCCTCATGCAGGGCCGCACCTCGTTCCTCATCGCCCACCGCCTCGCCACCGTCCGCAACGCCGACCGCATCCTCGTCGTCGACCAGGGCCGCATCGTCGAGTCCGGAACCCACGCCGAACTCAACGCCATCGAAGGCGGCCTCTACCGCCACCTTGCCGCGCTCCAGTTCCACGCCCATCCCACCGTCCCCGCGCCCTGAGTCGTAACGATGCAGCAGGGAGCCCCCGCAGGGACGCGGAGCCCGCAGAAAGAGGCCTGGATCACGGACGAAGAGCGTTCTGGAAACCCTCACCAAAAGCTGGCCCCCGCCGGTGCGGATCGGGTGCCTTCCCCTGCGCTCCGGCTTTCCCTGCGGGAGTCTTCACCGCGTTTCCATTCGCAGGGACACGGCTAAGCCGTAACGATGCGATGGAAGTCAGGGACAGGTTCACGCGGAGACGCGGAGACGCGGAGAAAGGCCACTTGGATGGCAGGCTGGTCAGTCACCGTTGGGTGAATGGATCCCGACGTTGGAATAGTCGTG
>CAIMMI010000045.1 GCA_903842505.1 uncultured Verrucomicrobiota bacterium | reverse complement strand
TGCCATCGCTTCATCGCTGTCCAAGTCGGGGTCTGGAATCTGTGTCATCGGTGAAATCTGTGGATGGGAAACGTTTCCCGCAGAGGCGCAGGGGCGCAGAGGATCCATGGTTTGATGGGTTTTCCCTGCGTCCCAGTGTCTCTGCGGGAGGACCCCGTCGCCCTTTCCCGGAAAAAAAGACCTCGGGCTTGCATGCATAGAATCTCAATGCATTTTGACCCCATGAAGATCAGCAAGGACCTCAATGCCGCGTCTGCCAGCGCCATCGTCCTGGGTATCCTTCAGACCGGAGAAAGCTATGGGTACGCCATCGTCCAGAAGGTCCGCGAGCTCTCCGGCGGGGAGGTCGAGTGGACCGATGGCATGTTGTATCCAATCCTGCACCGACTCGAGGCCGACGGACTCATCGTCGCCCGCTGGGGTGAATCGGAGACCGGTCGCAAGCGGAAGTACTACCAACTCACCCCCCAGGCCCGCCCCGTGATGGAAGACGACCGCAGGCAATGGGAGACCGTCCACGCGATCCTCAATCGATTGTGGGTACCCGCTCCGGCTGTCTGAGATTCGCCCCTGACTCATCACGGATGCTCCCGTTCCAAGAACCCTCCATGAAAGTCTCCCCCTTCTCCCAGGATCTGGCCGGTCTGCCAGCCCCGCTCGCAGCCGAGCTGGAAGACCACCTGATGGAATCCCTTGAGGCGGGCCTCCGCGCGGGAATTCCCTTCGAAGAAGCTCGCCTGTCCGCCTTACGTTCCACGGGTTCGCCGCTGGAGGTGGCCCGTCAGTGCCTCTGCGAGTCGGGTCCCCGGAATTCGCGCCGGAATCCCATGACCCCGTCGCAGCAGGTGGCCCTCGCAGGATGGCTTCTGCTGGGCGTTGGCTTTGCGTCGCGGGTATGCGTTGCCTCCGACCCGAGCCACGGGTCCATCGCCGCCTGCGTGGGGCTTTCGGTCGGATCGCTGGCCGTGGCCTTGATGATCCGTCGGGCCTGGATTCCGATTCGCCTGGCCATCGGGCTTTCGCTGGGCCTGACCGGGATGGCGGCCGTGGCCTTGCTGCAGTCGGCCTGGCATCCGTGGATCCACGACAGTCTCGCCCTGACCCCGGCGGCCCTCGGAATCCTCGCGCTCTTCGGGGCGCTTTCCGGAGGGGCTCTGACCGCGACGCGGCGCCGGGCCGCCTGAACTTTTCCCGCCGGTGAAACAGAATAGGACCCGATACCTCCCATGAACCCGAAAAGAACCTCAAGATCCCGCCTGTTCATCGAACGGTTGTTGCCGTTGCGAACCTTGTGGGCCGCGGTCGTTGTTGTTGCATCCCTGCTCAGCTTCTCCCTGCCAGCGCAGACCATTCCGGGGCGGGACGTCACTCCCGAGCCCCCGCCGGTCCTGCCTCTCCAGGGCGAGCCTGCAGGTGTCGAGGGCCTGTCCCTGAAACTCGACTACCCGACGCTCGAGATCGCGGAGGATCGGGCCTATATCCCCCTGTTCTTCACGATCCTGGGCGATTACAGGGGCACCAACGACATCACGGTCCGCGCCCGGTTCGTGAGCGGCACGGCCACCCCGGGCCAGGATTTCGATACGAATCAGCCCGTGAGGCTCGTGCCTGCCGTGGGTGGGCTCGGTTCCATGAACTGGCTGCCGCTGCCCACGATCCTCGACGAGATCAACGAGGGAACGGAGACGGCTGTCTTCGAGTTGTCCATCGATGGCAGCACCAAGGCCCCGGTCCGCATGGAGGTGCGTCTCCTCGACGACCTGAACCCGGGCGAGGTGGGTTTCGTTTCGCCACGCTTCCAGATCAACGAAGGCTCCACCAACGGCTACGCCCAGATCCGTCTTTGGCGCACCCTCAACACCCGCGACGCGGCCAGTGTGAATTTCCGGCTGGAAGGGTCGGCTTCGGCGCTGGCTGTCCTGGGCGGCCAGACCAACCGCACGGCGGCGTTCGCGCCGGGCCAGTCGCAGATTTTCGTCCAGATCCCGCTGGTGAACAACACCGAGGCGCAGGGTACCCAGACTATCACCCTGACGCTCGAATCAATCGAAGGGGGCCTGAAGCTCATGAAGGGCTACGAGAGCACGGTGCTGACCCTGGCCGACGACGAAACTCCCAGTGCCGGCGAGCCGCTGTCGATCTCCAGGTATGACGTCGGGGACGGCAAGATCGGCGCGATGCTGTCGACCCAGGTGGCCCGCGGGTACCAAGTCCGCCTGGAGTCCTCGGACACGGGAGCGGAGGGTCCTTGGCAGCTTTACTGGCTCTTTGAAGGTTCCGATGTCGAGCGCGTCGCCTTCGACTCCTTCGACTCCTCGGTGATGCGGATGTACCGGATCCTTCCGCCCGAACCTCTCGACTACACGTACCCTTGGTGAGGGTCAGAAACGCCCTGGTTGCCGCTTTGGGCAGCCGGGGCGGCCCGGCTTGGCCTTCCGTCCCCTGGCTTTGCCTTTCACGGACCCGTACCGACCCGGAGCAATCCGTCCAGGTTGAAGTCGATGACCCGTCGTGCCGCGTCTCGCGTGGCGCGGGCATGCTCCGGGGAGATACCGAGGGAGGTGGGCGCAACGAGGTGACGCTTGTCGCCGAAGTCCACGTTGGTGGGGACGGGTTGGTCGAGGTCGAGGATGTTCGGAAGCTCATCGTGGAGGTCTCGCTCCCCGGAGAGCAACCCGGTGGTGTAGTGCAGGTGGATGAGCTTGAGTCCGAGATGCCAGGAGTCCTCTTGCAGGGCCCGCATCAGTCCCAGTCGGTCCACCTCGAACATGATCTCGATGCTCTTGCGCATGCTGCCGAAGTCGATGACGTAGTCGGTCGCCTTGCGGGTGTCGGCGCGAAGGGCGAGCCGTTCCTTCAACTCCGCCGGCAGCGAGGCGTCGGCGACGATGATCACTCCGCCTCGGGGAAACCGATCGCGATGTGCCTGGTACACCCTCAACAACGGCACCACCCCGAGGTTGTCGTAGACGCCGCCATCGACGAGATGCGCGAATCGGGCGTCGGCCGGACGGTGGGTGGTCTGGGTGAAGTCCGGCAGCACATAAGGGTGGAACAGGCCCGGGAATGAGGAGGAGGCCTGGACGGCGTCGGACACCTGGAGCACACCGGATTGGATGCCGCGGCGCGCCAGTTCGCGGTCCGTGAAGGTGAACACGGCACCGGTCTCAAGCGTGGTCGCGGTCACCAATAACCGGGGTCGCTTCGGGTTCAACTCCGCCAGGGTCTTGTTGCGAAAGAATTTCAGGTCCAGCACGCGTCGCATCTGGTACGAGCGGTTCAGTCCGGTGCCGTAATAGCGGATCAGATTGATCGGGTTGAAGACGTAGCGACTGAAATAGTCGAGCCAGACTCCACGCCGCATGAGGTCTTCAACCACGTCCCGACGCCAGAGCAGATCGCCGGATTCCGCCTCTTCCGGGTCATGGGACAGGCAATAGTAGGCTCCGGCCAATGACCCGGCGGAGATGCCCGAGACATAATCCACGCGCTGCATGACGCCGAGTTCGTGCAACCGGGTGAGGACTTCTCCGCTGAACACGGCCGCACGGCTGCCGCCCCCCGAAAGGGCGACTCCGACAAACCACCCATCCGCAGCTGCCTCTTCGACGTCATCCGACGCCCGCGTCCTGTTCTCCTGACCTGAAGCCAGACGGTGGACGCTGGCCGGGATTCCTTCCAGATGCCGGAGCGGGCTCACGGAACAGCCGGCCACCCCGAGAAGGAATGCCACCCCCAGGAGCACTCGATTCAGACGGGGCAGCTTCACGCGTGCATCGGAGCCCGGTCCCGCCTCCTTGCCTTCGCAAATCTTGGTCGAGACCCGCCCTCCCTTGGCTTCCATGGTTTCCATGGTTTCCATGGTTTCCCGCAGGGGCGCAGGGGCGCAGGGAAGGCGTTGCCGAGGGCGCGAGTTTTCAGATTCAAGTTTCAAGCCGGGCTCGATTCGTACTCGAACCGGAGAAGGACTCTCATCTGCTGAGAGGGTTCACGGGTTCGAGTACGAGTACGAGTAACCCTCGGAGCCTTGAAACTTGAATCTTGAAACTTGGGACTCTCCCGCAGAGGCGCAGGGAGAGGTTGTTCGGTGGACGGAGCTGAAGCGTCCCCCACCCGAAATGTGGGAAATGGAGGGCTGACGGCATTGCCCCGTCAGGATGAAATCGTCTGCGTGATCGCCGTCGTTGGCAGCCTCAATCGGGACCTTGTGATCCGGGCAGAACGTTTTCCCGCCCCGGGCGAGACGGTCCTGGGCTCGGGATTTCGCACGGTGCCCGGCGGGAAGGGAGCAAACCAGGCGGTGGCCATGGCCCGATTGGGGGCGCGCGTGGGGATGGTGGGCGCGGTCGGGGAAGATTCCTTCGGTGCGATGATGCGCGAGGGGCTTGTCCGGGATGGGATCGATATGCGCTCGGTCCGGTCGTGCGCGGAGGATTCCACCGGGGTCGCGGTCATCACGCTGGATGCGGCGGGCGAGAACCACATCGTGGCTGCGCCCGGTGCGAACGCTCGGTTGACCGCGGTCGATGTCGAGGAAGGGTTGGCGCGATTGGCGGCGGTGGAGCCCTTGCAGGCGGTTGTCCTGCAGCTCGAGGTGCCGGATGAGGCGATCCTGGCCGCGACGAGATGGGCGGTGACGCACCGGATTCCCCGGGTTGTCAACGCGGCGCCGTGGCGGGAATCGGTGCCCGTCTCGGTCTTCGAGCAGGCGACCTGGCTGATCCTGAACCGATCCGAGGTGTCGGGATTGGTGGGGCGTTCGTTGTCGGACCTGGCGTCCATCGCCGGGGCGGTGAACGCTTGGCGCGGCACGGGTGAACGGCCCGGAGTCGTCGTGACGTTGGGCGCAGAGGGAGCGTGGGTGGAGGACAGCGGGGGCCGGGAACTCGTGAAGGCAGTACCGGTCGAGCGGGTGGTCGATACCGTCGGGGCAGGGGACGCTTTCGTCGGTGGGTTCGTGGTCGGATGGATGGAAGGGATGGGGGTGTTGGAGGCGGCGCGCTTTGCTGCGGCGGTGGCGGCGATC
>CAIMMI010000044.1 GCA_903842505.1 uncultured Verrucomicrobiota bacterium | reverse complement strand
TATGACACATCGGCCGCGCTGCTCGCCGATGGATCGGTGCGGATCCTGACTGGCCAGTCCGTGCCGCCTTCGGACCTTGCGCCGGCCAGGGAGCTCTGCGTCAGCGGCACCTTCGCGGTTGCAACGGCGAGCAATTGCCCGTGCGATCTGGACGCCGACGGCGTTGTCGGTGGCTCGGACCTCGGATTGCTGCTGAGCGCTTTCGGCTCGGCATTCGGTCGCGCGGACATCAATGCCGACGGGATCGTCGATGGAATCGACCTGGGACTGCTGCTGGCCGCGTGGGGTCCGTGCAATCCGTGACCGTCGGCGCGTGTGGCGACGCGGAGACCACGACGCGGAGACCAGAAAGCGGAGACGAGGAAGCAGAGGCTACGAAGCCTGCCGCAGCTCCGGCGCTCCGTGGTGATGTGAAAACACCACGCGCGCTTACGGAGTGATCGCTTACGGAGTGATCAAGGAGTCGTAGACGGGAATGACGATGTACCTGGTCGCGCTGTTGGGGTGGATGCCGAGCATGGCGTCCATGCCGGCCCACGAGTTCGGGGCGCCGGTCGGGCCCAATTCCACGCAGCCGCTGCCCGTGAACTCGGATGGCGTCGTGCCTGCGCACCGGAACAGATTGTCGGGCGTCACGGCCCCCGCGTTGTACGTGCCGCAGCCGCAGGTGGACCGCGGCGGGTAGAACGACGTTGCATACTCAACGTGGTTGTCCCCGTAGCAGACGTTGCCTTCCCAGCTGTCAGCAGGTCCATGCAGGCGCAGCGTGGGGCTTCGGACGAAAAAGTCGCCGGAATTGACCCCATTCATGGTGCCACGCGTGGAGATCAGCGGGCGATTCGCGTCCGCGGTGCCCCTCCAATACACCTCCTTGCGGAGGCCACAGAGCAGCTGGTGGGCGAAGGAGGTGTGGCTCTTGTTGGTGCTGCTAGGCACGGCATCGATCCTCGCCTGGAGCATCGGATCCCAGTAGGAATCCGCGTCGGGGCGGTACGCGTTGTAGTTGTAGGCGGTGTACGCCTCGACCACCGGGTTGACCTCGGTGGCGCCAACCAGGATCTGCGGCCCGAACAGCCCGCGGGCGATGCACGCGGAGTAGAGGTTCTGGGTCTTGTTTTGCGCGTAATCCTCTCCGCCCTCGCCGGGAACCTGCTGACCGTTGTACGGCAGCCTGTTTATGAGTCCAGGCGTGGGGAGTCGCTCGCCGGGGTTGCCCTTGGAATCGCGAACCATGGCGGCATGGATGGTCTGCTGCTGTGTGGCGTCCTGTTCGGTGGTCCCTGCCACGCGGACGGCGTGGCCAACGGGAACCGCCACGGAGAGGAGAAGCACACCCACCGACGAGGCCGTGATGACCTCGATGAGCGTGGCACCGGTATGGCAGGTGATTCGCTGCATTTCTCCCAAACTATACGGATGTCCTGCAAGAGTCCATGCAAATATTTCGTCAAGAAGGGGGCGTGTCCCGGCATACGATGCCCGCCCCCATGGACACTCGCCATCAGAAGCTCGCCGAACTCCTCGTCCGCCACAGCTGCCAGGTCAAGCCTGGGGAGCACCTGCTCCTTGAGCTCTTTGATGCTCCGGAATCTATGGCCGTGGCCATGGTGGAAGCGACGCGCGCGGCTGGCGGCCATCCGCACGTGACGCTTCGATCCAATCGGGTCATGCGTGCCCTCAACAAGGAGAGTGGTGAGGAAGGCCTGCGGATCTGGGGCGAATGCGACCTGGAGCGTATGAAGCACATGCAGTGCTACGTGGGTATTCGCGGCGCTGCGAATGTCAGCGAGATGAGCGGCATTCCTCCGGAACAGATGAAACTTGTTGGCAAGCTCTACGCCAAGCCC
>CAIMMI010000043.1 GCA_903842505.1 uncultured Verrucomicrobiota bacterium | reverse complement strand
CTTGAAGAGCACCTGGGCGCGGGAAGCATTGGCCATGCGGAACAGGTTGAGCAGGCTGTGGTCGACGCTGGTCAGGCCCTGGGTCGTGTTGGCGATGATGGGGAAGAGGCAGATGATGACGACGACGAGGATGACGGAGCGTAGACCGCTGCCGAACCACATGAGGATGAGCGGCGCGACGGCGATGATGGGGACGGTCTGCAGGAGGATCGTATAGGGGACGAGGCAGCGCCGGATGAGTGGGGACTGAGCAAGGCAAAGGGCGGTCGCGACACCGGCAACGACACTCAGGAGGAAACCGCCGATGGCCGCGACCGCCGAAATCCGGACCGCCTTGAGGAGGCTTTCGTGGCGGTCAATGCCGGCCTCGATCACACGGAGGGGGCCGGGAAGTACGTAGGGAGGAATCTTGAAGACGACCGTGGCGCCCTGCCAGAGGAGGAGGACGAGGACAAACACACCGATGGGCCAGGCCGCGTTGGTGAGGAAGCGTTTCATGCGAAAGCACCGGGCTTGATCCGCAGATGGCGAAGATGGCGCAGATCCGGAAGGAGAGGGGTAGGATGGCAGGCGAAGCTCGTCGGTAACGTTCCCGCCTCCGTCCTCATTCGGCCCCGGGTTCCCACATCTGCGGAATCTGCGAGATCTGCGGATAAATGAGCTGACCTGTGAAGGCTCATCCGTGGTGTCCTCCATGGTGTGGACCACGGTTGAGATCACGCAGGGCCTGGGAGACCTCGCCGACCAGGGCAAGGTAGGCCGGGTCGCTCCGGAGGGAGGCGCAGCGGGGAAAGGGGAACGGGACCGGAATGTCGCGTCGGATGCGGCCGGGGTTGGCCTGGAGGACAATGATGCGGGTGGAGAGAAAGACGGCCTCGGCGACGGAGTGGGTGACGAAGAGGGCGGTCCAGCCCTGTTCAGCGCGGAGACGGAGGACCTCCTCGTTGAGGTGGTCGCGGGTCATTTCGTCGAGGGCGCCGAAGGGTTCGTCCATCAGGAGGAGTCGGGGGCGGGTGGCGAGGGCGCGGGCGATGGAGACGCGCATCTTCATGCCACCGGAGAGTTGGCGTGGGTAGTGGTGGGCGACGTGGGAGAGGCCGACGAGTTCGAGGAGTTCTTCGGCCTTCTGGGTGCGGCGAAGGACGTTGAGGTTGCTGTGGAGTTCGAGACCGAGCTCAATGTTGCGGAGGACGGTGCGCCAGGGGAGGAGCGTGGCGTCCTGGAAGATGAACGACATCAGTTCGCGGGCGTTCGCGGGGATCATGCCATCGACCTCGATCGAGCCTTCCGAAACCGAAGTCAGTCCGGCGATGAGCTTCAGGAGCGTGGATTTGCCGCAACCGGAGGGGCCGATGAGGCTGATGAAGTCGCCGGCCGAGACGTTGAGGGAGACGTCGCTGAGCACCGTGTTGGTGGGGCCATAGCGCTTGGAGAGATTGCGGAGGGTGACGAACGGACGGGGCAATTCGTCGGTTGAAGCGGACGGAATGACCGCGGTGCCGGGGGCAGGCTGGAGGGTCGTGGTGCCGGTCATGGGAGGAGCGGCAGTTCGAGGGTGGAGGGAGCGGTGGCCGAGTGGAGGACCTGTTGACGGGCGCGCTTCCAGTCGGAGGGGCGCGTGTCGCGCGAGGGCTTGTCCGTGCCGGGATTGCGGTCGTAGAGCGGGAAGGCCGAACTGGAGACGTCCAGGCGGAGGCGATCGCCGGGAGCGAAAACGCAGGAGGTCGGCTCGAGGTCGAATTCCCAGGTGTGGACGGTGTCAGCGCGGAAATCGGGGAACAGGAAGGACGAGCGGGCACCGCCGATGACGACGTTGGTGGCTCGACCATCGGGCGTGACGCGGACGAGCTTCACGATGAGGTCGGAGTGGTTGAGCGAGGACTGGAAGGCGATGCGGATACGGGGTGCGCCGCAGACGTGAAGCGGGGCGGTGAGGGGATCGGACGTGTAGAGGAGGACGTTGTTGCCGAGTTCGAGTCGGTTCTGGGCAAAGCAACCCTGGGGCGCGCCGAATCCGCCGGGGGCGGGCACGGGAACCTCGGGATCGTGGACGAAAGTGTCGCGGGGTTCGTCGGTGTCGGGTGCGGTGGGGGAGAGTCGGCCGTCACCGCGGATCGAGTTGGCGCGGCCGCCGCTGCGGAGGTGAAAGGTTTGGGTTGGGCCAGGCTGGAGGCCGTGCCAGTTGGCGGGGGTGTGCCATTGGTTGGAGCCGAGGGCGAAGAGGCGGAGCTTCGGTTCGGAGGCGAAATCGCCCGAGTCCTTCAGCCAGTGATTGAACCAGCGCAGGAGCAAGGCGTCGGTGTCGAAGAGGGCGGCTGGACCGAGGTCGGCTTCGCCAATCCAGTTGCCCCACGGAAGATGAACCCAGGGTCCGACGACGAGGTATTGGTTGGATCGGGTCTCCGGCGTGGCGGCGTGTTGGCTCAACTTCTCGAAGAGGTCGATCGACCCATGGAGGTAGAGGTCGTACCAGCCGCCGAGGTGGAGGACGGGGAGGTCGATGGTGTTCCAGCGTTGGCTGAGATCGAGATCCGACCAGTACCGGGAGGGGCGGTCGTTGCGGATCCAGTCGCGGAAGTAGGTGGGGAGACTGGGGGCGGTGAGGTGCGGGATGCGGGAGAAGGGGGCGGCGTGGAAGTGGGGGGCGAGATTGGACCAGGCGGAGTCGAGGGCGGCGGCCGTGCGGTTGAGGCCGAGGCGGTGGGCATCGCCGCGGAGCATCTGGGTGCCCCAGCCGATGGCGGAGGCGAGGCGGAGCATGCCGTGGTGGTAGAACCAGCCGTGGTACAGGTCGCCCGCGCTCATCCACGGCGCGATGCACTGGAGCGCCTTCGGTCGGCGTGCGGCCGCGAGGAGTTGGGTGACGCCCTGATAGGAGAATCCGTACATGCCGATCCGCCCGTTGCACTCGGGTCGGGAGGCGAGCCATTCGACGGTTTCGAATCCGTCCTGTTCCTCGTTGCGGAAGACGTGGAATTCCCCGGTGGACGTGCCCCGGCCGCGCACGTCCTGGATGACGACGTTGTAGCCGTGGCGGGCGAACCAGACGGGGTGGGCGTAGACGACGGTGGTGGCGATGTCCTTTCCGTAGGGCTGTCGGACGAGGAGAGTCGGGGAACGTCCGCCGCCGGGAGGCAGGTAATGGTCGGAGCGGAGAATCGTGCCGTCGGAGAGTCGGAAGGGAACGTCGCGGACGAGCGTGACGCCGTTGCCGCAGTCGATGGAGGCGGGTTTGGAGGAGCGGCGCTTGGGGGTTGTTGCCCGGGAGAGGACCTTGGAAGGCGACGTGGCCATCACCGCCCCTTTCGAAGCAGAGCGACGCGGGATGGAGGTCTTGCCGTTCCGTTTCACGGGCGGGACGGGTGTTCGAAGGCGTACATCTCGACGAGGGCGGCGGCGATGCGGGAGGACATCTCGGAGCACCAGCGGCGGCCGTTCTCGGCGGTGGCGGGGTTTGGGTCACCCATGACACCGCTGGGGGCGATGTCGCGGGTGAGCCAGGCGTAGGTGGCGTAGGCGAACTCCGGGAGGAGGGTGCCGGGATCGCCGACCTTGCGGATGTAATTCACCGTGTAGCGGTCGGTGTGGACGAGTTCGGGGGTGGCATCGAGGAGGAGGGCGGTTTCGACCTCGCCGGCGTGGAAGCCGAACTTGGCTTCCTGTTCGGAGAGGCCGGAGGCGCCACCGCCGCCGAAGAGGCAGAAGGTCGTGAGGTCCAGTTCAGCGCGGAGGTCGCGGGCCATGACGTCGATGAGCGCGTGGTTGCCGCCGTGACTATTGAAGAACACGAGCTTCCGGAATCCGCCGGCGTGAAGGCTCCGGCCGAGATCACGGAGCGTGGCGATGAAGGTGTCGCGCGAGAGCGAGAACGTGCCGGGGTAGCCGAGGTGTTCGTTGCTCTTGCCGTAGCAGACGGGGGCTAGGGCGTAGATGTGGAGGTCGGGGGGAAGCTTCCGGAGCGCGTGGCCGAGGAGGTAGTTGTTGAGGAGCGTGTCCGTCGCGAGGGGCAGGTGGTGGCCGTGCTGCTCGATGGCGGCGGTGGGCAGGACGATGAGGGTCTTGTCCTTGGGGAGGGCGTCGACCTCCTTCCACGTGCGATACGGGAGAAAGCGTTCGTCGGGAATCCAGGTCTTCATGCGGTGGCGGGTTGGGGAGCAGCGGTGGGTTTGAATCCGATCATCTTGCCAGGGTTCATGAGTCCCATGGGATCGAACTCGTGTTTGGCGACGAGCTTGGCGTCGTCCGGGCGCCAGCGTCCGCTGCCTTCGAGGTGGTTGATGTGGGGATTGGCGATGGAGACACCGATCGTACCGCAGAAGTCGATCATCTCCTGGAGACGTTCCTCGGTGGTGAAGCGGACGATGGGCAGGCAACCGGGGACGACGACGCCGTCGGACTTGAGGAACTCGAAGTGCCAGAGGATTTCGTCGCCGAAGCGCGCCTTGAGGCGGGCGATCTGGTCACGGAACGACTGGGGGTTGAATCCGCACTGCAGGTAGGTGAGGGACGGTTCGGCCTTCTTGGACCAGAGGGTGGTGTGGTTCCAGGTGTAGTCGGAGAGTTGGGCGCCGCGACGGGGTTCCTGGTGTGGGGACGAGAAGACGGGGCGTCCCCCGGCGACGGCTGCGGCGGCGGAGAGTTCCTCCAGTTGGGAATGGGCGATCTCGAAGAAGGCCAGGGCCTCGCCTTGGGGCACCCACTTCTGGAGCGGTGCGAACCAGCCCGGGATGGGCCACTCGAAGCACGAGACCAGTCGTTTGTGCCAGGTGCCGGTGATGGCGACCTGCTCGGTGAAGTCGATGCAGGCCTCAAAACTGGGGAAGGCGACGGCGAGTTGGGCCCAGTCGGTGCGCGGGGCGAGGGTGAGCCCGACCTCGACGAACACGCCGTTGGTTCCCCAGGCGTGGAGGGCCTTAAAGACATCCCGGCCTTCGAGCAGGATCTCGCGAGGCTCGGGTTCCATGGTGAGCAGCTTGATCCACCGGACCGTCTGGTTGTCGCGCAGGACACCGTGCGAGATCGAACCGATGCCGCCGGATCCTCCGGCGAGGAATCCACCGACGGAGGCCTTCTGGTAGGTGCTCGGATAGCAACGGAGTTCCCATCCGGATTTCCGGGCGGTGGACTCGATGACGCCAAGGCGGGCGCCGGGTTCACAGGTGGCGATGCCGTCGGCGCTGATTTCGAGCACGCGGTCGAGGGCGGCGAGGTCGAGGAGGATCCCGCCTTCGAGAGGGATGCACTGGCCGTAGTTTCCGGTGGCGGCGCCGCGCACGGTGACGGGAATGCCGCGGCGTGCGGCGAAGGAGAGGACGTCTCGGACCTCGGCGACGGTGCGGGGTTGGGCGGCGGCGTCACCGCGTTTCTCGCGGAGTTGGCGTTCGAGGACGGGCGAGTACCAGTAGAAATCCTTGGAGAGGCGGTCGACGTCGGTTTCGGCGGTGACGACGCGGCCGGGCGGGAGCAGGGCGGTGAGATCGTCAATCCAGTTCAGGGGAAGATTCATATCGATGGTTGTCGTGAGCGCGGTTCATTTCGGGTTCTTGGCGGACTGCTTCCAGAGGCGCATGGCGGCGAGCATCCGAGGGTCCTCGAAGAGGGCGACGCAGGAGGATCGGGCGACGGGTCCGACCACCTCACACTTCAGGTCGCTGCGCTTCACGAGTTGCTTGGCGTAGGTGTAGATCTGGGAGCAATGGCGGGCGGCGTCGTCGATGGTGGCGCCGAAGATGACGCGGTCGACGCCGGCCCAGAGAGAGGCAGCCATGCACATGGGGCAGGGTTCGCAGGTGGTATAGAGCGTGTAACCCTTGAGCGAGGTCGTCTTGAGCTTCTTGGTGGCGGCGCGGATGGCCCGTACCTCCGCGTGGGAGGAAGGGTCGTGTTCCTGGGCCACGGCGTTCAGCCGCCGGACCAGGCGCTTGCCGGTGGTGGAATGGATGACGTCGGCACAGAACGGCGACTGCCGTGGGGTTCCGAGGTGGCGGGCGGTGGCCTTGGCCAGATCCAGCATGCGGAGAAGATCGGTTTCCGATGCGGCGGGGTCGTCCTTGCGTGCCATTGAAGGCGGGTGAAGCAGGGGACATTCCAGAAAGCGTCATCCTGCCACGAGGCACGCAGAAAGTTCGGCAGGTCCCGTGCTTCACCGACCATTGAATGACATCGCGCACCGCCCGAAGGAGCGTCCGGGAGTTCGTCCGATCCGTCGCGGACGGCGAGATCCATCCGGCCTCGATTCCCTCGATCGTCCTGTCCGCTCGGGATCGGAATCCGGGGCCGGTGTTCACTTCCATCTCCCGGGAGCGCATCGAGGCCCAGGTGCGGGAATTGGAGAAGGGTGGCGGGGGGCGTGGCGCACTGCGGGGCCTGCCCATCTCGGTGAAGGACCTGATGGATGTTGCGGGTGAGTGCACGGGATGCGGGTCGCGTCGTGTGATGGAATCGGCAGCGCCGGAGGCGCGGGATGCAGCGTTCGTGGAGCGTTGGCGGGAGGCTGGGACGTTGCTCGTGGGGAAGACGCACCTGAACGAACATGCGTACGGCATCACCGGGGAGAACCCGTGGTTGGGAGACTGCACGATCCCCGGCGATCCGGGCGCGTTGACGGGAGGATCGAGCAGTGGAGCAGCGGCGTCGGTGCTGGAGGGGAGTTCGTGGATTGGACTTGGAACGGACACGGGCGGGTCGTTGCGAGTGCCCGCTTCATTGTGTGGATTGGTGAGCCTGCGGGCGCCGGGATGGTTCGGGGATCATCGGGGAACGAGGCCGTTGGCGCCGGGTTTCGACACGCTGGGCTGGATCCAGCGCTGGCTTGGAGATGTGGAGTTCGTGGCGCGGGCGGTGATTCACGACCCAGTCGGCGACCTGCATGAAAGGGGCGTTCCCACGCGGTTGGGTTGGATGACGGGAAGCCTCCTCGACGGGTGTGATCCGGCGGTGTTGGGTGCCTTTGATTCGCTGCGTGTGCGGATGCAGCAAGCGGGATTGGCGGTGGATGTCGTGCCGGCGGACGGCCTGTCCAATGCGGCGGATGTCTTCGCGATGCTGCAGGCGCGGGAGGCGTTCGGGGTGCACCAGGTGGAACTCGCGTCGGATCCGGAATCCTACAGTGCGCCGGTGCGTGGGCGGTTGGAGTGGGGCGGGGCGTTGGGCGAGGCGGAGCTTCGGCAGGCCGCAGCGGAGCGGGCGCGGATGGTCTCACAACTCGACGGTCTGCTGGAGGGGGGGCGCGTATTGATGCTGCCGGCAGCGCCGATGACGCGTTTGTTGGCAGGCGCGGATCACAGTCGCACGCGACGGCAGATCCTGACGCTGACGACACCGGCGAGCCTGGGAGTGTATCCAGTACTGACGATCCCGGATGAGTTGTTGGGTGGACGGGTTCGGGTGGGTTTTCAGTTCATTGCGGCGCGGGGTGCGGAGTGGCGATTGGTGGAATTGTCGACGCGGTTGGCGGAGTGGGCTGCGTGTTGAGGGGGTGCGGCGGAGTGGAGCACTGAGTCGTGGGAGTGTCCCTTCGGTGGGGCGAGTGTCCTCACGAGCCGCTCAGGAGTCCCAAGTTTCAAGATTCAAGGTTCAAGCCCTGCCCCCGCTTCAAACCTGAAACTGAAAACTTCAAACTCTGGACCGGCTCGACGGAGAACAATAAGCCATGGGTGTGGATCAACTTAGGGCAACCTGAACATTCCTCGCCATCCGGGTGTGCTGATGGAAATGAGGCTGGCGCGCAGGCCTGTCATGGGTTTCATGAAGCGGATGAATTGAGGGATTTGGTTGCGGTCAGGATCCGTGCGCCGGGGTTCTGGGACTCATGAATGCGGCGCATCGCTGGGAGTGTTTCGTGGGGCGGATGGAGTGGAGGACCGCAGGTGGGTTACGCGGGAAACCGATGGAAAACGTGGATCTCGGTTTGAGGCCGGCCGGTGACGGGGTGTGGGACACGCATGCGGTCGCGTGAGGCTGGACGGAAACGAGGTGGCTGAAGAACGCGAGAGCGGTTGGGAGAGGTGGGTGTGGGTCTGGGCGAGCCTCGAGTGACATTGGACGGATCTTGGTACCGGCGTTGCTTGTGGAGATTCAGGCCACCGCGCTTGCGGGGCAGTCGAAGGGAAGGTCACGCACCCTCCAATTCAGGAACGCAGACCCATCGGAACATGAAATCCCGGAACAAGAATCGCAGGAAACTCTGGAAATTCGGTGGCTTGGCCACCGCCATGGCGGCGCACACCCTTGGCGCCCAGACCGCGGCGACCAACGCTCCACCCTCGGGCCTGCAGGGCACGAATGACCTGTCGCGGGTGGTGGTGGAAGGGTTGCCGCTGAACGAGACCGTGTTGCCGACGGCGCGCCCGGTGGACTCGGTGATGGGCGATGACCGTTCGATCATCGATACGCCGCGCTCGGTGAGTCTGGTGACGAAGGCGCAGATGGAAGCGCGTGCGATCTCCCGTGCGACGGACTTCAACCAGTATGCGCCAGGCGTGTATACGCCCTCGCGCTATGGACTGGCGAACGTGCCGGTGATCCGCGGCGAGTTGAGCGAGATTTACCAGAACGGCCAACGGACGATCTACAGCCGCAATTCGCTCCTCGCGAGTTTCAACCAGGTCGAGGCGATGGACATCGTCAAGGGACCGGGTTCGGCGATTTATGGTCCGCAGGGACAGGGGCCGGGCGGGTACGTGAACTTCGTGACGAAGGCTCCGTACTTCGACCAGTTCCGGGGTGAGTTGATCAGTCGCTGGGGAACGTACGTGCCGGGCGGGCAGTCGTACTTCAACCCGGAGTGGGTGTTGGATGTGGGCGGGCCCATCAACGAGAAGGTCGCCTACCGCGTCAGTTACCTGGGGCGCGAGGCCGAGGGCTACTACCAGAACGTCCAGGACAACACCCAGGACATCTTCGCGGCGTTGACGTTCCGTCCAACGGATCAATTGACCGTCGACTGGAACGCGCAGTTCTACACGAGCCGGTTCAACGAGGTCATCGGCATCAATCGCGTGACGCAGGAGTTGATCGACGACCGTTTGTACATCGCGGGACCGGTGCTTCCCAACAACCGATGGGGTGATCCGCTCAACTCGATCGGGCCCTTCGGGCTGAACGCGAACTTCGCGATCCTGAACACGAACCTGGCCCAGCGGGTAAAGGTTTACCCTTGGCAGACGATCAATTCGCCCTCGGACCTGGCGGCGGGGAAGAAGTTTTCGTCGCAGATGACGACGACCTACAACATCAGCGAGTCGGCGAAGATCGTGAACCGTGCGTACGGAGAGACGCAGGACAGCCGGAAAATCTCCGGGTACGGCTACACCGAGTGGGTGCCCGAGAACTGGATGATCAACGACCGGCTCGAGTTGCACTACGGATTCGATCCGAAAGTTGCGGAGTACGAAGTACCCATCAAGACGATCTCCGGTCTGGAGGTCCGCTACTCCGAGTTGCTGGCTTACCAGGATTTCTCGGTGGAGCCGTTCTTCCTGTACGACGTGACGCAACCGGCATCGACCTTCGCGCTGCCGTACAACCCGGCGGTCACGAATGCGGGGGGTGGCTTCAACGTGCCGGGCCAGCCCGGATACGGTGGGAACCCGTTCCCGTCAGCGGGCAACCAGGACAGCCAGTTGCTGCAGACCGGCTTGTTCTCGCAGTGGGACATCGCCTTTCACGAGAAGTTCAGCGTGGTGGTCGGCGGACGCGGCGACTACTTCAGCGCGGACGCGGCGAGCCCGGTCTTTGTCGAGCGGCCCCGGGGTGGCTTCTATGATTCCTCGGCCGATGTCCTGAACGGGTCGGTGTTCGTGTCCGGCATCTACAAGTGGACGCCGGAGCAGAGTTCATACGTCACGTACAACCTGGTGAACGCGGTGCAGGGCAGCGCGAACTTTGGCGGTGTGGACGGCACGGGTGGCAACGCGGGGCTGGAGCGCTCGCTGAAGTCCGAGAGCGAGCTGATCGAAGTCGGCCAGAAGGCGTCGTTGCTGGGGAACAAGGTGTTCCTGAGCGGGTCGCTCTTCCAGCAGACGCGCATTGCTCCGCAGTTGGTGGGTTCGCCCATCGGCATCAAGACGAAGGGCATCGAGCTGGAGGGCATCTACCAGCCGGACCGCAACTTCAACGCGAGCGCCAACTTCACGTTCCAGGACGCGAAGCAGGACGACTTCGGCTATCAGCAGACGTACTCGTACCTCGACGGATTCCCGCCGGGATTCCTCGTCGATGGGGTGTCGGGCACGGGATACGGCAGCCCGAACTACAACGCGGCGAACGGTCGGACCCGTGCGACGGGCCGCACGCGCGCGGCGAGTGTCCCGCAGATCATGTTCAACGCGTACCTGACCTATCAGTTCGACAACGGGTTGGGCGCGAGCGTCGGGCCGCAGGTGACGGGTGAGCAGTGGCAGAACCAGGAGGGCAGCCTCCGGATTCCGGCGCAGTTCACGATCAATGCGTTCCTGTTCTACCGGCAGCCGCGTTGGGATGTTCAGATCAACTTCTTCAACATCACCGACGAACGGAACTGGACCTCGATCGACCCGAGCTTCGCGGGCAACGACGTGATCTATCCGGAGCAGCCGTTCCGCATCAGCGGCCAGCTGCGGTTGAAGTTCTGAGGTTCGTGTTGGCCGTGCTCGAAGACTTTGGATTCGAGCAATGACATCCGGGGTGGTGGCGCATGGGTGCCGCCATCCCGGGGGTTCGGCAATGGGGCAGGGGCGGTCGAACAGCCTTGAGCGGCTCGACGGAGTCTCGCCCCACCGGGGTTGGGCAGGCGGTGTCTGGGGGGAAAATTTCATGAGGAACAAGCCGATCCTGACGGGCGTGGTTTCTGCCATCCTGATGGCTTTTGGCGTCCTGGGCTGCTCGAAGGAATCGAGCGTGCCGGCCGGAGCGACGTCAGCGGTTGGGGGACCGACGTTGCACTTCATCCATGATTGGGTGCCGGAGCCGGAGCATGGGGGCTACTATGCAGCGGACCTGCAGGGAATCTGGAAGGAAGAGGGTGTATCGGTGGAGGTGCTGGTGGGTGGCCCGAACTCGGAAATCGAAAAGCGCGTGGCGCTCGATCCATTCGGGCTGGGGATCGTGCGGGGCGATGGCGTCTACATCGCGGTGGAGCGCGGGTTGCCGGTGATTGCGGTGAACTCCTATTTCCAGCACGACCCGCAGGGAATCATGGTGCGCGACGATTCGCCGGTCCGGGATTTTGCGGACCTGGACAACCGGGACGTCGCGGGACAGGTGGGAGCCACCTGGATGCTTTTCCTGCAGAAGAAGTATGGACTTTCGAAGATGCGGGTGCGGCCGGTGACCGGAAGCGTGGCGAACTTCGTGGCCGATCCGAACTGGATCACCCAGGCGTATCCCACGAGCGAGCCCTACTACGCGGCGAAAGAGGGCGTGAAGCCGCGGATGCTCCAGATCAGCAACTCGGGGTTCGATCCGTACCGGGTGATCATCGCGAACAAGACGCTCGTGGAGAAACATCCGGAGTTGGTGGCGAAGTTCAGTCGCGGTGCCTATCGGGGATGGATGGAGTACTTCAAGGATCCGACTCGGGTGCATGACCATCTGGGGAAGATCTCGCCGACGATGGAGCCCGGGGGGATGCGGTTCAGCTACGTGAAGATGCGGGAGTTGAAGCTGGCCGAGGGAAATCCTGCCCAGGGGGAGACGTTGGGAGCGGTCGATCTGAAGCGGTGGGAAGAGTTGGGGAAGACGTTGAAGGATCTTGGGGTGATTTCGCGGGTGCCGGCAGTGGTTGAAGTGGCGACCGATGCGTTTACGCCGAAGGCGCTGGGGCTGGATCCAACGTTGCCGCCTTGGTTCTGGACCGAGGCGCCGATCCCGGTTTCGAAGTGAGGATGGAATGCTGACATGAGTGCCACGCTGCTGATCCGGAACATTGGTTACCTTGTGACGATGGACGCGTCGCGTCGCGTTCTGCGCGATGCGTGGTTGCTGGCGAAGGATGGGTTCATCCATTCGGTCGGGACGGGGCGTGCGCCACGGGTCGTCGGGGCGGAACTGGTGGATGCGAAGGGTGGGATTGCGACGCCCGGGATGATCAATACCCACCACCACATGTTCCAGAACCTGGCGCGGGCGTTCCAGCCGGTGTCGAGTCTTCCGCTGCTGCCATGGCTGGCGGGGCACATTCCGCTGTGGCGGCATTTCAATCCGGATGACCTGTACGTGGCGACGCAGGTGGCCTGCGCGGAGTTGATGCTCAGCGGGTGCACGCTGACGAGCGATCATCACTACCTGTTTCCGCGGGATGGCAGCCGGGAAATCCTGGATGCGGGTTTTCATGCAGCGGCGGAGCTGGGCATCCGGTACGTAGGCTGTCGGGGTTCGGTGAACGTGCCGAGCGACATCATGCCGGAGTGGTCGACGCAGGATCTCGACGTGATCCTGGAAGACTGCCAGCGGTTGCACGACCGGTTCCATGATTTGAAGCGCGGGTCGATGTCGCAGGTCGCGTTTGCGCCCTGCACGGTCTTCGGTTGCACGGGAGAGCACTATCGGGAGACCGCGCGGTTGGCCCGGGGGCTTCAGGTCCGGTTGCATACGCATTGCGGGGAGACGATTCCGGAGAATCGCGACGCGATGGAGAAGCTCGGTTCCCGTCCGTTCGCGTACATGGCGAAGCACGGTTGGGAAGGAGATGACGTGTGGCTCGCGCATGGAATCCATTTCAACAACGCGGAGGTAAAGCATCTGACGCGTACGCGGACCGGGATTGCGCATTGTCCGGTTTCCAACATGCGCCTGGGGTCGGGAGTTTGCCGGGTGAACGACCTGAGGGCGGGTGGATCACCGGTGAGCCTGGGCGTGGATGGTTCGGCATCGAACGACTCGGGTCACCTGTTGAACGAGGCGCGGACGGCGCTGTTGTTGACGCGGGTGGTGCACGGGGCAGAGGCGATGACGCCGGAGCAGGCGTTGGAGATGGCGACGCTGGAAGGGGCGCGGAATCTGGGTCGGCTGGCGGACCTGGGATCGCTGGAGGTGGGCAAGTGCGCCGACGTGGCGATTTTTCCGTTGGAGGACCTTTTCAGCAATGGGGCGCACGATCCGGTGCACGGGTTGGTGCTGTGCCATGCGCGGCAGGTGGAGACGCTGGTGGTGCAGGGCAAGGTGCGGGTGGCCGGTGGCCAGGTGCTGTGGGTGGATCTGGAACGGTTGCTGAAGCGGCACCGGAAGACGGCGAGACGATTTCACGATGGCTACAAGAAGGGCTGAGGCATGAACCAAATGACGCGTGGCAAGCGGTGTCTGGTGCTGATGGCGGGGGTGCTGCTCTGGACGGTGGCCCTGTCCTGTGCGTTGCAGGCCGCCGAAAAGGTGCGGTTGGCGACGGATTGGTATCCACAGCCGGAGCATGGCGGCTTCTATCACGCCTTGGTGAGGGGCTATTACCGGGATGCCGGTCTCGACGTCGAAATCCTGGCCGGGGGTCCCAACGCGTTCGCCGTGCAGAAGGTGGCGACCAAGGCGGCAGACTTTGGGATGGGAAGCACGGACGACGTGCTCGTGGCGAACGAGCGAGGCATTCCGGTCATGGCCGTGGGGGCGACGATGCAGCACGATCCGCAGGGCATCATGGTGCATGAGGAATCTCCGGTCCGATCCTTCGGGGATCTGGAGGGACGGGTGGTGGCGGTGGCACCCGGGACGGTGTGGTTTCCGTATCTCGTGAAGCGGTACCAGCTGAAGAAGGTTCAGGAACGGGCGCACAATTTCTCGGTGGGTTCGTTCGTGAAGGACCCGGCCTATATCCAGCAGTGTTTCCTGACCAGCGAGCCGTTCTTTGCCAGCCAGGCCGGCGCAAAGCCGCGGGTTCTCCTGATTTCGGACAGCGGGTACGATCCGTATCGCGTGTTCTTCACGCGACGGGCGCTGGTTGGGGAGAAGCCTGAACTCGTCCGGGGGTTCGTCGCGGCGAGCCTGCGTGGATGGAGGGAGTATCTGGAGGATCCGACGTTGGCCCACGACGAGATCCGGAAGCGCAATCCGGACCTGACCCCGGAGAAGATGGATTACAGCTACCGGGCGCTGAAGGAGCACCGCTTCATCGGTGGGAATCCGGAGAAGGGCGACGTGCCGGGCGCCTTCCGCGGGGAACGCTGGCAGCGGCAGTTCGACACGATGAAGGAGTTGGGTGTGATCCGGGGACGATTCGAACTTTCGGACGCGTGGACCGGCCAGTTCTCCAATTCAACCAAGACGGAAGGATCCAAACCATGATCGAACGGATTTCCAAGGTGGCGCTGCTGGCAGCCGTCGCACTCTTTATGGCGTTGGTGACGCTCAACAACCTCATCGACTACGGCTCCAACTTCGATTTCGTGAAGCATGTGCTGTCGATGGACACGACTTTTCCCGAGAACCGGCTTCGTTGGCGTGCCGTGACAAATCCAGCCGTGCACCACTTGTTCTACGCGGTGATCATTGGGTGGGAGGGGGTGGCGACGCTGGCGATCGGTTGGTCTGCGGTGCGGTTGTGGAGGCTGCGGGCGGCGCCGTCGGAGATCTTCGAGGCCGCGAAGGGTTTCGCCGTGGGAGCACTGACCCTGAACCTTCTGATGTGGTTCGTGGCGTTCCTGACGGTGGGGGGGGAATGGTTCGTGATGTGGCAATCCCAGATCTGGAATGGTCAGATCTCCGCCTTCCGAATGTTTACGTGTGTTGGCATCATCCTCCTCTTTCTCAAGACGGCAGACCCGGCGGGCCCCGATCCAACCTGAGACTGGGTGACAGCCTTCCACCCGTCAGAAACTTCATGGCCTCCGGGTGATCCTCGGGTCGGATCTGGACCTGGAGGTGTCCGGGGGAACGAATTGTTTCGTGGATGTTGCAGCCGTATGCCACATGCCGGTTGCGGCTTCCGGTTCTGGGATGTCCCCATGGACAGGATCTTGACCTCGGGATGATTTGAAGTCCGTTTGCAGGGGGCGGATTCCGGAGGTGGATGCGGGGGGCACAACCCGATCCAGACAAGGGCTGTTTCCCTTCGTCATTCGGTACTGGTGGGGGTTGTGGAGTGCGACAGGCAAAATCGGTCAACGAGGTTCAGGTGATTTATGGGAGAACGGATGGAGCACGCGGATTTGCGGGAAGCGTTTTGCGCTCGGTATCGGTGCAAGCCGGACGCTTTTGTTCGCAAGGCATTCGGGAAGTCCCTGTCGTTTCGATCCAGTCTTCTGACGCTGCTGGTTGGCGGGTCCGGCAACGCGCGCTTCGCACATGATCTGGAGGTCATCCAGTCGTTGGCGACGTGCACCGGGTATGATGAGTTGAACCATGCGCTGGATGAACTGGTGGGCATGCAGCATATGGATCGGAGCCGGTTGAGGCAGTGGCTGGGTGTTCGTGCCGATGCCAGAAGGCTGCGGGATCTCTTCGAGCCCCTGATCGGCAGCGTGCGTCGCCCGACGAAGGTCGAGCCGCGTCCTGCCAGTTTGCAGATCAACCCGGAAGTCGTGCCCGAGCCCCTGCCAGTGCGAGGCGTCGAATCCGGGACGCAGCGGATGCGCCAGATCATGCGGATCCATGCGGCGGTTGTCATGGGCGTCCCCCCAGAGGAAGCGATGGCCAAGGAGATGATGCGATACGCCGAGTTGGAAGGGTTCCTGGCTGAGTTTGCCCGGTTGCGGCCCGAGATGTCCTGGTTGCTCGGCTACCTGAGGGAGCGTGAGGAATTGAAGCAGCTTCGGGCGACACCGCGGGACGAGGGCGCATCCGAGAGGGGCTAGCCTGCACGCGCCATGTCCGTTCGAGCTGCTTGGCGGGAGGCGCTCGTTTGGCAATGCTGCGGAAGCGTGAACTCGATCCAGAAATTCTTCCTTCGTAGCGGTTCCCTTCCGGTGGCCCTGATCCTTTCGATGGGGCTGCCTCCGCTGCGGGCGGCGGACCCGGTCCCGGCGGTGGATGCGCGCAGCAAGTTTCCCTGCCCGGAGAACGAGGTCGCGCGGTACACCGCGTTGAAGGTCCGGGAACCGATCGTCATCGACGGGCGGTTGGACGAAGCGGTCTGGAAGACGGCGCCTCGGTCGCCTCGGTTCGTGGACATCCTCTCCGGGAACCGCACGGTGCATGACACGCAGGCCATGGTCGTCTGGGACGACGTGAACCTCTACGTGGCGTACCGGATCGAGGAGCCGTTCGTGCACGCCAAGTTCACGAAGCACAACGACCCGATCTACTACGACAACGACGTCGAGTTCTTCATCGCTGGGCGGGACGCGTACTATGAGTTCGAGGTCAACGCCTACAACACGGTGTACGAGGTGTTCTTCATCTGGGAGGAGGCCTATGTGAAGTCGGGGTTCTCGCAGTCTCCGCAGTTTGCCCGGAAAAACCTCGTTCCGTTCAACGGCGTCGGATTCACGACGCATCCGCGCGGAGGTCGGTTGGGGCACTTCAACTGGACGTTCCCGGGCATGAAGACGGCAGTGCACATCGATGGCACGGTGAACAAGGACGACGACCGCGACCGGGGCTGGACGGTGGAACTGGCGTTGCCGTGGAAGGGGCTTGAATGGCTGGCGAAGGCCGACGACCGGTCACTGCCGCCGCGCGAGGGTGACGTCTGGCGCATGGATTTCTCCCGCTTCAACACCTACAAGGAATCCGCACCGGCGAAGGATTCCGGCGGCTGGGTCTGGACGCGCCACGGCATCTGGGACTCGCACATCCCGGAGTGCTTCGTGCAGGTAAACTTCAGCACGAATGCGGTTCCGACGGTGGCGAAGTGACGCCGGGTGAGGGCACCCGGCTGCAACGACTGGGAACTTCATCCGGGCCCGCCTCGTGACCTCGTCGGCTACGGGTCTGGGAGGCTTGACACTTGAAGACTTGGAACTCCCCTCGCCCCGCCTCGTGACCTCGTCGGCTACCCTTCCTACCGGACCTGATTGAGGGTGAACCAGAGGGAGCCGCGGAGGGGTTTGCCGCCGGCGCGGGTGTCGACGTTGTACTTCAGCTCGCCCTGCATGACGGCGCGGATGCCGGGGATCTCGAGTCGGACGGAGTGGGCGTCGGGTTGGACGGTGGCGGACTTCACGATCCAGTCCTCGCGGCCTTCCTTGTCGGGTTGGCTGACGAGCCAGTCCTTGGACCCGTACTGCTGGGCGTAGCGGTAGTTCCAGACCTTGATCGAGTAGCTCCCGGGGTCCTGCGCGGTGGCGGGATCGACGGGTTGGGAGAAGCGGACTTCGACTCCGCCGGGAACGGCCTTCCAGCCGATGGGGAGGGCGATGGCTTTGCCGGTGAACCGGACGCGTTGGACGGCCCCGTCCTTGACGGCGCTGGTCTGCCATCCGGTGCTGCCGGCGACGAGGAGGCTGTTGTCAGCGGGATTGAAGGTGGCGCGGTTGGGCCCGCTCAGGAACTTGGCGGGAAGCGGAACGACGGCGCCGTTGATGCCGGTGCCGGCGGCGTCGGTGTCGCGCAGGGCGAGCATCAGGCCGCATCGGCCCCACAGCAGGTGGAGCATCTGGCCGCCCAGCGGGCCCCACTGGCCGTCGGGAATCCAGACCTGCGAGCCGCTCGAATTGTCGACGCCGTGGGGGATCCAGCAGAGCGGTGCGTCGTAGCCGTCGGTGCGTTGTGCGGTGACGCGGGGACCGCCCCAGCCGCCGTAGAGGCCTTCGCGGATTTCCCAGATGCCGGAGGACGGCGTCCAGTCGCCCTGTTGCGGGGCCACGGTGATGACGCGGCCGTCGGGTCGGACGCCCATGCCGTTGGGATTCCGGAATCCGGTGGCGAGGGTCTCCATGGCAGAGCCGTCGGCGGCGACGCGGTGCACGCCCTTGGGATCGACGTAGTAGAAGCGTCCGGCGGTGTCGGTCTCGAGGCAGGTGACGTAGTCGTGGCCGCCGGAGGAAGTCTGGATGCCGCTGAAGAAGGCTTCGTATTCCTCGGCGATGCCGTCGGCGTTGCGGTCGTGGAGGCGGGTGATGTGGTCGCGTCCGAGGACGAAGAGCTCGCCGTTTCGGACCTTGAGCCCG
>CAIMMI010000042.1 GCA_903842505.1 uncultured Verrucomicrobiota bacterium | reverse complement strand
GCGGCAGGGCGAAACGGCGATCCGCGCGCACTTCATGGGCGTCGTGGCCGTGGCTCGGGTGACCGTTCCCTTTGCGAACGAGGTGGAGCCCTGGCGGTTCGGCAAGGTGCTGACCGAAGTGGACGTTCCCGTGTTTGTAAAGTTGTCGGCGCTCCGGATCCCGCCCTCGCCGCTCTGCGATGACGCCACCTTCCTGCGTCGGGCGATGCTCGACACGATCGGGACGTTGCCAACGACGACCGAGGTCGAAACCTTCCTGGACGACCGGTCGCCGGACAAGCGGGCGCGTCTGGTGGATGCAATCCTGCAGCGTCGGGAGTTCGCGGATTATTGGACCCTGCAACTGGCCGACCTGCTTCAGAATCGTCGTGAGCGCGACCACGACGTGCGCGGGGTGAAGGGAGTCCGGGCCTTCCATGGATGGCTGCACGGGCGGCTTTCGGCAGGCGTGGGCTGGGACACGATTGCGCGGGAAGTGCTGACGGCCGAAGGCGACAGCTTCCTGAATCCGGCCGTCGGTTATTACGTGACGTTGGTGGGCGAGAAGGCGCCGCCGGAATCCGAGGTCACCGACTCGGTGGCGCAGGCCTTCCTCGGAACCCGGATCGGGTGCGCGCGCTGCCACAATCATCCGCTGGAGAAGTACACGCAGGACGACTTCCACCAGTTCTCGGCGTTTTTCAGTCGCATGCACCTCGACCGGAAGGAACCGGACAAGGGGGCGACGGTGCTGGTGACGCGGAGCAAGGAGCGCGTCGAACTTGCGCGGAAGCTCGAGGAAGCGGGCCGCCGGTTGGAGGAAGCGCAGAAGAAGGCTTTGGCGGCCGAGGGCGGGGCGGTGGACGGCGCGCGGAAGGAACTCGACGAACGGCGTCGCGAGCACGCCCGGTACAAGCGCGAGTCAGAGGAGCAGGACCAGCGGGCGCCGCGGACGCAGCAACCCCGGACCCGGCAGTCGGTGGAGGCCCGGGCGCTGGACCGACACGCGGTTGTGTGGAAGCCGGGGGAGGATCCTCGCGGGGTATTGGCGGACTGGATTACCTCGACGAACAACCCGTTGTTCGCGGAGGCGATGGTGAATCGCCTGTGGAAGCATTTTGTGGGCGTGGGAATTGTGGAACCCGTGGACGACCTACGGGCGAGCAACCCGCCGTCGAATCCGAAGCTGCTCGCCTTGCTGGCCCGGGAATTTCGTGTGTCGGGTCATGACCTGCGGCACGTGATGCGGATGATCCTCAACTCGCGGACGTACCAGTTGAGTTCCGTGTCGTTGAAGGGCAATGAGACCGACCATCGGTTCTTCTCGCATTACCAGGCCCGGCGTTTGCCTGCGGAGGTATTGGCGGATGCGGTGACGGTGGTGACGGGCGTGTCGGAGCGGTTTGATGGGCACCCGGTGGGTGTCCGAGCGATCCAGTTGCCGGAGCCTCAGACCGGGAGCTACTTCCTGTCGTTGTTTGGGCGGAGTGACCGCGTGACCGCGTGTGCGTGCGAGCGGAAGGGGGAAGTGACGCTGCCGCAACTGCTGCACCTGCAGAACGGATCGGAGACGATGCGGAAACTGGCGGACACGGACGGACGGATCCGGCGTCTTGCGCGGCCGAAGCGGGATTTGGCCGAGGCCGTGTCCGAACTCTATCTTGTGGCGTTGGGGCGGCGACCGACGGCGGCGGAGTTGGCCGAGGTGCTGCCGGCGTTGGACGGGGTGCCGCGGGAGGACGCGTTGCGGGATCTCGCCTGGGCTTTGCTGAACTCGAAGGAATTCAACTTCAACCACTGACACGGATGATCGACATCAGCTTTGGCCGCCAATGGCGGCAATGTGGCGGCGTGACACGTCGGGACTTCCTGCGGCTCGGGACGTTGGCTCCGCTCGGGCTTTCGTTGCCCGGACTGTTGGCGGCGGAGAAGGCGAACGCGGCCGTGTCCGGTGCTGCGGCTTCATTGGCGCGCCGGGCGCGGGCGAAGTCCGTCATCCTGGTCTACCTCGGCGGTGGAATCTCCCATCACGACACCTTCGATCCGAAGCCGGATGCCCTCGAGGAGATCCGCGGCAAGTACTCGACGATCCCGACGACGGTGTCCGGTCTCCGGATCAGCGAGATGCTCCCGCGCCTGGCGCATCGGATGCAGCACTTCGCCCTCGTCCGTTCCGGGACGCACGAGAACGACCATCACGAGACGGCGAGCAACTGGGTCCTGAGCGGTCGGTTTGGATCGCCGTTCGGCGATCATCCGGCGATGGGTGCGATCGTGGCGCATGAGACCGGGTTTGGCGGACGCATGCCGCCCTACGTGGCGGTTCCGAAGAATCCCTCCTTCACGTGGGAATTGGGCAAGGCGGCGTGGTTGGGCGGTCGGTTTGAATCGTTCTCCGCGGGCAACCCGAACCAAAAGGAGTGGCAGGTACGCGACCTCAGCCGTCCCGCCGGAGTCTCGGATGAAGTCCTGGCGCGGCGGAAGGCGTTGCTGGCGTCGGTGGACCGGATGGGTGGGCGGGTGCATGGCAATGACCAGTTGGACACGCACGACGAGTTTGCCCGGAAGGCGGCGGAACTGGTGCTTTCGCCCAACGCCCGCGAAGCCTTCTCGGTGGAACGCGAGGATGCCCGGACGCGCGATGCGTATGGACGGAGCGAGTTCGGTCAGTCCTGCCTGCTGGCGCGGCGGTTGGTGGAGGCCGGGGTGCGCTTCACGGCGGTGAACTATGGCGGATGGGATCATCACGCGAAGATCTTCGAGGGACTCGACAAGAAGCTCCCGGAGTTCGACATGGGCCTCGCAGCGCTGGTCACCGATCTCGACAACCGCGGGTTGCTCTCCGACACGCTGCTGCTGGTGATGGGTGAGTTCGGCCGGACGCCCAAGGTGAACAAGGACGCCGGACGCGATCATTGGGGTCGGGCCGGTTCGCTGCTCTTTGCGGGCGCCGGTGTGCGCGGTGGACAGGTGATCGGGGCGACGGACAAGGAAGGCGCGTTCGTCACCGACCGTCCGGTCCGACCGGCCGACGTTTGCTGGACGGTGTATGAGGCGCTGGGGATCGATCCGAAGAAGATCCTGCTGACGCCGGAAGGACGTCCGGTCGAGATCCTCGACCAGGGCGGATTGATCGAGGAGTTGTACGTGTGAGCGGAGACAAGGCGGTTCCTCCATCCGCAGATGGCGCCGATGCCGCAGATGGGCGACCCAGGCCAGAATCGGGAATGCGGACTCGATCTTTCGGTTGCGGGCGGGAGTTGTGGGGGTTGTTGGCGTGTTTCGTCGGCGCGTGGTTGCAGGCGGAGGAACCGGCGAAGGACAAGCCCAAGCCCGAACCGCCGGTGGTCCGGTTGGTGCAGCCCATCGGGATCGAGGCGGGGACGAAGGTTCGTTTGAAGATTCGCGGCCAGCGTTTCGACGGAACGAATACGGTCCGGGTGGCGGGTTGGGACGGTGCCGGAAATGTGCCGGTGCTCAGCCAGGGGGAAGCCAAGGCGGTCTCGGGAGTCGACGCTGGCCGCATCGGCGACCGACAGGTCGAGGTGGAGTTGACCGTGCCGGCGGGCGCTGCGCCCGGAACGAATGCCTTGCTCTGGGTGGGCGGGGCCACGGGAGAATCCCCAGCCTTCCCGCTGCTCGTGCTTCCCGCAGGAACCGTCACCGGCGAGAAGGAACCGAATGACGGATTCCGCACCGCGCCGGGCGCGAAGTTGCCGGTCCGGTTGCGGGGTGCCATGGAGGCAAAGGGGGACGTGGATGTCTTTCGGGTCGAGTTGAAGGCAGGCAAACGCTTCCGCGGCGAGGTCCAGGCTGCACGCTGGATGTCGACGTTGGATGCGATGCTGACGGTCTACGACTCACGGTTTGCGGTGGTGGCGTCCGTGGATGACGCCCTCGGCCGCGACCCCGTGGTGGAGTTCGAGGTCAAGGAATCCGGCGAGTACTTCGTGGCCGTGAGCTATGCCAACGATCAAACCGCTCCAACGCACGAGTACGTGCTGGTCATGGAGGAACGGTGAGCGGGGAGTTTCAAGTTTCAGGTTTCAAGTTGGAAGGTGTCCGGTGGCTGGGGCGAGTGTCCTCACGAGCCGTGCGAGAGGGCACGGAGACGGCTCGACGGAGTCTCGCCCCACCAGAGGGGGAAGGCACGGAGGCGGCTCGACGGAGTCTCGCCCCACCGGAGGGGAAGGGCGCGGAGGCGGCTTGGCGGAGTCTCGCCCCACCGGATTGGGTATCTCGGGTGTTGGCTACGGTGATGGTGGGCTTGGGATTTCAAGCGTTGGCGGCGGAGGTTTCGTACCACCGGGAGGTCGTGCCGGTGCTGCAGCGGCACTGCTACGGATGCCATCATCCGGGCAAGCTGAAGGGAGACGTCGACCTGACCAGCGTGAGCAACCTGCTGAAGGGTGGGAAGCACGGGGCTGCGGTGGTGCCTGGGGATGCGGCGAAGAGCGTCCTGATCACCGAGGTGAGCGGTGCGGATCCGGCAATGCCCAAGGACGGAGATCGTTTGAGCCCGCAGCAGGTGGAGTTGCTGGAGCGATGGATCCGGGAGGGAGCGCACGATGATTCTCCGCCGGCTCCGCCTGTGCGGACCGAGTCGCCCGTGTATCAGGCGCCGCCCGTGTTGGGGGCGATGGATTTCTCCGGTGATGGACAATGGTTGGCGGTGGCTGCGTATCACGAGGTGCTCGTGTTCGAGGCGGGAACGCTTCGGCGCGTCGGTCGATGGGTGGGAAGTCCGGCGCGGACCGACACGGTCCGGTTCTCGCCGGATTCCAAACGTCTGGCTGTGGTCGGTGGGGATCCCGGTGTGCGCGGCGAAGTCCAGGTATGGGACGTGGGTTCGGGGAAAGCTCTCGTCCGCGTGGCGCCATCGCAGGATTCGCTGTTTGGTGGGGATTGGTCGCCGGACGGCACCAGGCTCGTCGTGGGCGGTGCGGATCGTTCGGTGCGCGTGATTGATTCCGGGACGGGCAGGGAGTCGATGCGCGCGATGGTGCACTCGGACTGGGTTCTGGGCGCGGTGTTCGCTCAGGGTGGATCCCGGCTGATTTCGGGGAGTCGGGATCGGTCGCTCCGGTTGCTCGAAGCCAGCAACGGCAGGATGCTCGACGTCCTGAACCGGGAGACGGAGCCGGTGGTGCGGTTGATCCGGCATCCGAAGGAGGATCGCGTGGCCTTCGCCGGGGGTGAGTCCCGGGTGCGACTCTACAAGACCGAGGCCAAGCCGCCGAACACGGATCCGGGCCGGGACCCGAATCTGGTCCGTGAGTTTGACTCCTATGGCGACGGGGTGACGGCCGTGGCCTTCAGTGCGGATGGGTTGCGCCTGGCTCACGCGGGCATTCCGGATGGGGAAGCTCGGATTCAGGAGGTCGACAGCGGGAAGCGGGTGTCGACCCTGAAGGGCCATGAGGGGCCGATTTTCGGGATGGCGTTTTCGGTGGATGGGGCCCGGTTGGTAACCGGCGGGTACGAGGGGCAGTTAAGGGTGTTCGAAGTTTCGACCGGAAAGCTGCTGACGAACTTTTGCCCGGTGGAAATGGGAAGGTGAGCCTGGGGCAGGGACGCGACCTGCGAGTGGGATGGGGTCGGGCCTGATCCAAAAAAGGAACCCACCGCAGATGCGGTGGGTTTTGCAGGCCGTTTGCCGCCGTTGGAACGGAGGCGAAGTCTCAGGCTGTGGGAGCCAGGGACAGGGGGCTCTTGGCGGAGGCCTTGCGTCGGACGAACCAGGTTCCAAACCCGACGACAGCCATGCCGGCGAGGGGGACCACCGTGGAGGCCTCGGGGACGTCGTTGGTGGCGATGATGGAGTGGACGACCATGTCGTAGGCTTCAGGGCCTTCGATGGAGATCCGGATGGAGCCAATGTTCGAGAAGTCGAAGCCGCCCGCCGTGGCGAAATCGGCGAACGGGACCAGGAAGGGCGTGCTCAGCGTGCTGATCGGCGGGATGGCCGTGGTATGGGTGGCGAAGGAAAGCCCGTTGTATTGGGCGTTCTGGAACAGTTCGATGATCAAGGTTCCGTTCTGGTCGGCGGAATCCACCATGAAGGCCATCCGGGCCAGGCTGCTCCAGTCCTGAGCGAGTCCAACGCCGTTGGCGTTATAGGAGAGCTGGAGGATGCTGAAGACACCCGATCCGTTCTCATAGACCAGCTTGTCGACCACGGACCCATTGGAGCTGCCGATGGCGATGCTGCCGGCATCCGCTGTGACAGCCAGGCTCATGAAGCGGGAGCCGCCGAGGAGTTCGGCTCCGCCCAGGTTATAGAGACTCGAGTTCGTGCCGATACCATCCTGGGAGATGGTTTGGCCGCCGTTGGGAACGTCGAAGTCATCGATGATGATGGTGGTTGGAGCGGCGTAGGCTCGTGCCGACAGGGCGGCCAGGATCGCCAGCGAGACCAAGGCTGTGGAGCGCCTCGGCATCCGGCTGCCGAGGGCCGGTGCTGGAGTTGGGGAATGGATGGTTTTATTCACAGTCATATTGGATCAGTTGGAGGAGTTTTGGGATATGGGGTGAAACCCGTGCGGAAGCGCGGGAGGATCATGGACGTCGTAGGGCGACCCAGAGGTCCGCGCCGAGGCGCAGGCTGTCGACGAGGCTGGGCAACAGGCGTTGGAGGCCACCGGGAATGGTTGGGGGCATGCGCCGAGCGAGGAAAAAGCTGGCGAGGCTGGAGAATGCCGAAACGAGGGCGGCGGCCGGCGGGCGTCTGGGACCGCAGCCAGGCAAGGCGGAGGTCAGGCTGGCCAGGTCGGCGATGGCCTGCTGACGCAGCAGGTTGGCTTCCGCAACGATCAGCTGCTTTCGGGTCTCGATGGGCGTCATGAAAGGATCCGTTGAAGGGCCTCGCGATCCTGCTCCAGTTGTTGGAGTGAACCCTGCATGGGCGTCCAGATGGTCAGAAGTCGGGAAAGGTTCCGGTAGAGAAACCAGGCACTTGAAGCCTGGATCGCGGCCATGCCAATGAGCACCAGACCTGGGGAATGTTTCCAGAGCAGGATGGCAACGGCGCCGGTGAGGCTGATGCCGGCGAGCAGGCCCAGAACGGCGATGCCGAGCGTCATCAGCAGGGCCTGGATCAGTCGGGCCCGCTCCTCCTGGAGTTCGACGCTGATGAGTTCGAATCGATTTCGGCACATGGCCAGAAGACCAAGCCCCAGCCGACGGGCGGCCTGGGGAAGGTCGTCTGGAGGAAGCGTCGGGCCAGTCATGGCAGGATCAGCTGCGGTGGCTGGACCCGCGATTGGCCATCAGGAACCCCAGAACGGCACCGACTCCGACACCGGCTATGATGGCGGGATAGGGATTGGCGCGGATGGCAGTGTCCGCGGCATGGGTGCCTTCGACCGCCTTGTCCCGGGCGCGGGTGTAACACTGTTCGATGGCCGCCCCGAGTCGCTTCCGGGCTTCGGCGACGTTTTCGCCGGCGACGTCGGCCGTTGCGGCGAGGAGCGCGCTGGCGTCACGGGCCAGTTGCTGGACGTCGTCGCGGACGGCGTGGGATTGGCTTTCGAGGGATGGATGGGAGGGCATGGGTGCAGGAGTGGGCATGATCGGGTGGTTTGAGGATTAGAGGCGGCCTAGGAGCAGGAGGATGAGAATGATGACGACCAGCAGGCCAAGGCCGCCGCTGGGATAATATCCCCAGCTCCGGCTGTGGGGCCAGGTAGGCAGGGCCCCGAGAAGCAGGAGGATGAGGACAACAAGAAGTATGGTTCCAATGGACATGTGATTCCTTGGGGAAGGATGGCGGGCTGGAAGGCCTGCAACCATGGGGTGTTTTCCCCGCTGGGCATTCCCTCGATAGGGTCAAGACCCCATGGGCCGCAGTTCACGGGGTCCTAGATTCTGGAGGAACTCCGGATGCTGGTCGGACGCAGGATTGTCGAGCGGTGTCTGGAGGTCCGTGAACTGAATCCATGAATGAAAATTCCCCAGTACTCGATCCGCTGGTTGAATCGGGTTTTGATGTTTTTGCTGTTGATGGGCTGTCGGGCGGTGCTGGGTCAGTTGGATCCAGCCTCCCGGAGCCTTGTGCAGGTAGGCTACGATCAGCCGACGACGGGGAGCGGGCCTCAGGCGGTCTACGCCTACTATCATTACAACAACCCGGGCTTTCTCCGGACCAATGTGGTGCTGAGGCTGGTCATCGCACCGGCCTATCTCGATACGGAATTGGGATTCCATGAGTTGATTTCCCCGAGCACGGATGTGGGCTTCGGAGTGCGAGGTGGATTGCTCGGGGATAGTCATTTCGAAGTCAGGCAGGGGGAATACTTCCAGGAGGAGAGTTTTGCCGGCCATGGCGGCGGCCTGTCGCTGAACCTTTACCAACGACTCGACCCAGGCTGGCGGATTCCGCTTCATCTGATCGTCCAGGGAGGCCCGAAGTGGACGACCTACTCGGACTGGACGCGGACCGGGGACACCTTTGAGGTGCCGGAGGATCGCATGGACGGGTCAACGCGCGTGGGCCTGCGGTTTGCGGGCAAGGAACCGATGCTGTATGCCGACCAGGGGTTGGAGGTCTCGGTCTGGTATGAGCGTCAATGGCGCTCCCCCTCGGGTGATTTCGGGTATTCGGAGGATCGGAGGGTATCCCGTGGGACAGACCTCTATTGGCTCTACACCGGGTTCAACCAGGCTTGGCCTCAGTCCGGGCAGCAGATGACCTTTTCGATGACGCTCGCGGGTTCTGCGGGGGCGGATCGGCTGAATGCGTGGCGTCTGGGTGGAGTGCTTCCCATGATGGGCGAGTTTCCACTGGCCTTGCCGGGATACTATTATGACGAATTCACGGCCCGACGGGTCCTGCACATCTCGGGCAGCTATGTGATGCCGCTGTCGGTGGATCACCGATGGCAGCTTCGACTCGCGGTGGCCACGGCTTGGGTTGACTACCTGGAAGGCTTCGAACAGGCGGGCCATTGGGTGACGGGGGCTGGACCGGGCCTTTCCTATACTTCTCGAAGCAAGTCCTGGCGGTGCATTGTCCGCTATGGGTACGGGGTGAACGCGCTGCGGCATGGCAAGGACGGGGCCCAGAGTGTGGGGCTTCTGTTCCAGTACAATTTCAAGGCCCGAGGCGAATCGGCTGGGCCCTGACATCCACCGTTGCCGTTCGGGGGTTGGATGCCTTTCGGGGGGTGAGTCCATGGGGCTCCCGAGCGGGTGGATCGGGTTTACCCCGACCCCACCAGTTCGTGGCATCGTTTTGGAGGCAGGACTTCTCAGGCAGGGACGGCGTCGATAGAACGTCGGCATGCCAAATCAAACGGGAGCGCCGGGCACGCCGATGGCTTCGTTCCGGGCCGAGTCGCGTACCGGTGGTCGACTTCCCGGCGGGTGGATGCCCTTCGGCGCAGTGCTTGGAATGTTCCTGATGCTGGCCTTGAGTCCGGGCGCCCGGGCCGATGGGGTCCGTCCACCCAACGGTGATGGCGAGTTGAGGGGGTGGTTGGAGAATATGGTCGGACACCACGGCTTCTCCGGTGGGGAGGTTCAGGCCGCGACCGGCCTCACCGAAGAAGCGATCCGGGCTGGCTTGGCCCGGTGGCGGATTGAGCCCTTCGGCGCAGGGGTTGGAACAGGAGCGGCACGGACGGCGACACGCGTGCTGCCGTATCCCGGAGGTCGGCATCCGCGCCTGGGATTCTTTGACGGTGCGGTTGATCCCCAGCGGGAGACCAAGCTGAGCGTATTCACGCCTTGGGATCCTCGGAGCTACGTCGTGGTGGATGTCCCGGAGGCGATCTTCACGCAGGCGGGTCTGGTCTACCTGGCGCACACGCATATCCCGACGATATGGGAACAGCAGGGCGTCCGTCTGCCCGCGTTGGAGTGGCGTCGGAGGTCCGATGGCGTGCTGGTGATGGAGCGGACGCTGCCGGATGGGTTGGCTTTCGGGGTGATGGCGCGGCCCGGTTCCAATGGCGTTTCGATGCGTTGGTGGATGCGCAATGGATCGACCAACACGATCCGCCGGATCCGTTCGCAGGTTTGCGTGATGCTGGGGCGTGCGGCGGGCTTTGAAGGGCAGACGGCCACGAACAAGTTATTGGATGGGCCTTTCGCGGCGTGCGGTGATGGATCGGGCAAGCGGTGGGTGATCACGGCGTGGAATGGCTTGGACCGCGTCTGGCAGAACCCACCGGTGCCGTGCATCCACGCGGACCCGCGGATGGATGATCTGGCGCCGGGCGAGACAGGGGTTGCACGGGGTTGGTTGTGGTTTTTCGAAGGCGAGGATGTCCGGGGCGAGATTGCTCGTCTGAGGAAGGGGGAAGTGGGGAAGCCGGACACCGGGCCGTTGGTGGAGCGTCGGGCGCTGCGGGAACCCGTCCCGGACAAGTTGGTGGTGCTGACCTTCGATGACTCGGTTGCGTCGCAGTACCACGTGGTGCGGCCGTTGCTGAAGAAGGCCGGGTTCGGCGCGACGTTCTTCATCACGGAGGGATTCTCGTTCGTTTCGAACAAGGTCGACTACCTCACCTGGCCGCAGATCGCGGAGTTGCATCGGGACGGATTCGAGATCGGAAACCACACGCAAAGCCACATGGGGGCTTCGGCAGAGACGCTGGGTCGGTTGCGGCAGGAGGTTCAGTACATCGCCAATCGGTGTGTGGAGAATGGGATTCCGCGGCCGGTCAGCTTTGGGTATCCGGGGAATGCGATCCATCCTGGAGCCTTGCCGATCCTGAAGCGTCTGGGGATCCGGTTCGCCCGGCGGGGAGCGCAACCGGAGTTTGCCTATGAGACGGGCCGGGGTGTGGCCTTCGAGCCAGGGAGGGATGACGCACTCCTCGTGCCGACGACAGGCGACGCGCGACCGACGTGGACGCTGGACGACCTGAAGCGGGCGGTGTCAGCGGCGAAGGAGGGACGGGTGGCGGTGCTGCAGTTCCACGGGGTCCCGGACCGGGAACATCCGTGGGTGAACACGCCTGCGGAGCGGTTCACCGAGTATGTGGAATGGCTGAAGGCAAACGGCTACCGGTGCATCGCGCTTCGGGATCTGGAACGGTACGTTGATCCGGAGGTGGCGATGGCGGATCCGTGGGCGGTGATGGACTGGCGGCGGACCCGGGGTGGAGGGCGTTGAGTCCGGGTGGGTCTGGAAACGAAAAAGACGCCCTCCGGCCGTGGGCCTCGGGGCGCCTTTGGGAGACCGGCCTGCACAAGGCGGGCTGGGGTCTACCGGTTGGGGAAACCGTCGGAGAAGTCCTCAGGACTTTTTCCGTGCGGCCTCCGACTTGGCGTTGTCCTTCTTGCGACGCAGGTAGGAGATGCGGCGACGACGTTTTTCGATTTTGTTGTGTTGCTGGCCCATAGCTTCTTGTATTGCGGAAATGACTTTTGCTTCGCGCGTGAAAATGCGGCTTCAACCGGGGTGCATCAACCTCTTTTTCGGCCTGTTCCTGTGGCTTTGCCTCGGGGCGGGGTGTGCCACGGGTGATGACAGCCCGTCTTCGGAGTCCGGATCGAAGGGCGATAAGGACGCCAAACCGGAGAAACAGGCCAGCACCATCCGGTTCCACATGGAGACGGAATCGATCGGCATGGGGACCGGCAAGATCAAGGTGATCCGGGCCAGTCCCGTGTCGATCAACGTCGAGAAGAACGCCTTTGCCGATGAAGGATATGTCGAGCAGGCGCGGGTGGTGGATGGGATGGCGGGGCCGATGATCGTGATCAAGTTGAACACCCAGGGAGCCCTCCGGTTGCAGATGTGGACGGTGGACAAGCCCGGTCGTCGCGTGGCGATCTGGAGCAAGTGGACCGAGGGGCGTTGGTTGGCTGCACCGCAGGTCCGGAAGCCGATCGAAGACGGGTACATTGCCTTTGCACCGGATGCGACGCGTGAAGAAGCGGAGCGGATCGTGCGGGGACTGAACAACGTGGCCATAAAGCTCAAAAATCAGGCCAAACCCGACAAGAAGGCGGAGCAGGCGGCCAAGAAGAAGCAGCAGAAGGCGAAGACGGCGTCCAAGGTGGCGCGGGACACCGACAATCCGCGCACCCCGGAACAGGAGATGTTCCAGAAATGATCGGGGCGAGATTGGGGGCGCTCGCCACAGCGTGTCTCCTCGGTTCAGGCCTTGGTGCGCAGGCTTTCCTGCTGCCGACGGCGAATCGTTCCCTGCTCGAACCGGATGGGGGGGACGAGAAATTCTTCGTCGGGACGGCGGGCAAACCGTGGACGAGCGGCCAGTTCGGTTGCGTGCGGACCGAGGGACGCCAGTTGCACGAGGGTTTGGACATCCGATGCCTGCAACGGGACCGCCGTGGGGAACCGACGGATGCGGTCCAGGTGGTGGCGGATGGAGCCGTGGCCTACGTGAACCAGAAGTCCGGGCTCTCGAATTACGGCAACTACGTCGTGGTGCGGCATGTCGTGGACCGGATCGAGATCCACACGCTGTACGCGCATCTGGCGTCCGTGACGCCCGGGTTGAGGGTGGGGCAGGCCGTGCGGGCCGGTGAACGCCTGGGAACAATGGGGCGTACGTCGAACACGCGTCAGCGGATCAGTCTCGACCGCGCGCATGTCCATTTCGAGATCTGCTTCCGAGCGGGCGAGCACTACTCGGAGTGGCATCGGAAGTTCCAGGGGGGTACCCGGAACGACCACGGCGAATTCAACGGTCGCAATTTCCTCGGGATCGATCCGGCCCCGTTACTGGTGGCAGCGAACCAGTCGGGAACCAACTTCTCGCTGGCGAGGCACCTAGCCGCCCAGCCTGCCATGGCGCATGTGTTCGTCCGCAGTCCGAAGTTTTCGTGGGCGACCCGCTTTCCCGGGTTGGTTGTGCGCAATCCGGCCACCGAGAAGGAAGGCGTGGCGGGTTGGGAGGTCTTGATGGCGTTCAACGGCGCGCCCCTGCGGCTCATTCCGCGGACGGCCCGGGAAGTGCCCGGAACCGCACGGATCCAGCTGCTCTCGGTGAACGAAGCCGAGTGGCGCAGTCACCCGTGCTCAAGGTTGGTGATCCGGAGAGGACAGGCCTGGACCACGCTGCCCGCGCTGGAGGACATCCTCAGCATCGCCGGGTTCTGAGGGAGTTCGAAGGTTCAGTACCTGAAACTCCCAACCCGGCTCGTGAGGACACTCGCCCCACCGGAGACGGGCCCTTGAACGGTGGGGCGAGACTCTGTCGAGCCTTTCAGCCCCCTCAGTGCCCTTCCTGGTCGCGCACGTATTCCTGCTTGAGGCCGAGGGCTTCGGGGGCGTGGAGCACGAGCATCTTCATGCGGATGTCGGCTGGGACCTCGGCGCGGGTGAGTTTCGAGACCACCACCATGAGGGTGATGGCCAGGGGCACACACCAGATGGCCGGTTGTTCGCACAGGATCCGGACGAGCGGGTGTTCGACCCAGAATGCGGTGAGGTCGACCTTCTTGAGGTCGCTGAGGTTGGTGAGGACGACGGCGGACAGGGCACAGACACCCCCGGCGAGCATGCCGGTGGCGGCGCCCTTCATGGTCATGCCCCGCCACCAGACCGACATGAACAGGAGTGGGAAGTAACTCGCAGCGGCGATGGCGAAGGCCTGACCGACCATGAAGTTGATCTCGAGTTTCTCGACGAAGCACCCCAGCAGCGTGGCGAGTCCGCCCACACCAAAAGCGCACCACTTGAACATCTGCATACGTTGGGCGGGGGTGGATGCCGGGGCCAGGATGCGTCCGTAGACGTCGTGGGCCAGTGCACCGGTCATCGACACCAGAAGGCCGGAGAAGGTGGACATGAAGGCCGCGAACGCGCCGGCGCAGGTGATGCCTGACAGGATGGAACCCCAGGTGCCGTTGAGGACGCGCGGGAGTTCCAGGACGACCTTGTCCGTGCCCTTGGACCCGGCGCCCTCGTACAGGGCTGGCATGAGGTTTCGTCCGAGGACGCCGAAGACCGGCGGGAACAGGTAGAACACACCGATGAGGATCATGACCCACATGGTCGTGCGCTTGGCGGCGACGCCGTCGGGGTTCGTGTAGAATCGGACCAGGATGTGGGGCAGGCCAGCAGTGCCGCAGACCAGGGCGATGATGAGGGAGTAGGTGTAGAGGAGGGCGTACGGGCGGGACTCGGTGGCGGAGAGTTTCGCGGCCTTGGCGGCCTTCGAGCTGAGGCGGCCGAAAGGATTGATCCAGGTGGCGTCATCGGGTGCCGCGGCGGGCAGGGCAGCGCGGACGACGGTGGTTCCGCCTTGCTCGGCGGGTGCCTGGATCGACATGGCGATGGCGTTGGTGGGTGCCGGGCCGCTGCCGTTCTTGCCGAGGTGGGTGCCATAGCCCCCGTAGAGGGCGACGAGTACGAAGATGGGTGCCGAGATGGCGAACATCTTGAGCCAGTACTGGACGGCCTGGACGAGGGTGATGCCCTTCATGCCGCCGATGGCGACATTGAGCGTGATGACGGCTCCGACGACGAGGACGCCCACCCAGTAAGGGAGGCCGGTTGCGCCGAACCAGCTGATCTCCTTGAACACGTACGCGAGGGTTGTTCCGGCGCCCTTCATCTGGGGCATCGTGTAGAAGAAGCCGATGAACAGGACGAAGATCACCGCGATCTTGCGGAACATCGGCGAATCGAACCGCCCCTCGGCGAAGTCCGGGATGGTGTACGCGCCGAAGCGCCGGAGCGGTCCGGCAATGAACAGCAGGAGGAAGAGGTATCCGCAGGCGTAACAGACCGGGTACCAGAGCGCGTCGTACCCGCTCGACATGACGGTGCCGGCGACGCCCATGAAGGACGCGGCGGAGAGGTATTCACCGGAGATGGCGGAGGCGTTCCACCCGACGGAGACGCCGCGGCCGGCGACGAAGAAGTCCGAGGCGGTCTTGGCCTTCCCGGCGGCCCAGTACCCCATGGCGAGGGTTGCGCCGACGGTGATGAACGAAAAGGCAAAGATCCAGAGATCCACAGCAGCGATCATGGCAGGAGGAGGGAAAGAGGAGTGTCAGCGGCGGTTCCCGTTGGCGGCGTGTTGCCGGGCGTTTTCGGCCTCCCGGTTTTCCAGGGCGATGGAGCGTTGGATGAAGATCCAGGAGATGGTCCAGACCAGCGGGAAGAACAGCACGCCGAGAAGGAGCCAGGTAAAGGGAAAGCCGCCGACGCGGGTGGCCATCAGGTCGGGCAGGAAGAAGTTCAGCGCGGGAAGCGCCAGCAGCGCCGTGAGGAAGGAAGCGGCGCAGATGACGGAAAGACGGAACTGGCGGCGTTGGAGTTCGGCGAGGAACTCCTCCGAATGGATGAAATCCGTGTGCTTCGGATCCGGCGTAGACATCCCGGAGGTTGATCCGTCCCGGGCCCGGATGGCAATCGTGCATCCCGGTTCATGCGGAAGGCACATCGGGTCGGAAACCTCCAGCGTCAGGCATCCGAAGCGCCTATTGGAGGGCAGAGCCCCGCCGCCAATCGTTCAATGCTCAAGCACCGAAGAGTTGCTTGTGCACATGGTTTACCACCTTGCAATGTTCGACTTGCGGGCTGAACAGGATCACCTCGGAGCTTTTGCCCGCTTTGACCGTATGACCGGGAGGCCAGTAAAAGAGGTCGCCGCCGGACACGATTTCCTGCCGGCCATCGGTATAGGTCACGGTGATTTCCCCCTCGATCAAATAGCCCCAATGCGGCGACTGGCACAGGTTGTTTTCGAGCCCTTCGAGCAGTGGTGCGAGGTCTGTGCCTGCCCCAAAGGAGAAGTACTCTCCGGCCATCTTCGAGTAACCCGTGGCGTCACCAAACTCCAATTGTTGGCGGGCGATGGCACCAGGAACGCTGATTTTGACGGGAATATCTTGTTTGGCGATTTTCACGATGGGTCCTCGAATCAATTTTGGTCTGGCGATGGACCGTCGCAAGGAGACGGTCCGATAACGAGACTCCATCGATCACCTCCGTTTCCGTCAACTCTCCCATTGCAACTTCGAGTGCGATGCGGAGCGGGGAGGGTGGTTGATGATTCCTCCGCCGATGGCAGGAGGCGCTGTCCAAGGGAGGGACCCTGTCGGGATCCATTTCCGTTGTGAAACCGAGGGAGGATCCTGATCCGAACGGGGGAGGATCTGTCGAAGATTGGCTGGCCGACATGGATTCGAACCATGACTAAGGGCTCCAAAGACCCCTGTGCTACCTTTACACCATCGGCCAACAGCGCCGGGGAAACTAGAGCCGACCGGTTTCTGGGCAATCCCAAAGTTGTGGTGAGTGAGGAGAATTGTTGGGGGGGAAGGGGGGGTGACGTCGAGGACGAGTACCGCCCTTCGGGCTGAGTACGAGTTCGAGCATGGAGGAAACTGGCGACCGGGAACTTCCCACGCGGCTCGACAGAGTCTCGCCCCACCCGTCTGGAGTCTGGCAACTGGCGACTGGGAACTCCCCACCCGGGCTTGAAACTTGAATCTTGAAACCAGGGCCTACTCCCCAGGAAAGAGGTCGAATTCGGGGTGGAGGTGGAGGCGTCCACGGAGACGCGACGTGAAGTCTGCGAGAATCCATCCTTGCCGTAGGCTTGGTTGCGCGGTTACACGTCCGCGGCTTATTCATGGGAAAGGCTCTGATCATCGCTGAGAAGCCATCGGTCGCGGCGGACATCGCCAAGGCCATCGGCGGCTTCACGAAGGACAAGTCCGGCGACTTTTTCGAAAGTGACCGGTATGTCCTGTCGTCCGCCGTCGGCCACCTGCTGGAGTTGGCGGTGCCGGAGGAATTCGAGATCTCGAAGGGGAAGTGGACCTTCGGGATGTTGCCGCACCTGCCACCGCGGTTCGGGTTGGCACCGATCGAGAAGAACGAGAATCGGTTGAAGGTGCTGGCGCGGTTGATCAAGCGGAAGGACGTGGATCAGTTGGTCAATGCGTGCGACGCCGGGCGGGAAGGGGAACTGATCTTCCGGAACATTGCGGCGTACACGGCGGCGAAGCAGTCGGTGCAGCGTTTGTGGCTGCAATCGATGACGCCGCAGGCCATCCGGGATGGGTTTGCGCGGTTGCGGACGGACGCGGACATGCGGCCGTTGGCAGATGCCTCGCGGTGCCGGTCGGAGGCCGACTGGTTGGTGGGGATCAACGGGACGCGGGCGATGACCGCGTTCAACAGCAAGTCGGGTGGATTCTTCCTGACGACGGTGGGCCGGGTGCAGACGCCAACGTTGGCCATCGTGGTCGAGCGCGAGGAGCGGATCCGGAAGTTTGTGTCGCGCGATTACTGGGAAGTCATCGGGACGTTCCAGGCGGCGGGCGGAGTTTATACCGGCAAGTGGTTTGATGAAGGATTCCGCAAGCCGGAGGGGCGGGATGCGGATGCGGAGTTGAAGGCGGACCGCTTGTGGGACAAGGCCCGGGCGGAGGGGATCCGGGGTCGGTGCGACGGCAAGCCGGGGATCGTGACCGAGGAGAGCAAGGCGGCGACGCAGCTTTCGCCATTGCTGTATGACCTGACGACCTTGCAACGGGAGGCGAACCAGCGGTTCGGGTTCAGCGCGAAGAACACGCTGGCGTTGGCGCAGGCGTTGTACGAGCGGCACAAGGTCCTGACGTATCCCAGAACGGATTCCCGGCACCTGCCGGAGGATTACCTGGGGACGGTGCGGAAGACGTTGGAGACGTTCTCAGTGGAGGGGTCGCAGGGAACGGTGTCGATGCCGTCGTCGTTCGGGAACCATGCGCACAAGATCCTTTCCGAGGGATGGCTGCGGCCGAACAAGCGGATCTTCAACAACGCGAAGGTCAGTGATCACTTTGCGATCATTCCCACGGGGGTGATGCCGAAGGGGTTGACCGAGCCGGAACAGAAGCTGTTTGAGTTGGTGACGCGGCGGTTCCTCGCGGTGTTCTTCCCGGCGGCGGAGTATCTGGAAACGACGCGGATCACGCGGGTGCAGGGCGAGCCCTTCAAGAGCGTTGGCAAGGTGCTGGTGAAGGCCGGTTGGCTCGAGGTCTACGGCCGGGATTCGGCCGATGACGAGACGCCGACGCTGGCACCGGTGCAGTCGGGTGAAACGGTGCAGACGACGTCGGTCGAGGTGAAGGGCCTCCAGACCAAGCCGCCGGCGCGCTACACGGAAGCGACGTTGCTGAGCGCGATGGAAGGCGCGGGCAAGATGGTCGAGGACGATGAACTGCGGGAGGCGATGGCTGAACGCGGGCTCGGGACGCCTGCCACGCGGGCCGCGATCATCGAAGGATTGTTGTCGGAGGAATACCTGCTGCGGCAGTTGAGGGAGTTGGTGCCGACGGCCAAGGCCTTTTCGCTGGTGCAGTTGCTGCGCGGGCTGGGTGTGGCGGAGTTGGCCCGGCCGGAAATGACCGGCGACTGGGAGGCCAAGCTCAAGAAGATGGAGCGCGGCCAGTTGGCGCGTGACCAGTTCATGGACGAGATCCGCTCGTTCACCGCGGAGATCGTCCGGAAGGCGAAGCTGTACGACAAGGACACGATCCCCGGTGACTTCGGCAAGCTGACGACGCCGTGCCCGAAGTGCGGGGCGGAGGTTCAGGAGAAGTTTCGGGACTTCAAGTGCATCGGATGCGGGTTCAGCGTCCGGAAGGTGCTTTCGGGTCGGATGTTCGAGCCGGCGGAGGTGGAGACACTCGTCCGCGAGAAGCAGTTGGGTCCGCTTCAGGGGTTCCGGTCGAAGCTGGGTCGGCCGTTCGCGGCGATGCTGAAGCTGACGCCGGAGTTCGAGGTGAAGTTCGACTTTGGCGACGAGGGCAAGGACGGCGAGGGCGGTGCGGATTCAGTGCCGGACTTCACGGGCAAGGAGCCTGTGGGTGCGTGCCCGAAGTGCCAGTCGCGCGTCTTTGAAAACGGCGTCAACTACACCTGCGAAAAGGCAGTGGGCGCGGGCAAGACGTGTGATTTCCGGTCGGGTGCCGTGATTCTCCAGCAGACGGTCGACCGTACGCAGATGGGTCGGTTGCTGGGGACGGGGAAGACGGAGGTGCTGAAGGGGTTCGTGTCGCGGAAGACGAACCGAAAGTTCGAGGCCTTCCTGGTGCTGAAGGAGGGCAAGGTCAGCTTCGAGTTTCCGCCCCGAGAGAAGAAGGCGGGCGGCAAGAAGGGGGCGGCGGCAGCGCCGGAAGAGAAGTTCGACTTTCAGGGACAGACGTCGCTGGGGACGTGTCCCAAGTGCGGGGGAGCCGTGTATGTCGGAGGCGAGAATTACCTCTGCGAAAAGACGCAGGCCGACGGTCGCCGCTGCACGTTCAAGGTGGGCAAGACGATCCTGCAGCAGGGGTTGGATGCGGAGCAGTTCGACAAGTTGCTGACGGGCGGGAAGACGGATCTGTTGAAGGGGTTTGTCAGCCGCACGGGCAAGCCGTTTCAGGCGCACCTGGTCATGGGCGACAAGGGGAAGGTCGAGTTCGAGTTCCCATCGGAGTGAGGCCGCGGGGGCGCTGCCGTCGCCCAGTCCCGGTCAGAATTTCCGATTGCCGACCGGGCGGGGCGATGGCGAAGTGGGTTTTCCGATGCGCTGGACAGCCGAGGTGGCTGCTGGTCTGCGTCGTGCGCGGGAATCACGGGATCGAACATGGGTAACAACACGAGTCATCAGTACGTCGACTTTTCATGGGTGGATGAGGCGGCCAACCGCCTGGATCCGGTGGCACGGCTGGTCTACCGGTCCAATCAATTGGGCGCGGACCAACGCGTCACCAACACCGGTGGCGGCAACACGTCCTCGAAGCTCTCGGAGACGGATCCGTTGACGGGTGAGAAGGTCGAGGTCCTGTGGGTCAAGGGTTCCGGCGGCGACCTCCGCACGAGCACGCGCGAGAATTTCTCGTCGTTGTACCAGTCCAAGCTGATCGGCATGCAGAAGTCCTACGCGGCGCGCACGGACAAGGGACTCAAGTCGAAGGCCGAGGACGACATGGTCGCGATGTACACGCACGCGACGTTCAACCTGAATCCGCGGGCGACGTCGATCGATACACCGCTGCACTCGTTCATCCCGGCGAAGCATGTGGATCACATGCATCCCAACGCGGTGATCTCGATTGCGGCCAGCGCGCGGTGCCAGGACCTGACGCGTGAGGTCTTTGCCGGCGAGATGGACTACGTGCCGTGGATGCGCCCGGGCTTTGAGTTGGGTCTGGCGATGCAGGATATCTGCCGCAAGAACCCGTCGGCCAAGGCCATCATGATGGGCCAGCATGGGTTCATTTCCTGGGACGACGAGGACGCCACCTGCTATCGGCGGACGCTCGACTATATCGAGCGCGCGGCGGTTTACATCGAGGCGGCCTACCAGGCGAAGGGGGGCGATGCCACCGCGTTCGGTGGTGCGGCGGTTGTCAGCCTGCCGGAAGAAGTCCGCCAGAAGGTTCTGGCCCGTCTCCTGCCGTGGTTGCGCGGTCAGGTCAGCCAGCAGAAGCGGTTCATCGCGACCGTCCAGGACGACGCCAAGATCCTGCGCTTCGTGAACTCCAAGGAGGCCCCCCGGCTCGCCGAGTTGGGCACGTCCTGCCCCGACCACTTCCTGCGCACCAAGATCAAGCCCCTGTACGTGCCGCTCGAAGGGGAGTTGAAGGACTTCTCGGACACCGCCATCGACGCCTTCGTCGCCTCGCTGCAGAAGTCGATCAAGTCCGGCATCGAACAGTACCGGAAGGACTACGCGTCCTACTACGAACGCTGCCGCCGCGCGGACTCGCCCGCGATGCGCGATCCGAATCCGACGGTGGTCCTGCTGCCGTCGATCGGCATGGTCGCCTGGGGCAAGGACAAGTCCGAGTCCCGCGTGACGGCCGAGTTCTACAACTGCGCCGTCGAGGTGATGCGCGGTTCGGAAGCCATCGACCGGTACATCGCGCTTCCGCAGCAGGAAGCCTTCGACATCGAGTACTGGCTCCTCGAAGAGGCGAAGCTCAAGCGCATGCCACCCGAGAAGGAACTCGCGCGGCAGGTGATCATCGTCATTGGTGCCGGCAGCGGCATCGGGCGTGAGACCGCGCTCCGCCTTTCCCGCGAGGGCGCCCACATTGTGTGCGTCGACCTCAACGCCACGGCGGCCGAAGCCACGGCGAAGGAGATCACGGACAAGCTGGGGCAGGGCATCGGCGTTGCCGGCACCGGCCTGTCGAACTGCGGGCCGGCCATCGGTCTCGCGGCGGACATCACCAACCGCGCCAGCATCCGGGCCATGCTCGACAAGGTGGCGATTGCATACGGTGGGTTCGACTCCATCTGCGTGACGGCGGGCATCTTCGTCCCGAGCGACACCAGTGGTCATATTCCGGACGACCGTTGGGACCTCACCTTCCGCATCAATGTCACCGGCAGCTATCTCGTCGGGGATGAAGCGGCCAAGACGTGGAAGCAGCAGGGTCTGCGCGGCAATCTGGTGCTCACCACGAGCGCGAATGCCGTGGTCGCGAAGAAGGGGTCCGTGGCCTACGACACGTCGAAGGCGGCCGCCAACCACCTCGTTCGCGAGATGGCGATCGAGCTGTCCCCGCTGGTCCGCGTCAATGGCGTGGCTCCGGCGACGGTCGTGCAGGGCAGCGCGATGTTCCCTCGCGACCGAGTCATCGGGTCGCTCGCCAAGTACAACATTCCGTACACGGACGATGAGGCGACGGAATCGCTGGTGAAGAAGCTGGCGCAGTTCTATGCCGATCGGACGCTGACGAAGGCGCCGATCACCCCGGCTGATCAGGCGGAGGCGTATTTCCTCCTGGTGACGAACCGCCTCAGCAAGACCACCGGCCAGGTCATCACGGTCGACGGCGGGTTGCACGAGGCGTTTCTGCGCTGAAGTAAGGGGGGAGTTGCCAGATTCCAGTTTCCAGAGGACTGGGGACTGGGGTTTAAGGGGCGGGGTTCAACTCCGTTCTGTAGGCCGCGTGCCCCCACGCGGCGGATCACGAGCCGCGCCGGGTGAGGGCACCCGGGCCTACCAGGTCGCAGGCTGTAGGCTGCGTGCCCCCACGCGGCGGATCATGGACTGC
>CAIMMI010000041.1 GCA_903842505.1 uncultured Verrucomicrobiota bacterium | reverse complement strand
TCGATGTCAGGTTTTCCGTCCTGCTTTAATACCGCTCTACTCAATACGGTATCAATAGACTTGTATTGATATACTCCTTCAGACGAGCCGTTTTTTCCACTTCTGGTGTAATCAGCTGTGGATTGCGAGGGGTGCTGGCGGTACACGATTAGGGTTGGTTGCACACCGCTACAGCCTGTTGGGTCAATAAGGGTAGTCGGACGCAAACTGCAATAGGCGAATGGATTGATGTCTTGAGGATTTTGAGCAATAGATCCCTTGGAATCCTTGCAAATGAAGTCCACGCTCTCGAAGCGGCCTGCAATTAGCAGGTAATATCGCGACTCGAAATAGTTCTTCCCACTTTCCCCATCCCTTTCCTTCTGCGTAAATCCGTAAGCCTCCCGGACGTTGCGTGACAGGAATTCGTTGCGGGCGAAGCCGAAGGCGTAGTTCGCGGTCTCGCTTACGAGTGCACCATCGGCGTCGGTCAGCACACTACTGCTGCCCAGGTGATCCTGATGATAATAGCGCACCGCCAGCGCCGCCTCGGGCACCGCCAGCGTGGAACTGGCCTCCGGCCGGACGAACAGCCCAGCACCGGCGGGAATGAGAGCGGGCGGCGTCCATCCGGGACTGGGTGCACCGGCCAATCGCTGTGCCCACGCCTGGACATTGGGTTCCCAGTGCCAGAACGACATCGCAGCCGGCAGGGCCTGACTGACCTCCAGAGGATCCAGGCCCCAGCCTCCGACAAACTGGGCTCCCGTCGACAACGTCTTCGACGTGGGCCGTATATAAGCCCCCGTGACCGCCCAAACCGTATTCGTGGACGCCTCGACCCACAGGACCGTCCCGGCCGGCAACACCTCGCCCGCGACCAGATCCGCCCACCCATTCCCGGCGGCCACCCAGCGTCGGATCCCCGTCACGGCTCCCGCAACCGTTCCACCGGCGTCGAACACGCCCGCGGTGTTGGTCGCCGTGATCGACAGCGACAGCAGGTTCTGACCCGGGAACAACCGGAAGCGCTGGACCCGGGCGGCGGTGGCCAGGCTCCCGGAGACGCGCGCCACGCGGGTGTTGCCATTCCACACATACTTCACCGGAGCATCCCCTTCGCGCACCTCGAAATACTTGTCCGGATACAGCACATGCCCCGGGTTCGCCTTCGAAACGTTGTTGGTCGAGGGAACCTTCCAGAACACCGACTTCATTACCCGGCGATCGCTGTAGTCGTAGGCGTAGTCAGCCCGCATCTCGGCGTTCTCGACACGCACCAACCGATCCTTGAAGTCCCACGTGTTCGTCATGCCGTCGATCACGGTCATGTTGCCGTTGGCATCATAGGGAAAGGCCCGACTGCCGACGGCGACCGACGTCAGGGCATGCGGACCCGGCGTCGCCGTCGTCCGGCCGCGGCGGTTTTGGGGTCCGTCGCCACCGCCATAGCCCATCGCTCCGAGATCCGTGACACTGACACCCCGATCGAGGTGAACGATGTCCGACCGCTGTTCGAGCATGTTGCCGATGCGGTCGTAGCGATAACTGACGAAGCCATTGGCGGCGTCCGCTTCCCCGGGCAGGGCGAACGAATAGGCGGCCCGCGTAATGCGATACAGGTCGTCGTACTGGAACACCTGCGTGTTCCGGCGCTTGTCGCCCCGTGGCACTGCGCTGGCCGGGCGTTGATCCCGGATCGCCTGGATGTTGGAGACGCCATCGAACTCGTACTGGAAATCGATCAGGGACGCCCCGCTGCCCAGATTGGCCCCCGTCTGGAGCCGATTCAGGCGCAGACGCGGATCATAGGAATAGGCCGTGCGCACCCCATTTCCATGGTCGATCCGCTCCAATTGGTCCGAGGCCCGGTAGGCGATGTCCGAGACGATACTGCCCGAAGGACCTCCCGTGATCCGACGCAGCAGGTTCCGCGCATTGTACTCGTATCCAATCCGGTCGTTGTCCGGATAGGTCAGGTGGGTGACCCGATCGAGGGCGTCGTACTCGAAGCCTGTGCGGAAGCTGACGAGGCGCTGGGCGAGTGGACGGTTGGTGGTGGCCAGGAAGACCGGGTCGGGAAGCCGCTTGACCACCCATTCCACGCGGCCACGGGCATCGTAACTGGTATATTCCTCACCACTGAGATCCGCCACACTGGCCAACATCCCACGCAGGTTCCGGGCGGTGGCGGTCGAGCCATCCCCCACGGGCACGGCGCCGGCAGAGCGATCGTAGGCATACCGCACGTCGGGGGAACGTCCCGCCGCATCCAGGTAATCCTCGGTCAGCAACCGGTTCACCCCGTCGTAGGCATAGGTGATCCGCTGCCCCTTGGCGTCGAGGGTGGACTTCAGGTTCGACGCCTCATCGTAGGAGTACTCCATGATCCCGCGATCCGGATCGTTCATGAACAGCTTCCGCTTCAGCCCATCGTAGCGGAACCACTTCTGGTTGCCCTGGCTGTCGACGATGTGGGTGAGGTTGTCGTTGAGATCGTAGGCGTAGCGGGTGACCCAATGGTTGGTGGAGGCGGCGCGGGTGCCGTCGTCATTCAGACGCGTGACCTCGGTCACGGCGATCAACCGGTCGAGCCCATCCTTCCACTGGATGTGCGGCGTGTTGAAGTAGGGGGAAGCAGGCTCAATGTCCTCCTCGTCGAAGAGGATCGTCTCCAGCGGCAGGTACACCGTCCGCGTCTCGGTCTGGCGGGCCCCGGCGACGGCGGATTCCGGAGGATTGACCGAGCGGAAGACCCGACCGGCGGCGTCATGGAAGCTCGCCACGTGGGTCCGGGATTCGTCGGGCACGGCGTAGGTCGCGGTCGGGGCGATGAATGGCAGGAACGCCTTCCGTTCTTCGCCCTGACTCGAGAAGCGCTTGAAATCCTTTGCCACCCATTCGCCCGCGACGTCGCTCTCGTGCACCGTGCCCAGCTTGTGCCCTCCACCGTCGGTGAAGCTGATCGTGGTGAAGACGTTGGCGGAACCGGACTGCTCCCGCTGCCAGGTGGTCACCGCATTCACCACCACGGCATCGGCGGTGGACCGGAGCGAGAGGGTCCCGGCGACATCGTACTCGTACCGCAGGCCGCGGAAGGGATCGCCGGGCGTGTAGGCGAAGCGCGCCGTCGGCAGGGCCGCAGTGTCCCCGGGCTTCACGATCCCGACCAGACGCCAGAAGCTGTCGTACTGGAAGGTGGTGGCGTTCCCGTTGAAATCCACGAACCCGGTCATCACCCCGGCACCGCGATCATACGTTGCCGTCGCCACCAGATCCGGGGTATCCCCGCCCACCCGGATCACCTCGCGCTCCACATAGACATGGAACACGGGATCGTACTCGTAGGCCTTCTCGTGGCCCTGCCCCGAGGCGGCGTACAACGGATCCCGAACCGTCACCGGGTTGCCGAAGGAATCGTACTGCAGGCGCTGGGAAACCACCGTGGCGGTGCTGTGGGTCCGGGGATCGCCGACCACCGACGAAATCTCGCTGAAGGCCGGCACGACATTGGTGCCGTTCACCCGTTGTTCCACCCGATGCAACAGCGCCCGGGCCCCCACCTGCCCCAGCGGCAATCCCACGAAGGGCTCGCCATCGTAATGATTCCGGGTTTCCGAAACGAACTGCCCATTCTCATCCGTCACCCATTGCCGCACCGGGACGCCGAGGATCCACGCCTCGAGGTTGAAGCCGTACTCATGGAATGCGAACCGCTCGTCCTCGTAGGTCGATCCCGGTGAGGCCTCGCCCAGGCTCCGCTCGACCAAGGGATGCCCATACGGATCCATCTCCACGCTCGATTCGATCCGTTTGGGTGTCCGGGCCGGAACGGTGGGATCCACGGCGCGCAACGCCCCGTTCGCCTCGATGATTTCCCTGCGGTGGGCCGCACCAAAGGCAAAGCGCACATGCCGGTCGCCCAACGTCCCCGCGGCGGACGAATACTCCGGCCGAACAATCCCCTGGGCATCCCGGTAGGTGAACCCGCTGCCCGGACCGTGCAGCGACAGCACACGCCAGGTGTTGGATTCCCGTGTGAAGACCACGTCGTCGGACGCCGGTTCCCCGTCGCGTTGTGTCGGGAAGGATCCCCCCACATCCCCGGTGAGGAGCGTCACCTCGGTCCACAGGACGCGTCCCTTCAACGGCTCTTCCTCATACCCGGAGGCGCCCTTCGTTTCGTCGATCAGGCTGTTGTCGTCGTTGTCGGCCCCATCGGGAACTCCGGTGTGGAAGGCGAACCGCGTCACCGTCCCGGGCGAGTGCACCGGGATGGCATCGGCCCCGCTGTACCGGTCGTCACCCCGCTCCACCTTCTTGGCAAAGGCAAACCCGCGGAATTCCTTCTCACGGTCATCATAGAAGCCATCGCGGTAATACAGGTCCGACACGTATTCGTCGGGTCCCGGGTGTCCGTCGAGATCCACGCCGACCTGCTTGGTGATGCGCGCGACCACCACCGACGGAAACGGCAGCCGCGTCTTCCAGGCTACCCCGGCGTCGCGGGCATCGAGGTAATACTCCGTGGTCGCCCGATACTGGATGGCGGTGCGGAGCCCGATGCCATTGTCGATCGTGGCGAGGAGGTTGGGTTTGGTCTCCCCGAGGAAATCGACGTATTCCACGACCCACGTTCCGGTGGCGGGATCAAAGTTCTCCCAAAGGAAATCGGTCGAACCATTGCCGTTGATGTCGGCCTGCTGGAGGACCGTCTGGCCGCGGATATAGTCCGGGGTCCCCTCGCGGCGAAACTCGCCGGAGAAGCTCCCATTGCCCCGATTCACCCAGAACGAAACATGCGCCGGCCCCACCCCGACGACATCCGCCAGTCCATCGCCATTGATGTCGCGGAGCTGGACGTCCTCTGCGGGGATGGTTCCCAGATCGATCGATCCGGTCATGTCCAGCCGTTGCCCCCACCGACCGCCGCCGCGATTGGGCCAGAAGGTCACCTCGAGCAACGTGCCGAAGGCGTGGACCCGGACCAGGTCCAGCAACCGGTCGCCGTTCATGTCCGCCAGCTTGATCTGTTCGTTGGGCACCTCGAGCCCGCCTTCCCCAAGACGGCTGAACTCGACCGCATCCAAGGACGTCAGGTCGCCCAGTTCCGGCTCGCCATAGAGGAACAGGCCACGGGTCTCCCACCGGTTCGTCCGATTCAGGTAGAACTCCATCCCGAACAGCGTCGTCCGCAGGAAATCCATCCGCTTGTCGTTGTCGAGATCCAGCGAACGCACCGCCGGGTCCGCGAGGTCAAACCCCGGAAAGGGCGTCTCGAAGCTGGCCTCGGGCTCCCAGGACGGACGGCGGTCGTCGGGATCGCGCACCTGTCGTGTGGCCGCATGGAACACGAACCGATCGAACGGCCCGCCGAACTTCTCCAGCAGGTCGATCCGTCCGTCGCCGTCCACGTCCACCAACTGCACCGTATCCGCACCGAGGCGTACGGCGGTGGGTGCGGCCACGAACTCCGTCTCCGGCCCGAACCGGCCCCGGCCGAGATTGTAGTAAACCGTGTGCCGCCCCGTGTCGGCGTCCGTGTAGAACAGGTCGGGAAGCCCGTCGGCATTGATGTCCGCCAAGGCCATCTGCGGATTGCCGAGGGAATACGGCGGGGTGTCGGTCAGCCGTCCCCGAACCGACTGCTCAGCATCCATCCGGGTATAGCCAAACCGCAGCGGCGGCAGATACGAAGCTCCGACTCCGTTCCGATTGTCCCATTGGACCACCTTCCGCAGCAGCGAGAAAAGCGCCCCCACGTCCCCGGCCGGCACGCGTTCCACGGGATCCAGCGGGTCCGGTTCGTAATCGAGTCGGTAACGCCGCACCAGGACACCGTCCGAACGCACCCCGATCTCCCGACAACGCCGTGCCGTCCGGATCTCGAATCCGCTCAGGTAGCTGCTGAAGGCATCGGTCCGCACCTCATGATCGAAGGTCACCGCATGGAAATGATCTCCGGACAACGCGTACCGGATCTCCGAGCAATACCGTTCTCCCGGCGAGTCCGGGTAGGTCACATAGCGATACTCCATCCGGTTGCCGTGGACATCGGTCACCGATTCCACCCACCACCGGAACGTCCCGCTGAACCCGTTCCCACCCGGACGCTGCACGCGTCCCTCCGCCGAAGCCCCCAGCAGATAACGGCGTCCTGTCGGGTCGTGGATCTCCCATCCCTCCCCGACGCGTCGGATGCGCATGAACCCCGACTCGTTCTCCACGCGGAAGGTCCCGTCGGAAAGCTCCACCAACTCCTCGCCCTGAAAGGTAAAGGTATCCGCCCCATCGTACCCGGGCAGCCCCTTCTCCACCTGACGCTGGATCGACATCGGCGCCCAGCTCCACGCCAGTCCGAACGGTCCATTCCCCGACCCGGCATTATACCGCAACACCACCTCCGGTTGCAGGCCCGCCGTCCCCGGTGGGATCGCCACCTTGACCGAGTACGCCGACGTCCCCGTGTTCAACTGCGGCTCAAAGGCATCCCCCAGCCCCTCGATCGACCCCGGCCCACTCGGAAGCGAGATCTTGTCCAACCCCACCCCCTTCTTCACATCCGCCGCCCATGCACCCGCTCCCCCCACCAACACCCAAACCCACCACAAAACCCTCCAGCGAAACCCAGCCCGCCCACCCAGCCCGGAATCCACAGAATCCTTCCGCCTCCAATCAGCGATTGGATCCGCAGATGGCGCAGATGACGCAGATGGACCTGGGTCAGAAGCGCGATGACGACGCAACGTGGGAGTGCCAGTTCGGCTCAGGGAACTCGGAGCCCCCGTTGCCTCCCTATCGGCGCCATCGGCGCCATCTGCGGATATCCCTCCCATCCCAATCTCGCTCATTGCCCCCCCCGGAAAGGCGCTGCCGGCGGGCGCGCGTTGGATTGATTCTCCCGGATGACCTGCTGGACGACCGTCTCCTCGACCTGCACCTCCACCGACTGCCGCAACCGGGCCAGGAACGCGTCATGAGCCTGCTGCCGACGGGCCGCAAGGAAGTCCCTTTCCACCTGCGGACGCGCCTGCTCAAAAGGCGTGATCGCCCCCGCCCGCTTCTCAACCAACCGGACCACATAGACCGCCCGATCCGTCACGACCGGAGCTCCGACCGCACCCACCTGGGAAATCGCCAGCAGCGACGCCAGCACCTCCGGCGGATACTTCTTCGAGGGTTGCCCCTCGACCAACCATCCGGTCTCACCGCCGCCAATCCGTTCCTGGGCAAAATCGGAATACCGCTTCACCACCTCCTCGAACCGATTCGTCCGCGACCTTTCGACCGCTTCCGCGGCGTATTGAAGCACCACCTCCCGATTCGTCCGCAGGAGCATGGTGGCCACCTGCCCCCGGGCCATGGTCGGCGTGGCGTAGCGGGCGGTGTTCTTCAAGTGAAACTCCTTCAACTCCGCCTCCGTCGCCGGCCTGCGCTCCACCGCCGCATCGACCTCCCGGGCCAACAGCTTCTGGACCATCATCCGCTGCACGGTCTCCACGACCTCCGGATCCCGATCCAATCCCTGCCGACGCGCCTCCAGGGCCAGCACCTCGTCCTCCACCAGTTGCCGCACGGCTTCCCGCACCGTCTCCGGTCGGTCCACCGGCAATCCCGTCCGCGCCACTGCCGACCGCAGGGCCGACGCGGGCACCTCGCGACCGCCAACGCGGGCCACCGGCGCCTCCTCCGCCAGAAGCATCGCTCCGGACAGGATCAACGCCCCCATGCCCACGATCCCGCGGATCCCTTGTCGCCCCGGGATCTCCAACCACGTCCTCATGTCGAAAATGCGCATAAGCTCAGAATCCCGGGAACTCTGGGGGATTGCCGTAGGTGTAGGTGAAGCGCAGCACGATGTCCTTGACCTTGGAGAAGTCGATGGACCGGTTCGCCGGCTTGGCCGTATCGATGCGCAGGATCCACTCGGTCGCCGCCACCGGCCGTCCTTCCAGACCGCGGGACTCGAACTCGGCCAGCGGTCGGCCGCCCGTCGCCCCGTTGATGCGAGCCGGCACCTTGATCGTGAACGCCGAACGATCAATGCGACCGGCATTGAAGGTCAGCTTGTAGAGATCGTCGGCCGCCGGGGGCTCCGCGAAGAATCGCCGCAACGTCACCATCCCGCTCTGGGTCAGGTCCACCTCCGCCACCTGCGTGCCACTCACCCCACTCTCCCCCAACAGGTCCACCCGAACCGACGCAATCCGCATGTTCCATTCCGACCCGGTCGCCGGGAAAAAGCGGTTGTCCTCGATCGTCGTTGCAAAGCGCAATTCCAACGAGGGATTGGACGGATTCTGCGGCGTGGGAACCCGACGCGTTTCCAGGAAATCCCGGAACTGCCGGATCGAGTCCGGCAGGGTCACATGGACGTTGGTCACCATCAGTCCATTGGTGTCGATACCGCTGGTCAGGGTCAGGGGCCGGAAATGGAAGATCCGGTCCCGCAGCGAGATGGGCTCGGCCGAAACCGGTCCCGCATGGTTGGGCCCGCGGACACTGATGAGGTTGATCCGTCGCAGCTTGCTGTCCCACGCCTTCAGCGCGTCGAGGTAGTCCTTCGCCTCATCCGAACTCCGGATGTTGAACACCGAGTCCAACTGCGTGAACGGATCGAACAACGGGTTCTCCAACGCCGCCGGTTCGCCGCTCAGCGCCGGGATCACCAGCGGGTTCTGATACGGCTCCGTCCACTCATACTCCAGCGTCTTGGCCAGCCGATACAACCGATCCACCGCATAGTCCAACTCCGCCTCCGCCCGCCGCTCCGCCCGCGAGACCACCACCCGGAACGACGGATCCGTGAAATAGAGATTCTCCGCCGTCGCCCGCGTGTGCGAAAGATCCTCGATCAACCGCTCCATCCGCTGCTCCGCGCTCTCGAGGGCCAGGCGGGATTGGTCGA
>CAIMMI010000040.1 GCA_903842505.1 uncultured Verrucomicrobiota bacterium | reverse complement strand
CGCCTGCAGGCGGACATCTCGGAGGTCATCGCTGCGTACAACCATCTCTTCAACGCGTATGCCGCGGTAGCGGAGAGCGACAAGCAGGACCTCGACAAGAAGATCCAACTGTTCGAGGCGGAGGTCGCGAAGCAGCTGGCCTTGCGCAGCAACTTCCTGGGCATTGCAGGAAACGAGGCCAAGATCGCGGATGCCCAACGCTTCCTGGAAATCTCAAATCTGGCGGCGGATGGCATCGAAAACACAATCAACGACGGAGCGGAAACCTTGGGAGAGTCGATTCCCAATGTTCTGATCGCCGGCTTGGCGATTGGCGGTGACTACATGTCGGTGTTGCGAGGAGTGCTGTCGTTGAGCAAGGCCTCAACGGTTGGGGTTGTGCGAGGGATCCAGTTTGGAGTCAACGCCGCCACCATGGTCGCCATCAACGAATACGAAGCGGCCATCCAGGACTTTGAACTCTCCAACTTCGATTTGGAAAATCAGGCCAAGCTCCAGGAGATGGTCTATGAAATCGGCCTTGGAGTGAAACAGGTCCAGGCCGCCTTCATCGGGATCAACGAGGACACGCGCCGGTTGCAGGATGCCTATGAACGGGTCCGCGCGGACGTGGCCGCCGGGGAGCGGATCCAGGCCGAGCGCCTCGTGGCCCGTCGCCGTGCAGCAGCTGTGGTGCAGGGTTACCGCACCCGCGATGCGGCCTTCCGCATCTTCCGCAACGAGAAGCTGGAGCGCTACAAGTCGCTCTTCGACCTCGCCTCGCGTTACGCCTACATGGCCGCCAACGCCTACGACTACGAAACCGGCCTGCTGGGCAGTGCCGAGGGCAAGGCGTTCGTCAACCGCATCATCAGCTCCCGGGCCCTGGGCGTGGTGAAGAATGGGGAGCCGCAATATGCGGGTAGCAACACCGGGGATCCCGGACTGTCCAGTGCGATGGCCGAGATGAAGGCCGACTGGGACGTGCTCCGCGGACGCCTCGGATTCAACAACCCGGATGCCTACGGCACGACCGTGTCGCTCCGCACGGAGCAGATGCGGATCCTGCCCGGGACCGACGGCGACGCCCGTTGGCAGGACATGCTCCAGGGTGCCCGCCGGGCCAACCTGCTGGAGGACGGCGACGTGAAGCGCTACTGCCAGCAGATTGATCCGGGCGGCGGGTTGCCGGTGCCGGGACTGGTGCTGACCTTCAGCACGACGATCGAGCCGGGGCGCAACCTGTTCGGGTTGCCGACCGCCGCGGGCGACCATGGCTACAGCCTGTCCTCCTTTGCCACGAAGCTGTTCGCGGCCGGGGTGGCATTGGAGAACTACCAGGGCATGGATAACCCGCTGGCCAACACCGGAGCCGTGGGTGCGACGGGCGGGACGTCGGTTACCCCTCCGTCGCTCACCTTCCTCAGCACGGACGGGCTTTCCGCCACGCCCTACATCTACCTGATCCCGGTGGGCGTGGATTCCATGCGCAGTCCGCCGCTCGGCGACTCGAGCGCGATCCGCAGCTGGAACGTGAACGATGCGGCGGTGCCGCTGCCGTTCAACCTGGGCGCCTCGGCGTTCTCCTCGTCGAACCTGTATCAGTCGGCGGATGCGCTGTCGGAGCCGTTGTTCACCCTGCGGAAGCACCAGGCCTTCCGGCCGGTGTCGACCACGGCGGCGTTCAGCAACGACATCTACGGCAGCAGCGGGTCCCTGCGACCCTCCCAATACACCAACCGGCGCCTGATCGGTCGCTCGGTCTGGAACACCCAGTGGAAGCTGGTGATCCCGGGCTACACCCTGCTGAACGATCCCAATGAGGGCCTGGACCGCTTCATCCGGACGGTCAAGGACGTGAAGCTGCACTTCGTCACCTACTCGTTCTCGGGCAACTGAACCTCTGACCTCGTACCCCATGAAACCATTGAATCGCATGTCCGGCCAGGCCGGCACCACGGGAGGGTTCGCCTGGGCGCGTTTCCTCTTGGCGCTCCTGCTCGGGGCGTCCCTCGTCCCGGCGGTCCGGGCTTTCCCACCGGCTCCGCACCATCTCTTTTTCGGGACGGTCCGGGACCAATACGGAACCCCGGTCCGCCTCGCGAACGCGGAGGTCATCCTCGAAACCTCCAGCGGCACGGTGTGGAAGACCAAGGTCGTCAGCGGCGTGGAGCCGACGGTCAACTATCGCCTGGCCGTGCCGATGGATGCCGGGCTCACCTCCGACCTGTATCAGCCGACTGCGCTGCGACCGGCCATGCCGTTCACGATCCGGGTGAAGATCGGCAACGTGACTTACCTGCCCATGCAGCTGAAGGGCAGCTTCGTCAAACTCGGACTGCCGGGGCAGCAGACCCGGCTGGACCTGACCCTCGGGGAAGACAGTGACGGGGACGGTCTTCCCGACGCCTGGGAACGCCTGATCCATGCGGACCTCGCGCAGGTCAATCCGGGGGATGATTCCGACGGCGACGGCATGAGCAATCTCAAGGAATACCTGGCGGGCACGTACGCGTTTGACCCCGCGAACGGGTTTGCGCTGGAGATCACCGAGGTCCGGGAAGCCGGGGCTCGGATGAAGTTCACCTCCATCCGCGGCCGGAGCTATCGGCTGGAAGGCTCCATGGACCTGAAGGAGTGGGCGCCGGCATCGTTCCGGGTCCCGGCCGAGGGCGCCAAAGGGACCACCCGCTCGGTGTTTGTGGGTACGGACGTGCGCGTGGTGGAAGTCGAGGCGATCAAGCCGACGGACCAGCCGGAAACGCGATTCTACCGCCTCATGGTCGAATAGGTCCGTCTTCCTTCCCATGTCCGACAATTCCGCGGGGAACACCTCTGTTTGGGGACGTTACTGGATCGGCCTGGCCCTGGCTGTGTTGGTGGCCTGCGTGGTGCTGGGTGTTCGGCGTTGGCAGACGAAGGCTCCGCCCGCGCCGGCGGTCGCGGCGCCGCTGGGAGAATTGGTGCTGCAGCAGGGCCGGATGGTTCGGAACGGCGAAACGAATGCCTTCACCGGCTGGATGGAGGAGAGCTATCCCGGGGCGGGGCCCAAGTCGCGCTCGTGGATTGCGGCCGGCCGGCTGGACGGGGTTTCCGAAGGGTGGTTCACCAACGGGGTTCTGCAGGTCCGGGAGCACTTCGTGGCCGGGGTGAGCGAGGGGACCGTCACGCGCTGGTATGAAACCGGCACCCTGCTGTCGCAGGGTACCGCTGTGGCCGGGAAGCTGGAGGGGACCTTTCGGCGCTGGCACGAAAACGGGGTGCTGGGAGAGGAGGTTCAGCTTCGGGCCGGTCAGCCGGAGGGCCTGTCCCGGGCGTGGTTTCCCAGCGGTTGCCCGAAGGCCGAGGTGACTCTCAAGGACGGAAAGATCGTTCAGCAGCAATTCTGGAAGGACGGCGAACGGCCCCCGGAAACCACCGTGGCAAAGTCGGGAAGCAACCCATGAAGACGTTCGATCTGGCGGTGATGGTGGGGCTGTTGGGACTGGGTTCCGCGGCGATCGCGGGGACCTTGAGCCTGGACCGTGGCGTGATCTCCGCCGGAGGCGGCGATGTTCTTGGGACGGGCTACGGGCTGGGCGGCACGATCGGGCAACCGGTGGCGCATTCGGCGTCGACATCGGCCGGGACGCTGGCCGGCCGCGCAGGTTACTGGGCTCAGGTGATGCGCTGGGTGAACGCAGTCCCAATTGCCATCGAGGACCAGGTGGAGCGTCGGCCCGGACAGGGGGCTTCCGTCCTCGCGGCGGATCTGCTGCTGAACGATTCCGACGGGGACTGGGATGTGCTGCGACTGGTCGCGGTGGACCCTGTGTCGGCAGGGGGCGGTACCGTGTCACGGGAAGGTCCCTGGGTGGTTTACGTGCCCGCCGTCGGGGCTGATCCAGGGGCGGCCGATTCCTTTCGCTATCAGGTTTCAGACGGCCTGGGGGGCGTCGTTTTCGGCACGGTCCAGGTTCGGGTGGCCACCGGGGCGGTCGCGCTCGAGATCCAACTCCTGGCGGGTCCGCCCGAGCAGATCGAGGTGCGCTTTCAGGGAATTGCCGGGCGGACCTACCAACTGCAGACCGCGCCGACGATGGAGGGTCCATGGGCGACCGCCGGATCCATCACAGCCACCGGTGCCGGTGCGATCTCGTTCCTGAGTTCAACGGCAGGGGAACTCCGCTTTTTCCGGGTTCAGGGGCCTTAGGGATGGACAGGATGGGTTGGGGGTGGGTGCGGACAGGATGAGCAGGATGGACAGGATGGGTTTGGG
>CAIMMI010000039.1 GCA_903842505.1 uncultured Verrucomicrobiota bacterium | reverse complement strand
ACAACAACGGCAGCGACGGAACCACGTTCCTGCTTCCCTGCGCCTCTGCGCCCCGGCGGGAAACCGTCCCCGAAATGCAGGCCTTCGTTGCCGCCATCCTCGATCAATCGTCAAATGGGCAGCGGCAATGCAAAGGAATCATCCCGTCCGAGCTTGTCCAGCATCCCACGATCAGATAGCCTAGACGTAGACTAGATCAAATGCAGTCCTTATGAGCGCATTATCCATTTCAGTCCCCCTCGCCGAGGCCAAGAGCAAGCTGTCCGAACTCGTGGAGCGGGTCAGCCGAGGCGAGGAGTTCGTCATTACCCGACACAACGCCGAGATCGCCCGACTCGTTCCGGCCCAGCGGCCCAGCCGCCAGGACGTGGGCGACGCCATCGCGCAGATGCGCGCCGGCCGGGTGCGCCGGGCGGCGACCGCCGCCGAACTTCAGGCATGGAAGACGGAAGGCAGGCGATGAGCGTCGCCTTCGTCCTCGACTGTTCGGTCACGATGGCTTGGTTCTTCGCGGGCGAGGCCACGCCGGAGTCCGACGGAATTCTCGACCACCTGAACCAGGGTGGGCGGGCTGTTGTCGCCCAGCACTGGTGGTTGGAAGTCACCAACACGCTGCTCATGGGCGAACGGCGTAAACGCTGTACGCCAGCCGACACAGCGCATTTTCTCGGCATCCTGGGTACGCTCGCCATAGACACCGACCCGGACACGGCGGCCAACTCCTCCGCGACGACGCTCGCGCTGGCGCGCGCCCACGGGCTGACCCTCTATGACGCGGCTTATCTGGAACTGGCGATGCGCACGAGTCTGTCGCTCGCCACGCTCGACAAGGAACTTCGGTCGGCTGCGAAGAAGGTTGGCGTCACGGTTCTGCCGGAGAAGATTTGAACCTGAAAGCGGCAGATGGTCTGACCACGGATTTCACAGATTCCAAGGATGGCCGGGGCTGGAATGAAGGTTTCCATTCCGGTCGAGCGCTCACCTCGCAGGTGTGCGGCGATCCCAAGCCAAGTGCCTGCTTATCCGTGTCATCCGTGCAATCCGTGGTTCCAACTGCCTTTTCGTGGTTGAAAGGGAATCGGGAACGACAGTCCGGAATGAGGCACTGGGGTCGATGCCACACCCCTGCCCTGCCGATTCGCAGCGCCTTTGGCTGCGCCGTCGATTCGTCAAATGAGCAGATCTGACAAAATTGACCCGATTGACGCCGGATGGACACCGTTGCCCCTCCCAGGAATGGGAGGACATGATCCTTCGGCACGGAGATTGGGGACGGGACGGACTGCTGGCCGTCGCGACACGGCATCTCGGGTGGCGGTTGGGCGAGGTGGTCAGGAAGGAGCCGGGTGTCAGCTATGCCGCCGCCGCGCAAGGCATCCGCAGGTTCTGGAAGCGGGCACCGAACAGCCCCGAAATGCAGGCCTTCGTTGCCGCCCTCCTCGATCAATTGTCAAATGGATAGATCTGACCCCATTGCCCCTGCTCCGGTGCGCCTGCTGGGTGACCACTCCCACCACGAAGCCTGCCGTGGGTTCGCCCGGCTGCAGCGGGCGCTCCTCCGCCGACTCGGCGATCTGAACCTTGTAGCCCACATGCGCGATCTGCTGCCGCCCCGCTCCCTT
>CAIMMI010000038.1 GCA_903842505.1 uncultured Verrucomicrobiota bacterium | reverse complement strand
GTGGGGAGTTCGGCCTTTTCGGCTTCGAGTTGCGAGCCGGGAGAGAACTTGGGTGGCCTTGGGTGTGGCGGGGTGTGCATCGCCAGGAATGGAAGGGGACGCCGGGGAAAGGGTCTTGGAGCAACTGGATGCCGCAGCATTCGCGGAAAGCGTGCATCGGCAGGCGCCCAGGCAATCGGGAGAGGTCCGGGGTGGCGAGGTTGGGTTACCGCATGAGCCAGCGGCGTCCGATCGCCGCCAGGATCACCGCCTCCGAGGCGTTCGTTCGGGAGTTCGGATGGGCTGGCTTGCTGGCGGCGGGCGGGAACGGGGATCGTTGCCACGGGATGCCCGACTGGGTCGACGACGGTGGGATCGACCGCGTCGCCATTGCGACCGAAGTCGATGCGGAGGCAACGACCCGGAGGGGGGAGTTGGACCTGAGTGCGGAAGGACGGGCGGCCTTCGAGGGAGACCAGAAGGGTGATGGGTTCGTGGGCATCCACGGCTACCGGGGAGATGACCGGAGCGGTCTCGCGTTGGATCCGGAGGACAAAATGGTTTCCGGCGCCTGAATCCTCGCCGAGCCGGTACCTGGCCACCACGGGACCGACGTCGCCGCGGCGGGCCTCGATGACGAGGTTGGTGGATGCGACCGATTTGTCATCGGCCCAGATGGTGCCGAAGAGGATGTTCTCGGATTGGTTGTGGCCGGCCTTGGCGATCGTTGTCACGCAGAACAACGGGGCGAGGACGAGAGCCAGAATCTCCAGACGCATAGGCGTTTGGAAGCTGTCTGCGTGCCAGAGTGGGGATCCGGTGTGGTAATGTTTTGCAAACAGCTTATGGAGAGATGGATGTGTAAACATCTATTTCAAGATTTGCCGTTCACCCGGACGGGTTCCTGAAACGAATACCGCTGGGTTCCCCCTCTTCAGGCGGGAATTCCTACGGCTATCCCCGCTGTCAGTCCGGCCGTTTGGGTGGAGTCCATCGGCTTCTCCGCCGAGGGACTCGACCTTGCGGGGCGGGTGGGGCAGGGTTTGGCCATGCAGCAATGGATTGAAGGATATCTTGCCGCGCAGAAGCGGGCGGTGGACTCGTTGAACCCGGGGCAGTTGGTTGGCTTGGTGGAGACCCTGCGGGAGGCGCATGCCTCGGACCGTCAGATCTTCGTGATGGGGAATGGCGGGAGCGCAGCGAACGCCTCGCACTTCGCGGTCGACCTGGGCAAGGGGGCTTCGGACAAGCTGGAGAAGCGGTTCCGGGTGATCTCGTTGACGGACAACACGCCTTGGATCACGGCGTTGGGGAACGACTATTCGTACGACGACATCTTTGTGAAGCAGTTGCAGAACTACGCCCGGGCTGGCGACGTCGTGATCGGAATCAGCGTGAGCGGCAACTCGCCGAACCTGGTGAAGGCGCATGAGTGGGCGCGGAGCCATGGGGTCAAGGGGATCGCGTTGGTGGGGGCGAAGCGTGGGCGGATGGCGGAGATTGCCGAGCAGGTGGTGGTCGTCGGTGACACGCATTATGGGCGGGTGGAGGACGTTCAGATGCATATCCTGCACCTCCTGTGCTACGCGTTCATGGAGAATGCCGCACCGGCATGCCCCTGACGGACCACATCCGGAACAAGCTGTCCCAGGTGCCGCACCGGCCTGGTGTGTACCTGCACAAGGACCGGTTCGGTACGGTGATCTATGTGGGGAAGGCCCGCGAATTGCGGAAGCGGGTTTCGCAGTATTTCCATCCGTCGCGGCGGATGGGTTGGGATCTGAAGTTCAACGCGCTGGTCGAGGCGATCCACGACTTCGACTGGCACGTGGTGAAGAGCGAGGCGGAGGCGTTGCTGCTGGAAGGGAAGCTGATCAAGGACTTCCGGCCGCGGTTCAACATCGACTTCCGGGATGACAAGCGGTTCCTGCTGCTGAAGGTCAACCTGAACGATCCGATCCCGCGGTTCACGCTGACGCGGATCCGCAAGGATGACGGCAGCGTTTATTTTGGGCCGTTTGCGCACAGCGGTTCGGTGCGGCGGGCGCTGACGATGATGCGGCGCAAGTTCAAGCTGCGAGGGTGTCGTCCGCTGACACCGACGGAGTCCGACTACCGGCATTGCCTGTTCGGCAACTTGAAGAACTGCACGGCGCCCTGCGTTGGGAACGTGAGTCGGGACCAGTATCTGGAGCAGGTTCGTGCGGGGATCGGATTCCTGGAGGGAGTCACGGACGAGTTGCGGCAGGAGTTGCAGGCCGAGATGAAGAAGGCGGCGGCGGCGCTGGAGTTCGAGAAGGCGGCGCAATTGCGGGATGCCATCTCGGATCTGGATCGGGCGACGCAGAAGACCGAGAAATTCGAGCGGGTGCCCTACAAGCTGCCGGTGGCAATCAATCCGGAGGCGGACCTGCGCGAGTTGGGGAGGGTGCTGGGGTTGGCTGAGCCGCCGGCGCGGATCGAGGGCTTCGACATCTCCAACATCAGCGGGACGTTCATGGTGGCGTCGATGGTGAGCTTTTGGCATGGGCGGCCGGATCGGGCTGGGTATCGGCGTTTCCGGATGAAGACGGTGACGGAGCAGAACGACTTTGCCTGCATGGCGGAGACGATCCGACGGCGGTATTCGCGGCTGCAGCGGGAGGTGAAGTCGGGGGAGGTCGAGCCGGAGGCGGGGGCGTTGTCCGGTGTGGAGGGAGGCGGTGGGGATTCACCCGAGTTGGAGGCGCCCTGGGTGCCGGCGGTGCCAGTCGGGCCCCGGTTGCCGGACCTGATCCTGATCGATGGTGGGCGCGGGCAGTTGAATGCGGCCTGCGCGGAGTTGGCCCGGTTGGGGCTGGGGACGATTCCGGTGCTGGGATTGGCGAAGGAGTACGAGGAAATCCATCTGCCGGAGCGGTCCGAGCCGCTTCGGTTGGGGTTGGACAGTGCGGCGGTGAAGTTGCTGCAGCGGGTGCGGGATGAGGCGCACCGGTTTGCGAACACGTACAACGCCCAGTTGCGATTGAAGCGGATCAGCGAATCGTTGCTGGACGAGTTCCCGGGCATCGGTGAGGCGCGGAAGCAGGCGTTGTTGAAGCGGTTTGGTTCCGTGCAGCGTTTGCGGATGGCGACGGCGGAGCAGATTGGGGAGGTATCGGGTTTCGGGGAGCGTTTGGCGGGCGAATTGAAGGCATTTCTGGAGGCCCGGCGAGGATGAGGCTGGCGTGCGAAGGGTATCGTGACGAGGAGAGCATGGTTGTCACAATTCGTTGGAGACAGTCGGGGGGTATGTAGGATAGGCTTTCCAAACTTACTTCGCGGTGGCCTGAGCCATTGCGTGGTATTTTTTCGTGGTGCGAATGAAAGCCTCCCCTGCCTCAAAGCGCTCCGGCATCCTGGCCGGAGGCAACTGGATTATCGATCAGGTCAAGATCATTGATACGTATCCCGGGCTTGAACAGCTCGCGAACATCAAGGAGCAACACCAAGGAACGGGAGGGGCGGCGTACAATGTCCTTCTCGACCTGGCGAAGCTTGGGGTGGAGTTCCCGCTGCAGGCGGCGGGTTTGGTGGGCAAGGATGCCCTGGGGCAACAGATCCTGGAGGACTGTGCCAAGCACAAGATCGAGACCAAGTACCTCAAGTCCACGGCGGAGGCGCCGACGTCGTTCACGGATGTGATGACGGTGGCGGGTACGGGCAAGCGGACCTTCTTTCATCATCGGGGTGCCAACGGGCTCTGGGATGCCAAGGACATCGATTTCACGAAGACCAAGGCCCGGATTTTCCACCTGGGTTACCTGCTGTTGCTCGACAAGTTGGATGTCGTGAACAAGGAAGGCATCACGCCGGCGGCCAAGCTTCTGGCGGCTGCCCAGGCTGCGGGCCTCAAGACCTGCGTCGACGTCGTCAGCGAGGCGAGCGACCGCTTCAAGGCGGTGGTCACTCCGGCGCTCAAGCACTGTGACTACGCCATCATCAATGAGTACGAGGCGGGGATGGTCACGGGCTTCAAGATCCGCAAGGAGGGCCAGTTGGATACCGTTTCCCTCCGTCATGCGGCGGGTGCGATCCTGCAGCACGGGGTGAAGGAACTCGTCATCATCCATTTCCCCGAGGGTTGCTTCGCGCGGACGCGGGATGGCAAGGATCACTGGCAGCCTTCGTTGAAGGTGCCGGCAAAGGCCATCGCGGGAACCGCGGGTGCGGGCGATGCCTTCTGCGCGGGAGCCTTGCTGGCGTTGCACGAGGGTTGGGATCTGCAGAAGGTCCTGCTCACGGCGGTCTGTGCGGCGGCGGCCTCGTTGAGTGACCCGACCTGCACGGGCGGCATGAAGCCCCTGGCGGTGGTGCAGACCCTGCAGAAGAAGTACGGCGTTCGTCCGGCCCTTGAGCCGAACGAAGACGATTTCTGAGCCGTCTGCTGGAGACCGGTTGCGAGCCGGGATTACCTGCAATTGCCCCACCCGTCCCTTGGATCGGGTGGGGTTTTTTGTTGGCTGTCGCTCATATGTTACCGAGGCGCCGGGGAATCGGAACGGAACTTGCAAAGGATTGTGCCTCTTCCTGTGTCTCCTTTGAGTGGGTATTGGGCTCGCGCCTGGAAGCAGGGGAAGAAGCTCAACCATGAGGTCCTCCCAACCGTTTCCTCCTTCTTCCTGCCTCCACACCGGCATCGATTGTCGGATGCCATTCGCCTTGCGGGCGGTGGGGTTGGTTTCCGTCATCTGGTTTCTGGCGATGTTCGCGCCGGCAAGGGCGCAGACGGCGACCAACCTGCCACCTTGGCTTGATGCCTCGACGTTGACCGGGCCGGATACGGACAAGGACGGGTTGCCGGACCTGTTGGAATTGCGGTTTGGATCGAGCCCGGTGAAGGCGGACACGGATTCCGATGGGTTCAATGACCTGGCCGAGTACATTGCGCAGACCCAACCTCGGAGCAACAAGAGCTTCCCCCTGTTCTTCGAGGAGTTGAGGGATCGGCAGTTGCTGCCGACGGACACGCTCGTGTACCGCGTGCAGCCGATCCGGGAGTTCCTGCTGGCGACGAACACCGTAATTGTCACGAACCCGCCGCCGGACGACATGCCGGACGAGGCTCCGACGTATACGACCAACAAGCTCACGGTGACGAACTGGGTCACGTTCCAGTGGTTCTTCGAGGATGTGGCGTTGCCGACGCAGACGAACTCGGCGCTGGTGTTGCACCGCCTTCAGGAGACCCATGCGGGCGGGTACCGGGTTGAGGCAGCGGTATTCGACAGTGTTCAGGTGAGTCGGACCTTGCAGGTCGAGGTTTTGCCGTGGTTGCCGCGCCTGAGGATCGCCCAGCCAGCGGGTCGACCGGTCGCTTGGGGCAATAATTCCTTTGGTCAGACCAATACACCGGCGTCGGTTGCGGAAGATCCGGCGCGGGCGGTTGCAGGCGGATTGGCCCACTCGGTCCTGGTGGACCGGAAGGGCGAGGTCCGGGCTTGGGGAACGAATGACCTCGGCCAGATCCGAATCCCTGCTGGGCTGACGAATGTGGTGGGGTTGGCCTCGGGCGCTGCGCATACGCTGGCGGTGCTGGGTGATGGGACCGTCGTGGCCTGGGGGGACAACCAGATGGGACAGACGAACGTTCCGGCCGGTTTGACCGGGGTGGTGGCGGTGGCGGCTGGCTACTTTCACAGCGTGGCACTGAAGGCGGATGGAACCGTGGTGGTCTGGGGCGATGACTCCCAGGAGCAGACGGTGCTTCCGGAGGGGATGTCCGACATCGTGGCGGTGTCGGCGGGCGTTTTCCATACGGTTGCGCTGGCGCAGGACGGCAAGGTGTTCTGTTGGGGCGGCAACGATTATGGACAGTGCGACGTGCCGGATGCCCTGGAGCCCGTGGGGCGCATCCGTGCCGGAGGAAACCACACAGTCGTGGTGCTGACGGATGGGCAGGTGGTTTGCTGGGGCGACGATTTTTTCGGGCAGTGCCAGGTGCCGAATCCGGCGCCCAAGGCCGTCGAGGTCATGGCCGGGTACGGTTTCACCGGCGTGCTTCTGGCGGACACCCGGGTGCTGGTATGGGGCGAGTCGAACAATCCGACCCTGAAGGTGCCGGCTGGATTGACGAATGTCGTCGCGTTGAGTGCCGGCTATTTCCACGCGATGGCGCTGGTTGGGGAGCGGGACCGGGATGTCGATGGACTGGATCCGGCATTCGAGGTGACTGCGGGAACGGATCCGACCCGTTTCGACACCGATGGGGATGGGCTGGAAGACGGGGTGGAGCTCCGATTGGGAACGGATCCGACGAAGAAGGACACGGACGGCGACGGGTTGGTGGACCGGACCGAGTTGGAGAACCAGTTCGATGCGACGGTTGCGACCGAACGGGACGATGGTTGGATCCTCGTGGAGCCGATGTATGAATTGGATGCGTTTGCCCGACAGACGAGGCAGTACCAGTTGCAGGCGTCGGCCAATGGCGAAACGTGGACGGATCTGGGGGCGCCGAAGTCGTATCCGCAGGGGCGGACGCGGGAGTTGCGATTGGCACCGTTGGACGAGAGGTTTTATCGGCTTGTGCCGCAGGGAACCGCTGGTCAGCCGGATCCGGGCCCATGGCCCGTGCTGGGTACCGTCCTCTCGTGGGGAGGGTTGGACGACACGCTCCACCGGGTGCCCCTGGAACTCAGCGACGTTCAGGGTCTGAGCGTCGGTTGGTACCATACGGTGGCGCTTCGAACCAACGGGACGGTTCAATGCTGGGGGTTGAACTTTGACGGGCAGTGCACGCCGCCGGCGAACGCGAAGGACCTGGTAGCGATTTCTGCAGGTGCGTGGCACACATTGGCGCTCAAGGCCGATGGGCGGATCGTAGCCTGGGGTGGCCGTGATCGTGGGTATGATCGGGTGCCGACGATCGGGAGACCCGTGGTGGCGATCGCGGTTGGCGGAGGTCACAGTCTTGCGGTCACGGATCAGGGTCGGGTTGTGGCCTGGGGAGACAACCAGTATGGGCAGGCGACTGTGCCCGCGGGGCTTTCCGGCGTCGTTGCCGTTGCTGCCGGTTGGCACCATTCGGTGGCTCTCCGGGCGGATGGTTCGGTGGTCTGCTGGGGACGTGACGAATTCGGTGCCACTTCGGTGCCTGCCGGGTTGCCGCCGGTCTCGGATGTACGGGCCGGGGCTGGACACACACTGGTGCGCTTGCGCGACGGCACTGTCAGGGCTTGGGGTCTCAATACCGACGGTCAGGCGATCGTTCCGTCCGATCTGGGCGAAGTCGTACGGATTGATTGCGGCTTTGGCCACAACATCGCTGAGTTGCCCTCGGGGCAGTTGCGGGTCTGGGGCGCCACCGGCCAAGGACGGGACCTGATCCCGGCCGGGTTGGTTGCCCCCGTCGCCTTCGCCGCGGGGGCCTACCGGACGGTGACCGTTGCGGAGTCCCGGGATTCGGATGCCGATGGACTCGGCGATGGTTTTGAGGGGCGCCTGGGAACGAGCGCCGTTGAGATCGATTCGGATGCCGACGGTCTTTCGGATCGGTTGGAGGTGTTGAGCGGTCTGGATCCGACGACGCCCACGGAGGCGCCGGACGGTAAGGTGGACGTCCGGCCTGCGATCCAACTGACGACGTTTACGCTCGAGGGCGGGCGGTACCGGGTGGAGACCTCGGTTGACCTGTTGACGTGGGATCCGGCGATGCCTGTGATCGACGGGGTCCGTGGCTACACGGTCTTTCAGTTGACCGCGCCGGACCGGGGCCGGTTTTACCGGGTTGTTCGTTTGGCGGACGTCCCGTAGGAGGTTCGTCCGAAGCTCCGGGACGCGAGGTTTGTGGCGCCCTGACTCGATCGAGTCGGGGCGCGTTCATGATCCCTGTTTCTCGGTAACGACTGACCCTGAAACCGGCAGTTGGGTTATCCACCGATTTCACCGATTTCACAGATGGACTGGAACCAGAGGCCCCACCGCTTCGCCGTTTCCATGTCACCCGCAGGGTGAAACGACAGCCTCCCTC
>CAIMMI010000037.1 GCA_903842505.1 uncultured Verrucomicrobiota bacterium | reverse complement strand
CTGCCGCGGTGCTTTCCCGGCGAATCGATCCCGGTGATCCGGGAACGACTCCAGTCAAACCCGAACCTCGCCATCAGCGCTCTCCACGCCCTATGACTTCAAAAGGAAAGACCCTGGATCAATGTCGACCCTTTGTTCTCCCCGCGGTCGGTCGGCCCACCCGGCGACTACAACGAATCCGCGGAGGCTCATCCCAGGCCGACTTATGCGTCGGTCAACGCTCCTGAAATGAGGTGAGGTGATGGGTGAGGGGCGGTAGGTTGGCGGCGATGGATTTTTCTTGGGAACGGCCTTCGTCGGCCTTGGGGCGATTGGTGGAAGGAGACGGCTATCGGTTTCAATTCCATTTGCGCCCGGGTCGGTCTGGTTGGCTGGATCGGGGAAGCCCGCCGGAGGCGGTGCTGGGTGCGCGCCGTGAGGTGTTGGCGGGCGCGTGGGATCGGGCCGTGATCTGGGGGGCAGGGGCGGATGAATGCTGGCGCGGTTTGGAGTCGATTCTGGGGGATGGCCTGCGTCAGGCCGCGGAAGACGGCGGTACGGAGCCGGTGGAGCGGGCGGTGCGGGTTGCGGCCGAGTGGGCTCCGGACTTCCTGCTGCTTCGTCGGGAAGGGGAGGAATATCGGCTGGCCGGTGGGGTGGTTTGCTTTCCGAGTGGGTGGGATCCGGTTGAGAAGCTGGGTCAGACCGTGACGGAGATCCACGGTGCGGTGCCGGGCCTGAACGAGGCGTTGGCCGAACGGATCCGGAGGTTCCTGAGCGGCCTGCGGCCTGGACAGGTGTTCGAGCGGGAGAACTGGGGTCTGGCTGCGACGGGCGAACTGGACCTCCATCCGGCCCTGGGTCGGCCTCGATTGGGGTTGGGGACGACGGATGTGTGGTTCCGACTGGAGGAGCAGGCCTTCATTGGATTGGAGGGTGGGGAATCGTTGCTGTTCCTGATTCACGTCCGGACGTGGCCGTTGCACGAGGTAATCAAGGCGACTGGAGCCGGAGACGGATTCGAACGGATGTTCCGTACGATGCCGGCGGAGGTGGCAGCCTACAAGGGACTCACGGCTTGGTTGGCTGGGCGTGGGGACGCCTGAACCCGGCCGTGGAGCATCATCAGGGTGCGGGTACCACGTCGGCGAAGGTCCGCCCGACGCGGAGTTCGTCAGCCATGAATCCGCCGGTGGAGTAGAGCCCGATCCGACCCATGGACGGAGGGAGTCGGTCGTAGATGGCGTCGGGCTTGGCGGGTGCGTTCGTCCGGCCGGCTGGATTCACCCAGAGTGTGACGCGACGCGGGCGCGAGTAGTCGATCTTGAGGACGAGCAGGTCGGTACGACCGGCGGCGAGGCGCTTTCCGGTGGGGACCTGGCTTTCGCCTCCGCGGCCCTCGATCACCCATTCGTTGACGGCTCCACCGCCGGGTTTTCCGATGAAGATTTCGTCATCGAGCGTGAGGCCGAAGAAGCCGTTGAAGGCACCCTTCCCCAGAGGTTCCGAGGGACGGAACAGGATGCTGACATACCAGACCGACGTCCCGACGGGCAGGGGCAGCAGGGTGTCCTCGAGGTACCGGTGGAGGCCAGAAATGGCGGCCGTCGGTGCGCTGGTGACGCATCCGCCCGTGGTCCGGACAGAGGCTCCCGGGATCGAATTGGTCAGCACCGTGTAGTTGTCGGCGAGGCGAACGTTGAATCCGCCCAACTCCCACGGAAGGCTGAATCCCGTGCCGCCGTTGGCACGGTCGAGGGCAGGTCCCTCGGCTTCCGGGGCGAATCCGTCAGAGGCAACCAGGCCCGTGTCGGGACGGTTGAGCAATGATTCGGGGATGGTGGATTGGTTCGCCTTCTCGGCGTGGGCTGCTGCGAAGTGGAGGGAAAGGCTGAGCAACAGAACCCGGAGCGGATTGAGGGAGGGGAGTTTCATGGCGGATTGGAGTCGGTGGTTCGTCCGGCACCCGTATCCGGGTGCGGAACGCGGCCATGAATACAGGCTGCCCCACGAGCGGGGTGAATCGGAAAACCTGGCCCTGTGCATCGACGAACGCGATGCGCCGGTTTACCAGACGATGACGCGTGCGACGGAGCCGGTCTCGAGGGTTGTCTGGGGCGGGACGTCGACGAGGCCGTTGGCGGCGGCGAGGGTGGAGAGGATGTGGGACCCCTGGGTGCCGGTGGAGCGGATGGCAGCGTCCTGATCGAGGTGCACACGCATGAAGTGGCGCCGGGAATCGGGATTTGCGAGGGGTTGGGTGAGGATCCCGGGTCGGGTCTCGGGTACCGGGGAACTGGATCCGGCGAGTTGCCGGACCGCAGGCAAGGCCAGGAGCACGGCCGTGGCGAAGGCCGAGACGGGGTTGCCGGGGAGGCCGATGAGCCACGTCTGTTCTCGGCGCCCGGCGAAGAACGGTTTTCCGGGCTTCATTGCGATGCGCCAGAAGTCGAGGCGAAACCCGGCTTCGAGGGCGGTCGACTTGATGAGATCGTGGTCGCCAACGGAGGCGCCGCCGACGGTGACGATCAGTTGGGCCTCCTGGGAGGCAGCCTCGATGGCGTCGCGGGTGGCGGTGGGATCATCGGCGACGAGCGTTGCGCGGACGACTCGCGCGCCGGCGGACTCGAAGAGGCGGGTCAGGGCCCCGAGGTTGGATTCGTGGATGCAACCGGGAGGAAGCGGGGATCCAGCGGAACGGAGCTCGGATCCGGAGGCAATCAGGGCGACTGTGGGGACGGAGGTCAGCGAGAGCGATTCGATGCCGCAGGCCTGGAGGAGGGCGAGGCGCTGGGGGGTGAGCAGGTCGCCCGGTTCGAGGAGGACGGTGCCGGGCTTCAGGTCGTCGCCGGCGAACCGGATATTCTCCCAGGGCTTGACCGGGTCCAGGATGAGGATCTGGCCCGTGGGTTGGACTTCGCAGTCCTCCTGCATGATGACGGCGTCGGCGCCGGGCGGGAGGGGAGCCCCGGTGAAGATGCGGCGGCCGGTCCCGGGTTCGAGCGGAGGCAGCGGGGTTGGGACGGGTCCGGCGGGAATTTCACCGGCGGGTTGAAGGGCTGCGTCGGCGACGGAGGTGTCGGCGGCCCGGACGGCGTAGCCATCCACGGCGGAGTTGTCGAATGGGGGGAGCGGAATTGGGCTGGTGACCTTTGCCCCGGCGAAGCGGGGGCGGGTGGGTGCGCCGGGTTGGACGAGTTCGGCGAGGGAGACCTGCTCGGCGGGGTTGGGTTGGAATCCGTCGAGGAGTCGGGCAATGGCTTCTTCGTAGGCGATCATGGAGAAATTCAGTTTTCGGAGCGGGGATCGAGGGCGTCGCGCAGGCCATCTCCGACGTGATGGAGGGCGAGGAGGGTGGTAGCGAGGATCCCGGCAGGGAAGGCCAGCAGCCACCAGCGGACGTGGATGGGGTTCAGTTGGCGGGCCCCATCCTCGATGAGGGTGCCGAGGGAGGCGTCGGGCGGGCGGATCCCGAGGCCGAGGAAACTGAGGAACGACTCGTAGAGGATGACGGCCGGAACGGTGAGCGTGGCGTAGACGATCACAACGCCCGCGACGTTGGGGAGCAGGTGACGCCGGAGGATGAACGATGCCGGTGCTCCGAGGACCCGGGACGCGAGGATGAACGGGCGGTTGCGGAGCGAAAGGACCTGTCCGCGGACGATGCGCGCCATGTTCAACCAGGACACGGCCCCGAGGCAGGCGAAGAGCAACAGCAGCCGCGCGGAGCCGGCGATGGACGGTGCGACGGATTGGAGCCAACGGATGAGGTGCGTCTCCGTGAGCCCGATGACGAGCATGACGAAGATGATGTTTGGCAGGGCGTAGAGGACATCGACCGTGCGCATCAGGATCGAGTCGGTCCGGCCGCCGGCGTAGGCCGCGATGAGCCCCCACGCCACTCCGATGACCACGCTGACGGCCGCGCCCGTGAGGCCGACGAGGAGGGAGATCCGGGTGCCGACGAGGGTTCGGACGAGGAGGTCCCGGCCGTGGATGTCGGTGCCGAACCAGTGTCCGGGTCCGGGGGGGGTGAATGGGGACTCGGAGGCCAGGTTGGGATCGGGCAGGCCGAGGCTGGGGCCGACGGCGACGGCGGCGAGAACGAAGATAAGGAGGATGGCGCCGGTGAGGGCGGGGCGGTTGTGCCGGAACCGTCGCCAGGCGCGGCCTGCTGGGCTGGAGGCGACTTCAGGCATGGCGGACGCGGGGATCGAGCCACCGGTAGGCGAAGTCGGTGGCGAGGTTGAGGAGGAGCAACAAGGCCGAGTACACGATGACCAGGCCGACCATGAGCGGGTAGTCGCGGCTGAAGAAGCTGTTCACGAAGAACGCTCCGGTGCCCGGGATCTGAAAGACCCGTTCGATGACGAACGAGCCGGTGAGCAGGTCGGCGAGCATGGGGCCGCAGTACGAGACGACTGGGAGCAGGGAAGGGCGCAGGGCGTGGCGGAGGAGGAGTTGGAATTCACCGAGGCCCTTGGCGCGGGCGGTGAGGATGAAGGGAGCCCGGAGTGTTTCGGAGAGCCCTTCGCGGAGCAGTCGGGAAACGCGGGCTGCGAAATACAACCCCAGGGCGAAAGTCGGAAGCAGCACCTGCGGGATCGAACCCCACAGGGCAACCGGCAACCAGCCGAGGCGCAGGCTGAAAATCAGCACGAGTATAGGTGCGAGGACGAAAGTCGGAATGCAGACCCCGGTCAGGACGAGGAAGCTGCCAGCCCAGTCGGGCCAACGTCCGCGATGGACGGCCCCGATGAAGCCGGTCGGGATGCCGATGCCAAGGGCGGTTCCGAAGGCGAGCCAGCCGAGCGTGAGCGAGACGGGAAGGGCCTGGGCGAGGATGTCGTTGACGGTGTGGTGGCGGTACTTGAACGAAGGGCCCAGGTCGCCTTGGACCAGTCCGGCGAGGAAACGCAGGTATTGGCGGCCGAGGGATTCGTCGAGGTGATAGCGGGCCTGGAGGGCAGCTTCGACCTCGCGGGAGGCGGGGGCACGCTCCCGGTCGAATGGTCCTCCCGGTGCGGCGCGCATGAGGAAGAAGGCCAGGGTGGCCACGATCCAGACGAGCAGGGGGATGGCGAGGAGACGGCGGACCAGCTTCATCGCGGGATCCTCCGGATGGCCCAGAACGGATGTTCGTCGAGCAGGTTGCCGTGGACACCGGAAACACGGTTGGTATCGAGGGCGTAGAAGCCGACGTAGGAAAAGAGCGGTACGATCGGGGCACCGACATTCAGGAGTCGGGCCTCGGCCTTGGCCAGCAATTCGAAGCGGGGTTGCCGTTCGAGGGTGGCGTTGGCGGCCTGGATGAGCTGGTCATAGACCTCGTCCCGCCAGCCGGTGCGGTTGTTGCCACCGGTGGAAAGAAAGAGGTCGAGGAACGTGTTTGGGTCGTTGTAGTCGCCGATCCACGAACTGCGCATCAGGTCGTAGTCGAGCTTGGACATGTTGTTGAGGTAGGTCTTCCACTCGAGCGGACGGAGTTCCATCCGGATGCCCAGTTGCTCGCGGAACGCCGCCTGGATCTCGACGCCGATGTGTTCGTGAAGTTTGGTCTCGGCGTTGAAGGAGTACTCGAAGGACGGGAACCCTTTCCCCCCCTCGAACCCGGCCTCTGCCAGCAACCGTCGGGCGGTGGTCGCGTCCTCTTCGAGGCCGGCGGGCGGATGGTAGCCGCCCGTGCCATCCGGAACGATGTGGGAAGCGGTGCGTTCGCCCATGCGGGTGATGCGTTCGACGATGCGCTGGCGGTTGATGACGAGGCCGAGCGCCTGGCGGACTCGTGGGTCGTTGAAGGGCTTGCGGGTGGTGTTGAATCGGATGAAGTAGGATCCGAGGTAATCGTAGCGGTGGAAGTCCGGGCGCTCGCGGAGGGCTTCGGCGAGTTCGGTGGGGAACATATCCTTGTCGATGATGAAGTCGACGGCACCGGTGAGGTAGAGGTTGAGGGCGGTGTGGGCAGAGTCGCCGGCGAGGACATCGACGACGGCGGACTGGACGTTGGTGGCGTCCCAGTAGTGGGGATTCCGGCGGAGGCGGATCCGGTCGTTCACACGCCAGAATTCAAGGGTGTACGGACCGCTGCAGGGCAATCCGGGGGAGCGGATCCATTGGTCACCGTACTTCTCCAGGGTCTCGCGGGGAACGACGGCGAAGACACGGGAGGCCAGGAGTTCGAGGAAGAAGGGCGTTGGATTGACGAGTCGGACTTCCAGGGTGTGTGGGCCCAGGGCGCGAATACCCAGCTTTCCCGGGTCGCGTTCGGTGCCGTTGCAGATCGCCTCGCCGTTCTCGACGTAGAAGTACTGACTGGCGTAGTCGGCGGCCGTGAGCGGGTTGACGGCGCGCTGCCAGGACCACACGACGTCGGTACTCGTGATCGCCTTGCCAGTGGACCAGGCGGCGTTGGTGCGGAGTTGGAAGGTGTAGGTGCGACCGTCGGGTGACAGGACCCAACTCTGGGCGAGGCCGGCGATGGCGTTGCCGGTCACGGGATCGTAGCGGGTAAGCCCTTCAAAGAGGGCGGAACCGATGCGGCCATCGGCTTGGCCGGTCAGTAGGTGGGGATCGATCGTCTCGGGTTCGCGACCATTGTGGAGGACGAGATCCGCTGGCGGAAGGGGACGGCAACCGGCGAACAGGGTGAGCAGGAACGCGAACTGGATGAGCTGTATGGATTGGAGCAGGCGGCGATCGACGGCAGCGTAAGTGAGCACGGAAAACAAAAACGCCCCGTGCATGGAAGCCGGGGCGTTCTGCAATGGCGCCATGGGGCGCATGGGGCGGCGATCAGGGCTTGGGAGCCGAGGGAGCCGAGGGAGCCGGAGCGATCGGAGCCGGGGCAGTGGGCCGGGCGGCATTGGTCGGCACGAGGGCGGGTGCGGCGGCCGGATTTGCGTTGACCGTGGTCGTCGCTGCGGCCGGGGTGGCCACCGCTTCGCGGATCTTCGTGCTGCGGGCCGTGGTGTGACGGCTGGTCATCACGGCGATGACGAGGCAGAGGCTCAGGAAGGCCGTGGCGACCCAACGGGTGAGATGGGTCAGGGCGGTACCGGAACCAGCGCCGAAGATCGCGGCGGTTGACTCGGCTCCGAAGGCAGCGGTGATGCCGGCTTCCTTCTTGGGCAGCTGCAGCAGGATGAGCAGCCCCAGGAACATGGCGAGCACCACGAGGACCAGGGTCAGGAGATTGATGGCGAGTTGCATGGCTAGATGAAAGGGATTCGGGCGGCCAGAGCCGCCGCAGGATCAGATGGAATTTCGGATGAGGTCGACGAAGCCCTTGGCTTCCAGGGAGGCGCCGCCGACGAGCGCGCCGTCAACATCGGGTTGGCTCAGGATCTCGCGGGCATTGGAGGCCTTGACGGAGCCACCGTACTGGATGCGGACGCGGCGGGCGACGGCGTCGCCGTGCATCTGGGAAAGGACCTTGCGGATGAAGGCGTGGACTTCCTGGGCCTGAGCCGAGGAGGCGGTCTTGCCGGTGCCGATGGCCCAGACGGGTTCGTAGGCAACAACCGTGGCCTCCACCTGTTCGGCGGAGAGACCGGCGAGGGAACCGCGGACCTGGGTCTCGACGACGCGCTCGGTGATGCCGGCTTCGCGTTCGTTGAGCGTTTCGCCGACGCAGACGATCGGGATCAGGTTCGCGGCGTGGGCAGCGATGGCCTTCCGGGCGATCAGTTCATCGGACTCCTTCTGGTACTGGCGGCGTTCGGAGTGTCCGAGGACGACGTAGCGGACGCTGAGGTCCCGCAACATGCCCGGGGCGACTTCGCCGGTGAACGCGCCGTAGCCGTTCTCGCCCATGTTCTGGGCACCGAGGCGGATGTTGGACTCGATGATCGCCTTGGAGACGGCGTCGAGTGCGGTGAAGGCAGGGCAAACGACAATGTCCACCTCCTTGACGGCGGTGAGTTCCCGTTTGAGGTCCGTCACCAGGGCGACAGACTCGGCAACGGTCTTATTGCACTTCCAGTTGCCTGCGATGATCAACTTCCGGTCCTTTTCCATGCGAAACAGGGGTGGGAGCCTAGCGATGAGCGGGGGGGCGTAAAGGGGTTTTTCCGGGGAACCACCGGGTTCGAGGAAAATTCCGGCGCCCGGTGGAGGGTTTTCTCCGCCGGGACACCGAGTGTTTTGGACTAAACGTCGTTGAGGGCGGTCACGCCTGGGAGGGGGATGCCTTCAAGGAACTCAAGGCTGGCGCCGCCGCCCGTGCTGGCGAACGTCACCTTGTCGCCGAGGCCGGCCTTGTTGACGGCCTTGACGCTGTCGCCGCCGCCGATGATCGACTTGGCACCGCTGTTCTGGGTCGCGGCCACCAGGGCCTGGGCGACGGCGTTCGTGCCTTCGGCGAAGCGCTTGTCCTCGAACATGCCCATCGGCCCGTTCCAGAGGATCGTCTTGGCGCTGGCGATGACCTCCGCGTAGGTGGCGGCGGTCGCAGGGCCGATGTCGAAGCCCTCGGTTTCGTCCGGGATGTCGCCGGAGACGACGCGGGGATTGATGGGTTCGAAGACGGGCTTGCCCTTCTTGTTGAGCTTGCCGGTGTCCTTGAGGTCCGCGACGACGGTGTCGGTCGGGAGCAGGAACTTCACGCCGCGCTGGGCGGCCTTCGCCTCGGCGGCGAGGGCGGTGCCGGTGTGGTCCTTCTCGATCAGGGACTTCCCGGTCTTGCCACCGTGGGCGAGCTTGAAGGTGTAGGCCATGGCACCACCGATCAGGATGGTGTCGGCCTTCTCCAGCAGGCGGTCGATGACCTTGATCTTGTCCGAGACCTTGGCACCGCCAAGGATGACGACGAACGGGCGGGCCGGGTTGTCGAGTTCGTCGCCGAGGAACTTGAGTTCGCGCTCCATCAGCAGGCCGGCAGCCGCCTGGCCACCCCAGGCCCGGATGATCCGGGCGACGCCGCTGGTCGAGGCGTGCGCGCGGTGCGCGGCACCGAAGGCATCGTTCACGTAGACGTCCGCCAGGCGCGAAAGCTGGGCCGCAAAGACGGGGTCGTTCTTCTCTTCCTCGGCGTGGAACCGGACGTTTTCGACGACCAGGATCTGGCCATCGGTCAGGGCGTTGGCCGCGGCTTCGGCCTTCGGGCCGACCGTCTCGTCGACGAACGCCACAGGCTTGCCGAGCATCTCGGCCAACTTCTCGGCCACGGGGCGGAGGCTCATCGAGGGTTCGCGCTTGCCATCTGGACGGCCCAGGTGGGCGGCCAGGATCAGGCGGGCACCCTTGGAGGTCAGCAACTGGAGCGTGGGGAGGGTCTCCTTGATGCGGGTGGTGTCATTGATGACCATCACGCCGTTCTTCTCCTCCATCGGCACGTTGTAATCGACGCGCATCAGAACGCGTTTGCCGGCGACATCGAGGTCGCGCACGGAAAGCTTCGCCATAAATCTTGAATCGCTGTGTTACCGGTTTCCGTTTGGAAACCGGCGGGACCGTATCCGCCCGACGGGGATGGGGCAAGGAGTTGCCTTGGAGTTCCAGGTTTCAAGTTTGAAGTTTCAAGGGCTTGTGGCGACTGGGAACTTCCCGTCCGGTACGCCTCCGGCGTTGTTCTGGAATCTGGGACCTGGCGACTGGGAACTCGCTTCGAACTGCCTCGTCACCTCGTCGTGTTGGCTACAGGTAGCCGTAAGGAGGCTGCGAATCTGGGCCTGGCTGGATGATGTCCTCGCGAAATTCCGCTCCCTTCAAGCTGAGGTCACGCGTCTGGAGACGGCAGAATCTGGGTCATGACTTCTGTCGCCCCTTCCGGGGCTCGGGACTCCAGTGAGCCCAAACCCAGCGCTCACGCGCTGGGCTATCGTCTGTCGGTGCTCCGCACCTGTGGCGGATGAGTGCGGGCTTGAAACTTGGGACTGAAAACTTGGGACTTCCCGGCAGCCTCCTCACGTCGACTGCTACGTGGGGAGTCCGACGAGCACAGCCTCCTGACGTCGGGCTTGAAACTTGCGACTGAAAACTTGCGACTTCCCAGCAGCCTCCTCACGTCGACTGCTATGTGTGGGGGACTTCAAACTTGAATCTTCAACCTTGAAACTCGCCCTGCGTCGGTGCGCAGGGCCCGAGGCCGAGGGATTCGCGGCGGCCGGACCAGGGAGCTTCGGTGGAGACGTCGACGACGTCGGGGCCGGGCGCGTTGGCGGGGGCGAGGATGGCGAGGAAGACGACGGGTTCGCGGTACGGATTGTAGGTTCCATGGACCTCGCCCTTGGGGAT
>CAIMMI010000036.1 GCA_903842505.1 uncultured Verrucomicrobiota bacterium | reverse complement strand
TGAAGATTCAAGACTCAAGCCATGCGCAGGGCTTCAAACTTGAAACTGAAAACTTGGAACTTCCCCTCACACATCATAGTTCAGCCAGGGCCCGAGCCAGCGTTCGAGTTCGGGCAGCGGCATGCCCTTGCGCGAGGCGAGGTCGGTGACCTGGTCGCGGTCGAGCTTGTCGATGCCGAAGAACTTCGACTCGGGATGCCCGAAGTAGAATCCGCTGACCGAAGAGCCCGGCCACATGGCGCAGCTTTCGGTGAGTGAGATTCCGGCGCGGGCCTCGGCACCGAGGAGGCTCCACAGGAGCCGCTTCTCGGTGTGGTCCGGACAGGCCGGATAACCCGGGGCCGGACGGATGCCGCGATACTGTTCCTCGATGATCTGCTCGACGGTGAGGTTCTCGGTCTGGCCATAGCCCCATTCGCGTCGGACGCGATGATGGAGGAATTCGGCGAAGGCCTCCGCCAGGCGGTCGGCGATGGCCTCGGCCATGATGGCTCGGTAGTCGTCGTGGGCCGCCTTGTAACGCTCGACCAACTCCTTGAGCCCGATACCCGTCGTTACCGCGAAGCCGCCGAGGTGATCTGCGGGTGCGGAGCCGGAGGCCGGCTTCGGAGCGATGAAGTCGGCCAGGGACCAGTTGGCCGTGCCGTCCTGCTTCTCCATCTGCTGGCGGAGGAAGTGGAAGGTCGTGGTGACCTGCGTGCGGGCCTCATCCGTGTAGACCTCAACATCCTCGGCGTTGCCAACGCGATTGGCCGGGAAGAACCCGTAGACGGCGCGGGCCCGGAGCAGGCGTCGGGAGACGATCTCCTTCAGCAGTTCCTGGGCGTCGTGGTACAGCTTGCGGGCTTCGTCGCCGTGCTTCGGATGATCGAGGATCGACGGGAACCGTCCGCGCAATTCCCACGTGTGGAAGAACGGCGACCAGTCGATGAACGGGACGAGGTCGTCGAGGCGGATGGCCTCGGTGGTGACGGCGTTGTCGCCGCCGGACATGCCGGGCGTGCGGGGCGTCGGGGCGGTGTCGAGGCAACGCAGTCCGATGAAGGCAGGCTGCGCGAGGTCGGTATAGGCGAGTTGCGGCGCGCGCCTCCGGGCTTCGGCGAGCGGCAGCAGCTTGCGGCGGTTGCCGGCGTGCTGGTCGCGGGCGGATTCCTGATCGGCCCGGAGTTGGGCGATGAACGCTGGCTTCTGCTCCGCCGACAGCAGGGCGGAAACCACGGGAACCGCTCGGCTGGCATCGAGGACGTGGATCACGGGTTCGCGGTAACCGGGTGCGATCTTCACGGCCGTATGGGCCTTGGACGTCGTGGCGCCGCCGACGAGCAACGGCAGTTTCATCCCGCGCCGGTCCATCTCCCGGGCGACGTGCTGCATCTCGTCGAGCGACGGCGTGATGAGGCCGGACAGGCCGACGACGTCGACCTTCTCGCGTTCGGCGGCGTCGAGGATCTTGTCGGTGGCGACCATGACGCCGAGGTCGATCACCTCGTAGTTGTTACACCCGAGGACGACGCCGACGATGTTCTTGCCGATGTCGTGGACGTCGCCCTTGACCGTCGCGAGGAGGATCTTGCCCTGGGCCTGCGTTGCCTGGCCGGCGGCGGTGGCCGCGGCCTTCTCGGCCTCCATGAACGGCGTCAGGTACGCGACCGCCTTCTTCATGACGCGGGCGGACTTCACGACCTGCGGAAGGAACATCTTGCCGGCACCGAAGAGGTCACCGACGACGTTCATCCCGTCCATCAGCGGGCCCTCGATCACGAGCAGCGGGCGGCCGAGCTTCGCGCGGGCTTCCTCGGTGTCGGTGTCGACGAAGGTATCAATGCCCTTGATGAGGGCGTGTTTCAGGCGTTCCTCGACGGTACCGGAACGCCACGCCTCATCGGCGGGGCCGGCGGTCGTCGTGGTCTGGCCGGCGGTGCGCTTCTTGAGTTCTTCGCCGAAGGTGACGAGGCGTTCGGTGGAGTCGGGCCGGCGGTTCAGCAGGACATCCTCGACCAGTTCGAGCAGGTCCTTCGGGATCTCCTCATAGACCTCGAGCATGCCGGCGTTGACGATACCCATGTCCAGACCCGCGCGGATCGCGTGGAAGAGGAACGCTGAATGCATCGCCTCGCGGACGTGGTTGTTGCCGCGGAAGCTGAACGAGATGTTCGAGACGCCGCCGGAGACCTTGGCGCGGGGCAGGTTCGCCTTGATCCAACGTGCGGTCTCAATGAAGTCGACGGCGTAGTTGTTGTGCTCATCGATGCCCGTCGCGACCGTGAGGATATTGGGATCGAAGATGATGTCCTCGGGCGGGAATCCGGCCTGTTCGACGAGGAGTTTGTAAGAGCGGGCGCAGATCTCGATCTTGCGTGCGAAGCTGTCGGCCTGGCCCTTCTCATCGAAGGCCATCACCACCACGGCGGCGCCAAAGCGGCGGACCGTGTGGGCCTGTTCGAGGAACTTCTCCTCACCTTCCTTCAGTGAGATCGAGTTCACGATGCCCTTGCCCTGCAGGCAGCGCAGGCCCGCCTCGATCACCGTCCACTTGGACGAGTCGATCATGATCGGCACGCGGGCGATGTCCGGCTCCGACGCGATCAGGTTGACGAAACGCGTCATGGCGGCGGCGCCATCCAGCATGCCCTCGTCCATGTTGACGTCGATGATCTGGGCTCCGCTCTCGACCTGCTGGCGGGCGACGGTGATGGCCTCGGTGTAATTACCGGCGAGGATGAGCTTCGAGAAGCGCGGCGAACCCGTCACGTTGGTGCGTTCGCCGACGTTCACGAAGTTCGTGTTGGGTGTCAGGTTGAAGGCCTCCATGCCCGACAGGCGCTGGTACGGCTCGATCACCGGCACCGTCCGCGGCGGCAATCCTCGCACCGCCTGGGCCATGGCGCGGATGTGGTCCGGCGTCGTTCCGCAGCACCCGCCGAGGACGTTCAACCAGCCCGTTGCCGCCCATTCGCGGACCTTCGGCGCCATCGTCTCCGGAGTCTCTGGGAAGCCGGTAGGAAGGAGCGGATTCGGCATGCCGGCGTTGGCGTAGATGCAGACGTACGTGTCCGCGATCTTCGAGATCTCCTCGACGTACGGCCGCAGTTCGTCCGGCCCGAGCGCGCAGTTGAATCCGATGGTGATCGGGCGGATGTGGCGCACCGAGTTCCAGAACGCCTCGACCGTCTGGCCGGTCAGAGTGCGACCCGACTTATCGGTGATCGTTCCCGACACCATCACTGGCACGCGCTCGTTGCGGGCAGTAAGGACCTCGTCGATGGCGAACAACGCCGCCTTGGCGTTGAGCGTGTCGAAGATCGTCTCGACCATCAGCACGTCCACGCCGCCGTCGAGCAACGCCTCCACCTGTTCGCGGTACTGGTGGCGCAACTGCTCGAACGTCACTGCCCGGAATCCCGGGTCGTTCACGTCGGGCGAGATCGACGCCGTCACGGGCATGGGCCCGATGGAGCCGGCCACGATGCCCCGGTGGCCCGTGCGTGCGAACACCTCTTCGACCGCCTCGCGGGCGACGCGGGCGGAGGCGAGGTTCATCTCGCGGGCGAGCTGGACCAGGAACGGGTCATGGATGACGGCATCGAAGAAGGCCGGATCCTTGCGGCCTTCGGGGTGGCGGAAGAAGAAGTCGTGCTGGCCGATGGTCGAGGCCGAGAAGGTGTTGGTCTCGATGATGTCCGCACCGGCCTCGAGGTATTGGGCGTGGATCTCGCGGATGACGTGGGGCTGGGTGAGGAGCAGGACCTCGTTGTTGCCCTTGAGATCCTTGCCGGTCCAATCCTTGAAGCGGTCGCCCCGGTACTGGGCTTCACCGAGCTTGTAGCGCTGGACCATCGTCCCCATGGCGCCATCGATGATGACGAGCCGCTGGCGGAGTCGATCGACCAGTTCGGCGCCACGGGTATAGGGGGGGTGGGCAGGGGCGGGGGCCGGAGTCTGCATGGGCGAAAAGGTACCCCACCAAAAAACCGGGCCAAGCCATAAATCAATTCATCAGGATGGGAGGATGGGTTGATTGGGGTGGCCAGCCCGGGCCTGCTTCGAGGGGGTTGTCCGCACGCGACGCCGTGGCAGGGGCTTGGATGCAGGGAATGGGTTCTCACGCGGAGCCGCGGAGAACGTGGAGGGCTGCCGATGACCCAACGGATGTCCCACCTGCGACATGGGTTTGGTCATGGGCGTTGTCGGGAGGTTGTTCCTGCGGGCTCCGGGCGGTAGCCTCTGAACGTGGATTCGCCTCCATCCCATCCTGGCAAGCTTCGGTTGGCCCCCATACCGCCTCCCGAACTGAGGGAGTTTGATCACCCCATCACCACGATCGCGCAGGCGGAGCGGTTCTTCAGGGCGATGGGCTGTAGCGGGTTCAATATGGATCGGTGTGAGTATCCTGAGCGTTATTCTGAGTACGTCGCGCTGAGGATTCCTCCAGAAGTCGAGTATGAGTGGACTCTGCGGGAGGCGAGATTCCTGCTCCAGATGACGACGGACCCGCCGGCGCCAACGGATTATTACCGGGTGTCCTTTCTCCTGTGGCTCATGGGGGGTAGGCGCTTCCCCGGCTTGCTGGACGACATGCTGGTTTGCGCGAAGACCGTTGGGGAGCGGCTTGGTCATTCTGAATCCCTGAGGATGGCTGAGGACATCATTGGTCGCGGCTGGCTTGGGTGCGGAAGCGGTCTGATCGAGACGTGTCGCAGCGCTCGCCGTCTGGACCTGGCGACTTCCTTTGCCCTGATGGCCCGCCATCTACTGGATGAACGGGTGCCCTGGGTGAATCCTGCAGTTGAAGAGCGCCGTCTGGAGGCACTGGCCCGGCTTGAGGCCACACAGCGGTTTTGCGGGATCTGGTTCGATGGAAGCGGGTCCGATGACTAGGAACTCCCCATCGTGCCATGAGCCCGTTCCACGCGGGCCACCCGGAGGTGAAAGTCCGAGTACCAGACGCGTCGTCCCAGTTCCTGTGCCACCCGGTGTTCGGCGTTGGAGCGCCACTGGGCGATGGCCTCTTCCGATGACCAGTAGGAGACGGTGATCCCGAGGCCTCCGGGTGTCCGGGCGCTCTCCACGCCGAGGTAGCCGGGCTGTTCCACCGCGAGCTCCAGCATCCGGTCCGCCATATCCCCATATCCCTGATCTTTCTCGGTGCGCAGGGAGCTGAAGAGGACTGCGAAGTACGGGGGCTTTGGCGTCCTGGCGATGCTGTTGGACATGCCTCTGGATGGAACCAGAGCGGCCAGACCCACGCATCTCATTCTGTTCCGGGTTGCGGCTCCAGACATCGCACCGCGGGGTGCATCCTGGCCCAGTTCCTGCAAGTATCGTGAACATGGGTACGAGACGTTCGCTGGCTCGGTTGTTGGCTCTTCTCATGGTGCTTCCGGTTCAGGCCGCCGTTCAGATTCAGGTCGAGCGGCTGCCGGCGTTGGATGCCAGCGCGGGCTTCCGGTTCACCCAGGTGCCGCGGCCCGCCCGCAACGATGCAGCAGCGGGTGCGACCTTCCGGGTGGTGTCGGGACGGGCGGATCCGAACGGGGGCGGGGTGTCGGTGTTGAACGACGGCCGGTTGCCGGCCAATGAAGATCAGCCGGCCCGGAACCTCTTCTTTACGCCCCAGAGCGCGGGGGGGCGGATCCTCGTGGACCTGGGGCGGCCGATCGGAATCGGGGCGATCCACACGTACTCGTGGCATGGCAGCAACCGCGCCCCGCAGGTTTATCAGGTGTACGGCGCCAGTGGTGCCGAGGCCGGCTCCGATCCTGTGGCGGACTCTTCCCCCACCAACAGCGCCTGGACCCGCATCGCCAGCGTGGACACCCGCCCGGCCCAAGGGGACGTCGGTGGGCAACACGGCGTGCAGATCCGCGGTGACGAGGGCGCCTTGGGCTCCTATCGGTACCTGCTCTTCGACTGCCAACGAACGACTCGCGAGGATCCCTTTGACCAGACCTTCTTCAGCGAGATCGATGTCCTCGACGCCAGCGCGCCGCCCATTGCAGAAGCCGAGGAAGTCGCCGAACCCAAGCCGATCCGACATGCCTTCGAAGCCGGTGACGGCCGGTACCGATTCACGATCGATTCCACGCTCGCGCCGGACCTGACCGGATGGGCTGAAACCAATCTCGTGCCGGTGGTGAGCGAGTGGTACCCACGCATCGTCGGGTTGCTTCCGAGCGACGGATTCGTCGCACCGGAACGGGTGCTGATCGAGTTCAAGGAGGACATGGGTGATGTCCCGGCGTCGGCCGGCGGCGGCAGGATCAACTGCAACATCGCGTGGTTCCGAAGCAACCTGCGTGGCGAGGCTGTGGGATCGGTGGTTCATGAGATGGTGCACGTCGTGCAGCAGTACGGGCGTCCCCTGCGGGGTGTGCCGGGTCGGGTCCGGCCGCCGGGATGGCTGGTGGAAGGAATCCCGGACTACATCCGATGGTTCCTGTACGAGCCGGCGACGCGTGGTGCGGAGATCACGGCCCGGAGCTTCGAGCGTGCGCGGTACGATGGGAACTACCGCATCACGGCCAACTTCCTGAGCTGGGTGGTGGAAAAGCACGGGCGCGAGGTCGTGGTGAAGCTGAACGCTGCGGCGCGCGAAGGTGCCTACCGGGAGGAACTCTGGAGGGAACTGACGGGCAAGACCGTTCAGGAACTGGGAGAGGCGTGGCGCGAGGCAAACCGGGTGCGCCTTGGCCTTTGAGCCAGCGTCTTCGATTTAGAAACCGACGTGGGCCTTCGCGGAGCCGCGAAGGTCCTGCCTATCGCGCCTGATCGCGGGTCACGAGCTGGAACAGCCGGACCTTGGCCACTTCCCAGTGGCGACGTCGAGGGCGAGAGAAGACCCAGCGGCTTACTTTCCATACGTTGACGGAGTTCCTGTGTGTGGAGAAGGAAATCCGCGTCCACTGGTTGAACTAGGAAGGGGACGTCGGCGGGCGGATCAACTGCAGCATCGCGTGGTTCCGAAGCAACCTGCGCGGCGAGGCGGTGGGGTCGGTGGTGCAGGAGGTGGGCCCTGTTCTGCGGGCGGACTTCAGGTAAATCTTACCCGGGTTGGTCCGTTTCTGGATTCGGCCCCTCCTTGGGCGGACCGACGTGGTCCGCAGATGCTGACCGGAAATTGGCATCCTGGGTGGCAATCCAGTGGGTCTGCTGGTGGGTGGTGCACGTATTTCAGGCCCGGCCCCATTGGCTGAACCGCACTTCCCGGCCCGACCGCGGGATTCTGGATCCGGGGTGGTCCGGTAGGTTTGCCGTCGTCGTCCAGACCCCGTTGGCATGCAGTTTGCGTGAAGGCGTGTATCGCGGCTGAGGCCGCGGATAGCAGCGAAGTCCCCCAGTGGTCCAAGCGCCGGCTCAGGCCGGCATCCCGTCCGATGAACCTACACGCAGTTCCGCCCATTCCCGCCGGCAGCCTCCTGCCGCGGATTCGTCCGTTGATCGCGCTCGCCGCCCTGCTGGCGCTCCCCGCGTCGGCATTTGCCGACACGGCCTATGGCTCCCTCAACAATTTCGATGTGGTCAACGACACCGGTGGCAAGTGCTACGGCTTCAGCATCGAGCTCGATGACCTCCACAGCACCGACATCCAGTACACCTACGACTACAATCACTATGGCGTGCCGGTGATCTCCGAGGATCGTTCGGATCCGGCTCATCCGCGGGTGTTCGTCCGGTACGAGTCGAAGAAGAACCCCGACGGATCGTTCGCTTCGTTCACCAATCCGCAGGACCCGGCCAATCCGCTTGCGCCGACCGACGGCCATGCCTTCACGAATCCCGCGCTCAACATGGGAGGCGAACACTTCGGGGTCAGCTTTGGGGGCAATCCGACCCGGGTGAAATACAACTGGCTGGTGCAAGACCCGGCGAATCCGGGGACGCTCATCCTCGGACCGCTGGTTACGATCGCCACGCCGACGTTCACCTACATTCCTGCCGTAGTTCCGGCTGTGGGTGCTGCGGCCCAGGTGCGTGCTGCGATCGCGCCCGAGCCCCCCGAGAACGAGGACCGTGACCAGTACGGTCCCGCGGTCTGGGTCAAGATCCTCAAGACCGTCCAGAAGTCGGGCCGCAAGGTGAAGCTCGGGGACCTGATGTCGGATGATCCGCACCGGGACGGAGACAAGACCTGGGAAGGTGACGAGCAGGCCGAGACGGAGATCGAATGGGAGCTCTTCCAACGTCGCCCTGCGAACAAGCAGCGCGAGGAGGGTGAGGATGAAATCGAGGCGGGTGACAATCTGCCCGAGGGCGACGAGGTGGTGACGCGGCGGTATGAGTTCTATACCTATACCGGCTCGGTGAGTCCCAAGGATGGCCAGGCGGAATGCTCGGACCTCGACAAGTGTCCGGATGCCCTTGGCGCCTACATCGGCGCGCAGATGGCCGGCTTCGATCAGGCCTTGCCGCTGGGAATGCCGGATGCATTGCAGGGCGGGCAATCGGGTGCGCCCTACGTGAACCGCAGCGTCGTCGTGGGTGGCAACACCCCGTACGTCGTGAAGGTTTCCGAAGGGGAACTTCCTGAGGGACTGCGGATCGATCCGGTCACCGGAGTGCTCTCCGGGACCCCGGCGCGTGCTGGGGTTTTCCAGTTCAAGGTTTCCGCCCTGGACGCCGACAAGGTTGAGTTTGCGAAGACGTTCCAGCTGACGGTCGCCGCTGAAATCGTGGCTCCGCCGGTGTTGCCGACCCTCCAACGTCCCGCCCCGATCGTGGTCGCGACTGACGCCCAGCAAAGCGGTGCCATCGTCCGCTTTGCTCCGGTGGTTCGTGGCAACCCTGCCGCGATTGCCATCTGCAATCCGCCTTCCGGGAGCGTGTTTCCCGTCGGCACGACCGTGGTCACCTGCCACGCCGAGACGCCTGAGGGGCTGCGGTCCGATGACTACACCTTCACCGTCACCGTCGAGGATCGCACGAAGCCGGTGCTGACGCTGCCCGCCCTGGTTTGCCTGAACGCCACGTCACCGCGGGGTGCCCTGGCATCCTTCGCTCCGACGGCCTCCGACAACTGTTCCGTCGCCGACCTGATCTGCGTCCCGGCTTCCGGGACCGTCCTTCCCCTCGGAGACACAGTGGTGACCTGCACGGCCATCGATGCCTCCGGCAACAAGACGGTCGGGAAGTTTGTGGTCCGTGTGAAGGGAGCCGAACAGCAGTTGCGTGAGTTGCTGTTCCACGTCGTGAACCTGCCGATCGCGACCAAGGTGAGGAACGCCCTCGTCCACGAGATCCGCGACTCCCTCGACAAGCTCCGTCGCGGCAAGGTCCGGGATGCCAGTGGCAGGCTCGCGGGCCTGTCCGAAGAGCTGCAGCCGCGGAAGCTGAAGGGGTTGGCTCCGGCCGAAGCGGCAAGCCTTCGGGAAGAGTTGGCCCGGATCCGCGTCGTGCTCGGGTGGTCAGCGGGCGACGAGGAGTGAGCCTGGAAACGGCGGTTGGATCCACAGATTACGCCGATTCCACGGATTGGAAGCCGGTTGAGAGAGGCTGTCGCTTCACCCCGCGGGTGACGTGGAAACAGCGATGCGGTGGGGCCTCTTGTTCCGGTTCATCTGTGAAGTCGGTGGATAACCCAACTGCCGTTCTTCAGGCGGAATCCAAAGGCGGCGCAACCGACCGGAGCCTGCGCTCCGGTCGGTCTGTTTCCAGGTTGCCGATTTCGATTTCGGGATGGGTATCGGCGATGACGGTTCCGCGGAAGGTTCGTCGTCCTTTCCGGCAGCGATTTTCGAGGGGGGATGCAGAAACTTCCGGGGGCGGATCTGACGAAGAATCTTGTCGCATTATTTTGTCGCCACCGCCGTGGCTGGTGCGGCCATATAAGAATGAACCCCGGCCGGAGGAATCCACCGGAAGGCCGGGACAAACCGAACATGAGCGAATACACAGCCGAACAGATCCAGGCCCTGAAGGAGGCATCCGATGCCATCACGGGTGTTATCCGCGGCCTCACCACTGCCATCGACGGCAACACCACGATCCAGAGCGAGATTGCCGCCGGCGTGCAGCCTCCCAAGGGGACCAAGCCGCCACAGCCCCTTCCTCCCCCTCCTCCTCCTCCGGCGCTGAAGTTGATCAAGCGACAGGCTGCGGCCCTGCTG
>CAIMMI010000035.1 GCA_903842505.1 uncultured Verrucomicrobiota bacterium | reverse complement strand
GATTGCGGGGGAGGGAGGGGGCTCCCGCAGGGGCGCAGAGGCGCGGAGGAGGGTGGTTGGGGCGTACTCGAACTCGTACGCCTACTCGAACTCGAAGCGAAGGATGGGTGTGTGAGGGTTGGGGCTGGGTGGTGGTCGAGTACGAGTACCGCCCTGCGGGCTGAGTAGGAGTACGAGTACGATGGGAACCATAGGGGCAACGAGGACGTTGCCTCCCCGTTCGAGGCGGTGGCGGGGTCGGAATCGGCATCGGGGTCGAGGCTTCAACGTCCTTCGATTCCGATTCCGATTCCGATTCCGACATCGAAGGGACGGCTCGACGGAGTCTCGCCCCACCCTCTTCGCTTCGAACTTGCAGCGGAAAGCTTCAAACTGCGGCGAGTTTCGACCGGCCTGGTCGGAGGCCCAGTCGGGCCTTGGGGACATGCGAGAGGGAAGCTAGCGTTTGGCTGTGACAGGCAACTGGTGACAGGCAACTCGGAACTCCCATGCGACAGGACTACGTCCTCCGATTGATCGAACAGCTGATCCACGCGATTGCGCAGGTCGTTTTGCGGCGTGAGTTGGGCAGGCCGGAAGAGGCGTTGCATCAGGTGTTGCTGACGCTGCATCACCAGCTTGGGGTGGATATTGCCCAGCTGACAGGGTTGGGACCGGAAGAGCTGCACGAACGGCTGACCCGGGGGGAGCCCTTGCTGGTGGCGCGGGACAAGTGTCTGGCGTTTGCGGCGCTGAACCGTGAGGTCGGCTTGATCTACCTCGACAAGGGTGCGGTGGACACGGCGCGGACGGCGTTCCATCTCGCGCTGGTCTTCACGCTGCGGGGGCGGTTGGAGTATCCCGCGGAATCCCGGCCGCCGTTCACGCCCGAGGTGTCGGAGTTGGTCGGGCGGTTGCAGGGATACGACCTCCCGCCCTCGACGCAGCGGTTGCTGGAGATGCACGGAAGCTGTGGGCGCGAAGCAGCGTCGACTGGGCAAGGGTAGCCTAGGGTTGGGCAACGGAGTGCAAGCTGGGAGGTGGGGGAGTCCCTGAAGGTGTCCGCGACCGGCGACGGTCATGAATGGACGCTACGGCAGATTTCGCATCGGCAACAGGCATGGCAGGGAAGGAAGCGGCAATTGCCTGCTTCCACTGCGGGACGGCGTGCGTCGCCGGGCGGCATGCGCGGGGCGGTCGCGAGTTTTGCTGCTCGGGTTGCCAGACGGTCTTCGAACTCCTGAGCGAGGCCGGGCTCGATCGCTACTACGAGCTGGGCGACGGCGTCCGGGCGCGGGTGGATGCGGCCTCGTCGGTGGAGTCCTTCCGGTTCCTCGATACGCCGGAGGTTCGGGGGCGTTTCGTGGACTTTGAGGATGGCCAGGTCACACGGGTTACGTTCCAGCTTCCCAACATCCATTGCCTCGCCTGTGTGTGGCTGCTGGAGAACCTGTTCCGGCTACAGCCGGGGATCGGGAAGTCGACGGTCCATTTCCCTCGGAAACAGGCCGTGATCACGTTTGATCCGCGGGTCACGAAGCTCTCGGACGTGGCGACCCTGCTGGATTCGCTGGGTTACCCGCCGGAGTTGCGGCTCTCGGATCTGGAGAAGCCTCCGGTCAATCCGGCCACGCGTCGGATGTGGCTGCAGACGGGGATTGCCGGTTTTGCGTTCGGCAACACCATGCTGTTCAGCATCTCGATCTACCTCGGTCTGGATGCATTCAGCGGGCCGTCGTTCCTGCGGATGTTCGGGGTGCTCAGCCTGCTGCTCTCCATTCCGGTGATCACGATCAGCGCCCGGGAATACTGGGAAGCATCGTTGCGGGCGTTGAAGCATCGGCAGATTCCGATCGAAGTCCCGATTGCCTTCGGGATCGTGGCCATCTGGGGGCAGAGCGTCTGGGAGGTGCTGAGCGGGACCGGGGAAGGCTACTTTGATTCGCTCGCCGGGCTGCTGTTCTTCCTGAACATCGGTCGGATCTTTCAGCAGAAGACCTTTGATCGGTTGGCCTTCGATCGGGACTACCGATCGTTCTTTCCGCTCTCCGTGATGCGGCGACGGGGCGAATCCGAGGAACGGGTGGCGTTGGCCCAGATCGCGGTCGGGGACCGGTTGGTGATCCGGCACGGTGAGCTGCTGCCCGCAGATGCCCGGTTGTTGGGCGGGGCTGCGATGATCGACTACAGCTTCGTGACGGGCGAGTCCGAGCCGGTGGCGAAAACCGCGGGAGAAGTCCTGCATGCCGGCGGACGCCAGCAGGGCGGCGCGATCGAGGTCGAGACGGTGAAGGCGGTGAATCAAGGCTACCTGACCGACCTGTGGAACCAGGAAGCCTTCCGCAAGACGAAGGACAACACCTTTGGCACCCTGACCAATACCTATAGCCGGCGGTTCACCTGGATCATCCTCGGTATCGCGGTGGCGGCGGCGCTGGGTTGGATGCCGTTCGATCCCTCGCGGGGATTGAAGGCATTCATCTCGGTCCTGATCGTTGCCTGTCCGTGCGCCCTGGCGCTGGCGGCGCCATTCACGCTGGGTTCGGCGATGCGGGTGCTGGCTCGCCGGCGCATCTTCCTGCGGAACCCAGAGGTCATTGAGACCCTGGCGCAGGTGGACGCGGTGGTCTTCGACAAGACCGGTACGCTGACGTCTTCCGGTACGGGCGATGTCCGGTGGTCCAGTGCGGACCGCGGCGAATTGACCGCGGAAGAGGCCGCGGCGGTGCGGGCCGTGGCGGTGCAATCGACCCACCCCCTGGCGCGCCGGGTTTCGGATGCCTTGGCGGAAATGGGATTGGCGCGCGTGGAGGTCGCTGACTTTCGCGAGGTCGCCGGATGTGGCGTTGAGGGGCGGGTCGACGGACGCCGCTGGCGACTGGGTTCACCGGCCTGGCTGCGGCAGGGCGGGGTGGAGGTGCGGGAGTCCGTCGCGCCCGGTAGCCGGGTGGCGGTTGAAGTGGACGGCGAATCGCGGGGTGAATTTACGGTTGGCGGCGAGGTTCGGCCGGAGACGGACGCGCTCCTCAAGGCGCTCGGAGGCCGGTACGAACTGGCGCTGTTGAGCGGAGACAACGAGCGTGAACGGGAGCGCTTTGCCGGTCTGTTTGGGAACGCGGCGAAGCTCCACTTCAATCAGGGACCGCTACACAAACTCGGGTTCATTCGAGACCTCCAGAAGGCGGGACGCCGGGTCCTCATGGCCGGCGACGGCCTGAACGATGCCGGGGCGTTGCGCCAGGCGGACGTTGGCGTGGCCGTCACGGAGGACGTCGCGTCCTTCTCACCTGCGAGCGACGTAATCCTCCAGGCCGGCGAGGTCCCCCGCATCGCGGCGATCCTCGACTTCTCGCGTCGGGTGGTGCGCGTGGTGCGGATCAGCTTCCTGGTCTCCACGGCCTACAACGTCGTCGGGTTGGCGATTGCTGCCAGCGGGAAGCTTTCACCGATCGTGTGTGCCGTGCTGATGCCGCTGAGTTCGGTGTCGGTGGTGCTCGTGGCCTGTGGTCTCACCGAGTGGGTGGGGCGGCGGGCCGGGGTGGCGGGGCGCGTGATCAGTTCAACTGCGGTTCATTCAGTGCCAATGGAAGCGAAGAAGCCATGAGCGTCCTTCTCATACTCATCCCGCTGAGCCTGGTGGTGGCCGCCCTGTTCCTGGGGGCGTTCATCTGGGCGGTACGGGCCGGTCAATACGAGGACACCTGCACCCCTTCCATGCGTGTCCTCGCCGATGACGGGACCGTGCGGGGGCCGAAGAGCGAAGGATTTGAAAACCAACCTGCGAGAACCCGATGAAGACAGAAACATTCAGATATGACAACCGGATCGTCCGGGCCTTCGCGATCGCGACGGTGATCTGGGGAATCGTTGGCATGTCAGCCGGTCTTCTGGCTGCCATCCAGCTGTTCCTCCCCGAGGCGAACCTCACGCTCCAGTACACCACCTTCGGGCGGTTGCGGCCGTTGCACACCAACGCGGTGATCTTCGCGTTCGTGGGCAACGGGATGTTCATGGGCATCTATTACTGCCTCCAACGGCTCTGCAAGGCGCGCATGTTCAGTGACGCGCTCAGCTGGATCAATTTCTGGGGCTGGAATGCCATCATTGTCTCGGCGGCGGTGACGCTTCCGCTGGGGCTCACCACGAGCAAGGAATACGCCGAGCTGGAATGGCCGATCGATATCGCCATCGCGCTGGTGTGGGTCGTGTTCTCGATCAACCTGTTCGGGACGATCGCCACGCGGCGGGAGAAGCACCTGTACGTGGCGATCTGGTTCTTCATCGCGACGTCGATCACGGTGGCGGTGCTGCACATCACCAACTCGCTGGCCGTTCCGGCCGGTTGGTTCAAGAGCTACTCGATCTACGCCGGGGTGCAGGACGCCCTGGTGCAGTGGTGGTACGGGCACAACGCCGTGGCCTTCTTCCTGACCACGCCGTACCTCGGCCTGATGTATTACTTCCTCCCGAAGGCGGCGAACCGGCCCGTGTTCTCATACCGTCTGTCGATCATCCACTTCTGGGCGCTGATCTTCCTCTATATCTGGGCGGGACCTCACCATCTCCTCTACAGCGCGCTGCCGGACTGGGCGCAGTCGCTGGGGATGGTGTTCTCGGTCATGCTGGTGGCCCCGTCGTGGGGCGGCATGCTCAACGGCCTGCTCACCCTGCGCGGCGCGTGGGACAAGGTTCGCGAAGAACCCATGCTGAAGTTCATGGTCGTCGGCGTCACTGCCTACGGTATGTCGACGTTGGAAGGACCGATGCTCTCGATCAAGAGCGTCAATTCCCTCTCGCACTTCACGGACTGGACCATCGCCCACGTGCATACGGGTGCACTCGGCTGGAACGGTTTCCTGACCTTCTCGATGCTCTACTGGCTGTTCCCGAAGATGTACGAGACCAAGCTCTGGTCCATCAAGCTGGCCAACTATCACTTCTGGATCGGCATCCTCGGCATCCTGTTCTACGCGGTGCCGATGTACTGGTCGGGCATCACGCAGGGCCTGATGTGGAAGCAGTTCACGGCGGACGGTTACCTCCAATATCCGAACTTCCTGGAGACCGTGCTGCAACTGGTACCGATGTACCGCCTGCGCGCGATTGGTGGCTTGCTGTTCATCGTGGGCACCGTGCTGATGGCCTACAACCTCTACAGGACGGCCAAGAGCGGGAAGTTCGTGCCCGACGTCGAGGCCCAGGCCGCGGCCCTCACCCCCGAGGTCGATGCGGCCCATCCCGCGGGAACCGGCCATCGCTGGCTCGAGTCCAAGCCCCTTATCCTGACCGTGGGCGCGACAGTCGCGATCCTCATCGGTGGTCTGGTGGAAATCATCCCGATGTACCTTGTGAAGTCGAACGTGCCGACGATCTCCACGGTGAAACCTTATAGTCCGTTGGAGGTCCTTGGGCGCGACCTCTACATCCGCGAGGGTTGCGTCGGCTGCCACTCGCAGATGGTTCGACCTTTCCGCTCGGAGACCGAGCGGTACGGGGAATACTCGAAGGCAGGTGAGTTCGTATTCGATCATCCCTTCCTCTGGGGTTCAAAGCGCACGGGACCGGACCTGCACCGGGTGGGCGGCAAGTACAACGACGCCTGGCACTATAACCATCTGGAGGATCCGCGAACGACCTCGCCGGGTTCCATCATGCCGCGCTACCCATGGTTGCTGACGCGGAAGCTCGACCTGTCGTCGTTGCCGTCCCGGATCGGTGCGCTGCGCAGGGTGGGGGTCCCATACCCGGTGGGGGCGGAGGGAACGGCTGAAAAGGATGCCAAGGTTCAAGCCGCCAAGGTTGTGGCCAACCTCCGGGGTGGCTCGGTCAACGAGGCCAGGCCGGACACGGAAATCGTGGCCTTGATTGCCTACCTGCAGCGACTGGGCACCGACATCAAGCAGGCGCCGCCAGCCGGTGCGGTTGCGGGAGTCGATGCGGCTGTCGGCTCGGGCGCGGCATCGGGAGCTCAACCCTGACATCCCACGGAGGAACCCGACATGATCAAGGATACCCTCATGGAGATCGGTGGCGTCGGTCTGTACGGCGTCATTTCGGTGCTCCTGTTCTTCACCGTATTCGGGTTGGCGATGTACCGGGTCTTCCGGTTGCGCCGACCTTTCCTGCAGGACATGGGCGCGCTGCCCCTGGCCGAGGACAATCCCAGCAACCCTGTGACAACGGAGGCCCGCCATGAATGACCCGAAGGAACCCAAGGATCCGCTGCTGTTGGACCACGAGGCAGACGGGATCAAGGAGCTCGACAACAACCTTCCCCGTTGGTGGGTATGGCTGTTCGTCCTCTGCGTGATCCACTCGATCGGATACATGTTCTTCTACCACGTTTTCCATCCCGAGAAGACCCAGGCATCGGAGTACGCCCTCGATGCGGCTGCCGGTGAAAAGCTGAAGCATGCGGTCCAGGAGAAGTTTGAGGCCAGCCTCGCGAGCCTGGAGCCTTCGGCGGACGAGGTGGTCCTCGCCAAGGGGCATCAGGTCTACGACTTGAATTGTGCACCCTGCCATCGTCAGGACGGTGGCGGTCTCGTGGGGCCGAACCTCTGCGACGATTATTGGATCCATGGTCCGAAGTTCAGCGACAACCTGAAGGTCATCGTCAATGGCGTGCCGGTGAAGGGCATGCTGGCGTGGAAGGAAAGCCTGATGCCCGAGCAGATCCATGCAGTGGCCTCCTACATCTACACACTGCGCGGCAGCAAGCCGCCCAACCCGAAGCTGCCCGAGAACGAACAGCAGCCGGAGAAGCCGAACGAGTTCGAGTGATTCACCGGGTTGTGTCGGGTTCGGGCATCCGCCCCGGCGGTGATTGAGCATGGATGGAAGCGCCCTGCCGTCGGGGCCGGAACCGGTGGCAGGGCCTCTTCGTCTTTCAGGTGGTGGGGGAGGACGGCAAGGAACGGTGGGGATTGGGTCGTGGCGGTGTATCGGATCCCATTCAGGGAGCGAGGATGTTGTCATGAGCGGTGCAACGAAGGTTGAGACGGTGGGGCATGAGCCTGCGGGGCATTCGGCCGCCCAGGATATCCAGTGGGAGGATTTTCGGGATCACCTGGCGACGGCAGAGAAAGACGGCAGCCGCCGGTGGTTGTATCCCAAGAAGCCGTCGGGGCGGCTCGCGCGGTACCGCACGTGGTTCGCGTGGATGTTGCTCGTGATCATGTTCACGGGCCCCTTCATCCGGATCCAGGGCAACCCGCTCCTGATGATCGACATCCTCCAGCGGAAGTTCTCGATCCTCGGTCAGATCTTCTGGCCGGAGGACACGGTGATCTTCGCGGTGTCGATGCTCGTGTTCTTCACCAGCATCATCCTTTTTACGACCGCGTTTGGGCGACTGTGGTGCGGTTGGGCCTGCCCGCAGACGGTCATGATGGAAATGGTCTTCCGGAAGATCGAGTTCCTGTTTGAAGGCGATGGGTCCTCGGCCAAGGCCTTTGATGCGGCTGCGTGGACCTTGTCGAAGGTTGTCCGGAAGGCCGGCAAGCACCTCGTCTTCTTCGGGCTCTCCTTCGTCGTCGGCAATACGCTCCTGAGTTATATCATCGGGAGCGACGCGCTCCTGCACATCATCCGGGATGATCCTCGGAACCACACCACGGGCCTGACTTTCATGGTGCTGTTCTCACTGTTGTTCTACGCGATCTTCGCGCGTTTCCGTGAGCAGGCCTGCACGTTCATCTGCCCGTACGGCCGGTTCCAATCCGCGTTGCTCGACGAGAACACCATCGTCGTGGCCTACGACAACCAGCGCGGTGAAGGACGGGGCCCGTGGAAGAAGGGGCAGGATGCGGTGACGCGGAAGGCCGAGGGCCTGGGCGACTGCGTGAACTGCCGTCAATGCGTGGCGGTGTGCCCGACGGGCATCGACATCCGGAACGGCGTCCAGATGGAATGCGTGAACTGCACGGCGTGTATTGATGCGTGTGACTCCGTCATGGACAAGGTCGGCTTACCGCGCGGTCTGGTGCGTTACGCGTCGTTGAATGGCATCCAGAAAAACGAGCCGCTGCGGATCACGCCGCGCATGATCGGCTACTCGGTGCTGGTGACCGCACTGGGTTGCCTCCTGGCGTTTCTGGTTTTCACCCGGAGCGACGTCGAGACCTTGTTGTTGCGCGCTCCCGGCGGGCTTTTCCAGCAACAGGCCGGCGGCCGGTTGAGCAACCTCTATACGGTCAAGGTCGTGAACAAGACCTCCCACGACATCCCGGTTCAGTTTCGGCTGATGAATGTCGATGGTCGGATCCAGCTGATGGGCGGCGAATCCTGGACGGTTCCCAAGGAGAAGCTCGGCGAGCGGTCCATCCTGGTGGAGATGGAGGTCGGCAAGCTCGCGGGACGCCACACGCCACTGGAAATCGGTGTGTACTCGAATGGACGCCCTCTCGAGACCGTGAAGTCGGTGTTTATAGGACCCGGCGCAGCCCACTGAGCCCAACGCAAAACCCAATTCCCACCCATCATGTCCTCTACCCTTGCAACGCTCCCGCCGGTTCCGGCGATCCCCAACCCGGTCGCCTGCAAGCCGCGGTGGGAGCCGTGGCCGATCGGCATCGCGGCCTTCCTCCTGGTCTTCGTCTCCTGCGTGGCGGCCGTCATCACGTTTGCCATCCGACAGAAGATGGATCTCGTCCGGCCGGACTACTACGAGGAGGAGATCCGATACCAGGTGCAGTTCGACCGGGTGACCCGAACCCGAGCCTTGGGCAAGGCGGCGCAGTTGGTGTCGGACACCGCCCGCCGCGAGATGCGGGTGGCGATTCCCGCCGCACACGTCGGTGGCTTGATCCAAGGCACGATCCAGTTCTACCGGCCTTCGGATGCCCGGCAGGATCGGGTGATTCCCCTGAAACCTGGCTCGGATGGCTCGCAGGTTGAGTCGTTGCGCGGTCTGGGTGCCGGGCTGTGGCGGGCCCGGGTGCGTTGGGCGGCAGGTGGATTGGAGTACTCGATGGAGGAATCCTTCGAGGTGCCTGCCGCGATGTGACGTGGAGCGAAGGGACGCATGATCTGGACGGCCTTCATCCTGGGATTGGCGGGGAGCATGCACTGTGCGGGGATGTGCGGCCCGCTTGCGTTGGCATTGCCGCATCCCGGTCGCGGAATGGCCGGGTTCGTGATGGGTCGGCTATTCCATCAGGTTGGCCGGATCACCACCTACGTGCTTCTTGGCGGGATCTTCGGCCTGCTGGGCCGTTCGCTGGCGCTGGCGGGCGTCCAACGGTGGGTTTCCATCGGTGCCGGTGTCCTGATCCTGACGGGGCTGGCGGCATCAATGTGGTCGGGTGCTGCCGCGCCGATGAACCGCTGGGTCGGACGGGTGAAGGGTTGGCTGGGCTGGTGGCTCAAGCGTCGGACGATGGGATCGCTCGTGGCACTGGGAATGGTGAATGGGTTGCTGCCCTGTGGGCTGGTCTACGCCGGGTGCCTCGGCGCGGCGGCGAGTGGAACCGCCGCAATGGGCATGGGCTATATGGCCCTGTTCGGGCTCGGCACGGTCCCGATGATGCTTGGCTTGGGGCTGAGCGGGCAGGTGATCCCAGTGGGCCTGCGACTTCGGCTCCAGGGATTGATCCCGGTTTCCATGGGTTTGGTCGGGGTGCTGCTGGTCCTCCGCGGGATGTCGCTGGGCATTCCATATCTCAGTCCGGACCTCGCCGCGGGCGTGTGTTGCGAGCACACGCCCTGAGTGCGGTGCCACCGGCAGTGGCGCCGCGATTTTTTGGGGTGGGGGTCAGGTTGAAGTTGCCGGGTTCGCGGGTTGCTGGTGGGTCCGCTGTCGGTGGTCAACGGCACGGAGAATGGCGTCGAGTGTTTCGCTGAGGCGGATCCCAATGTCCTCGGCTAGAAAGCGCAGGATCAGCCACCCGTGCTCCTGAAGAAGGACGTCCTTGGATCGATCGCGGCGGTAGGCATCAGCATCACCCAGATGCTGGGAGCCATCGATCTCCAAGACTATGCGGAGATCGGGATCAGACAGATCCACCTCCATCGTGCCGGTTCCATCGAACGGGATGGGAAGTCGAGCGTTGAGCCGGAATCGGCCGGCAAGAGCAGGGAGGGTTTGAAGTCGTCGGAAGAGGAATGCTTCCGTGGCGCTGCGGGCGCGATCGACTCCCTCGGCGCCCGGCGCGGGCGGATTCGTGACGTGAACGAATTGTCTGGCCAGTGAGGTGTCCACCCCGTCGAGGCAGAGTCTTCTGACGCTTGCTGCGTAGTCGCGTTTCCATGCGGGCATGACTGGCAGGGGAACTTCCGTCGGCCAGCCCGGCAGCGCACTCGCGGGCATGAGAAGCGTGTAGCCGATGGCCTCGTACCCGGAGCAGCGCTTGTCGAACATCCGGGAGAGTACGGGGACATCCAGGTCCGCGTAGTCATAGACTCGGACCTCCTTCTTTCCGGCATGAGTCCGGTGCAGGCGCCCTACGTATTGGGCTACGGTTCCCTTCCAGGAAACCGGGAATGTCATGAAGAGGGTGTCGAGCATGGGATCGTCGAAGCCTTCGCCGATGAACTTGCCTGTCGCCAGCAGGATGCGTGGCGTCGAAGACGGCGATTCCTTGAGACGTTTCATGGTTTCGGCCAACGCCCGCTTACCGAGACCTCCTCGCAGTGTGATGATGGTTGCGTCCGGCAGGCAGGCCTTGAGTGCTGCTTCGAGAACGCCGAGGTGATCGACCCGTTCCGTGAGAACCAGCGGTGAACGACCCAAACCCAGCTCCGCCACCACATCGGCCAGGATGAGGTTGTTGCGGTCGGTATCCGCGACCAAGGCCTGTCCCAATTGCAGGAATTCCATCCGGCGATCGGAATCGGATGTTTGCGTGGGACGGAATCCCGTGGGGCGGACCAACACGTGGTGGTGGTAGCCCCGTTCGATGGCCTGCGCCCGGGCATCGACGCGATGGCGGACGGGTCCGCACTGCATCGTGACGATGGGATGGTGGCCGTCCCGACGTGTCAGCGTGGCCGAGAGGCCCAGGAAGAACTTCGCTCGACCCTTGCGCACGACGGCCTCGTAACTGGGAGCGGAAAGGTGGTGGCACTCATCGATGATCACCTGGCCGTAGTCGGTCATCGGGTGCGGGACCTGATCCAGCTTCGCCATGCTCTGGATCAAGGCGACATCCAGTTCGCCACCTAGCTTGCGACGACCTGCGCCGAGGCACCCGATCCGGGACCGAGGCAGGTCGAGAAAGCACGCTAGCCGTTCGATCCATTGCTCCATCAGTTGCTGTCGGTGGACCAGCACCAGGGTGTTCACCTTCCGGGAGGCGATGAGCCAGGTTGCGAGCACGGTCTTTCCGAAGGCCGTGGTTGCCTCGAGGGTTCCGATGTCCGCGCGCAGCATCGCCTCGGCTGCCTTCTCTTGATCGGGACGCAGCTCGCCCTGAAAGCGGACATCCAGGGGACGCCCGGCGAATCGCTCATCACGGTAGAGGAACTTGATTCCCACCGATTCCAGCAAACGCTCCAGGTCGGCCTGGCATCCCCGAGGAAGGGCGACGTGCTCTGGGAATTCCTCGGCGCAGGAGATCACCCGCGGGGTGCCGTAGGTCGGCATGCGCATCGACTGGGCCAGATAGAACTGTGGGTTCTGGAAGGCGGCGAGCCGGAGCAGTCGGGTCCGAAGTGCTGGCGGGAGCTCGAGCCGCGGAACGTAGATCTGATCTCCTAGGACCAGTTCCAGGCGCGCAGGGAGGGAGGCACGCGGGATCGTCGGCGACTCGATTGGATGAGTGGAGCGATTCCACGGTTGCGTGGGGCTTGTGTCGTCTTCGATGGCCACTCGGGCGATGGGCAAGATCCGGTTCCGTCGTTCAGCCCGATCCACCTGTTGCTCCACGACTGACCGTGGGATCCGCTGGATCCGGGAGAGATGAGTCCACGGATCCCGATGCGGCTGGAGTTGGACGTCGAGGAACACGCTGTTGCCGTGGTCCCGGGCCGCCTTCTGCATCGGCAGGGCAATCAGGTTACCGAAGCCGCCGGTGGGAAGCGTGTCCTGGTTGGGGAACAATCGATCGTAGGAACCCAGACCGATCTCAGGACGAAGTTCCATCGCCGCTGACAGGAGCATCGTTCCCATGCGGCGGGCCATCACGGCCGGGACAGGCTCGGAGAAGAACCACCAGACATGACCTCCGTCTCCGGAACGCGATCGTTCCAGCTCGGCGGGGAGTCCTGCGGATTGGCTGGCATTCAGGACTGCGCGGGCGTCGTCGGTCCAACCTTTGCCGTCGAAGTCCGCGGCCAGGAACCAGCACGTGTCGTCGCGAAGCATGGGGTACACGCCGGCGACGAATGGCTGGCCGCGGTCATCACGGCCCTGGAGATGCCATCGGATGACCTCTTCGGTCACCGGCAACCAGCGTTGGTGAAGGCATTCGGAGCAGCGGATGCGGGGCTTCTCGCAGATGCCCCGGATCCACTCGTTGCCACAGGCGGGTTGATACCCGGACTTGCCCGTCCTGCGGCTTTCGAATCGCCGGGGATAAACATCTTCCCGGCCCAGGAACAGGCTTCGGAACAGCGTGATCTTCTGATCCGGCGTCGAGGCGTGGGTGACCTGTGGGGCTGGTGGCGGGGTGTTGGAGGGGGTGGGCGATGGTCCCTGCATGGGTTGGAATGTCGGGGGCCGAGCGACGCCGGCAAGATCGGAGAGGGTCGGCTTTGGGATCGGTCGAATGTTGTTGGCCTCGGGTTTCCTTGGAAGGGCGTGGGGAGGAGCTTGACGGTTGGGGTTTCATGATACTTATTTTCTATCATGAAGACGGCAACGGTCGCAGACCTGAGGAACAACTTCCGCCAGATTGCAGCCTGGATCGAGCATGGGGAGACGGTGCAGATTGTGCGGCGCGGCCGTCCCTTCGCCCGGTTGTCGGCGGATCGTGAGTCCAACTCGACCCGTCGCGTACCCAAGGTCGATTTCATGAAGCAACTACGGGAGGTTTGGGGAGATCGGGTGTTTACCGATCGGGAAGTTCAAGCCATGCGGGAATCCGAGTTGGGGCGGGAGGGCGGATGGTAGCCTATCCGGATACCTCGTTTCTCTGCGCGCTCTACCGGCCCCAGACCAACTCGATCCGGGCGGCCCGGTATGTGGAGGCGATGCGGGAGCCTTTGGTGGTTGCTTCGCCTCTGCTGTTCGAGTTCAGGCAGTCCACCCGGTGGCAGAGTTGGCTTCATTCGAAGGATTCAACCAAGGGATTCCCGCAGCGG
>CAIMMI010000034.1 GCA_903842505.1 uncultured Verrucomicrobiota bacterium | reverse complement strand
CTCAGGTCCAACTCCCCCCTCCGGGTCGTTGCCTCCGCATCGACTTCGGTCGCAATGGCGACGCGGCCGCTCCCACCGTCGTCGACCGAGTCGGGGATCCCGTGGCAACGATCCCGGTTCCCGCCCACCGCCAGCAAGCCAGCCCATCCGAACTCCCCAACGAACGCCTCGGAGGCGGTGATCCTGTCGGCGATCGGACGCCGCTGGCTCATGCGGCAACCCAACCTCGCCACCCCAGACCTCTCCCGATTGCCTGGGCGCCTGCCGATGCACGATTTCCGCGAATGCTGCGGCATCCAGTTGCCCCAAGACCCTTTCCCCGGCGTCCCCTTCCATTCCTGGCGATGCACGCGACCCAACACCCAAGGCCGCCCAAGTTCGCTCCCAGCTCGCAACTCGAAGCCGAAAAGGCCGAACTCCCCACTCAGACCGAATAGTGCGGCGGCTTCGCCGACGTACCCCGGATCCGCTCCAACTCCTGCGTTTCCAGCGTCTCCGTCAAACGCTCCAACTGCTTCCGCAACCGCTCCAGCAACTTCGACTGCTCCACCACCACCCGGTTGAGCTGGTCGTACTGATGCTCCAGATGCGCCACTGCCGCCTCAGCCCGTTCCAGCCGTTCGTTGTGTTCACTCATATTTCATCCTCCCGATCCGCAAAGAACAATTGGTGGGCGCGGTCATAGTCTGCCTCTGCCACCACCACGCGCGCCTCCCGCGACAGGTCTCCCTCCTCCGGCAGGCTGGGATCCACCCACTCCTGCCGGGCTTCGATCCCGTGCTGCCCGAGCCATTCCACCAACAACTCGGTCTTGATCACCTGGCCGGTGAAGAAATGCCGCATGGCAACATGCTGCGCGATCCGCCCCGCGATTCCCAACTGGATTCTGGCACCCACCGCCCCGGCTCGGTACAACCCCTCCCATGCGTCCTGTTCCCTGGCGTCTTGCCTGCCTCCTTGCCCTTGGGTTGTCCGCCCGCGCCGCCGCCGCCCCGTCCACCATCACGGTCGACGGCCGCGCGTTTCAGGTGGAGGAGGGATTCACGCTGGAAAAAGCCGCCGGCTCGGATCTCGCACCCCGCCCCGTAAGCGCCAGCTTCGACGACCGCGGCCGCCTCTACGTCACCGATTCCTCCGGCTCCAACCTGCCCCCCGCAGAACAGCTCAAGAACCCCACCCATCGGATCCTCCGACTCGAGGATACCAACAACGACGGTCGCTTCGACAAGTCGGTCGTCTTCGCCGAGAAGGTGATGTTCCCCCAAGGCTGCCTCTGGCACGACGGCTGGGTATACGTCGCCGCTCCGCCCAGCATCTGGCGCTTCCGCGACACCAATAACGACGGCATCTCCGATCAACGCGAGGAATGGTTCAAGGGCGGCACCCTCACCGGCTGCGCCAATGACATCCACGGTCCCTACCTTGGCCCCGAGGGCTACATCTACTGGACCAAGGGCGCCTTCGCCGAACAGAACCACCCCCGGCCCGGCAAGTCCCCCATCCACGACCGCGCCGCCCACATCCTCCGCTCGAAACCCGACGGATCCGACCTCGAGATCGTCATGACCGGCGGCATGGACAACCCGGTCGAGGTCGCCTTCACCCCGGACGGTGAACCCCTCTTCACCAGCACCTTCATCGACTTCAGCCAACCCGGCTGGCGCGACGGCATCGCCCACGCCCTCTACGGCGGCGTCTACGGAAAGGAAAACTCGGTCCTCGAAGACCGCGGCGTCATCCGGACCGGACCCGACCTCCTCCACCCCTTCGTCCAGCTCGGCGCCGGCGCTCCCAGCGGTCTCTGCCGCTACCAGTCCACCGCCTTCGGCCCCACCCTCAAGGACAACCTCTTCGCCACCACCTTCAACCTCCACAAGGTCAGCCGGCACTCCCTCCGCCCGGACGGCTCCACCTACGCCTCCACCGACACCGATTTCGTCCTCTCCGAGGATGTCGACTTCCGCCCCACCGACGTCCTCGAGGACGCCGATGGCAGCCTGCTCATCGTCGACACCGGCGGATGGTACAAGCTCTGTTGCCCCACCGCCCAACTCGCCAAACCCGACGTCCTCGGCGGCATCTACCGCGTCCGCAAGACCGGTCACCGCCACTCCGCCGACAACGCCTCCCGCCGCCGCCTCGCCGCCCCTCCCACCACCACCAGCCCGCTCTGGAAACTCAAGCAGGCCGCCCTCACCCGCGACAAACGCCGCACCAGTGAGTTCCGTTCCCTGCTCAAGAACTACGTCGAGAAGAAGGGCCCTGCCGATGCCTCCGTCCGCCTCGCCGCCGAGGGCCTCGGCCGCCTGGGTGACTCCGAATCCGTTGATCGTCTCCTCGATGCCGCCGCCCGGACGACCGAACCCCAACTGCTCCACGCCTTCCTCTTCGCTCTCGTTGAGATCGGTGACTCCGTCTCCCTCCGTTCCGCCCTCTCCTCCGCCGAGGCCCCCCGCCGCCGGGCTGCCCTGATCGCGCTCGACCAGATCCCCAACGGTGGACTCAAGTCCGGCGACGTGCTCCCCCTCCTCTCCGAGGGCAACGGCGCCCTCTGGCAGGCCGCCCGATGGACCATCGGACGCCACCCGGAGTGGAGCGAGCAGCTCGTCGGTTGGTTCCGCGAACAACTCGCCAGCCCCGCAACCCGCGGCATCGTCGCCGGCCAACTCCGGTTCCTCGCCCCGTCCGACAACGGCCGCATCCTCCTCGCCGAAACCGCCCGCAGCAGCAGCGCCGGCATCGTCGTCCGCAAGGCCACCTTCACCGCCATGGCCGAGGCCAACGTCAAACAGGCTCCCACCGGATGGAACGACGCCCTCGTCGAGGGACTGCGCGACGCCGACCCGGAACTCGTCCGGACCGTCATCCCCGTCGCACGCGCCCAGGCCTCGAACTCCGATGTCCAGGCTGCCCTCTTCCGCACCGCGCGGACCGGCACCCTCCCCACGGATCTCCGCGTCGCCTCCTACGCCGCCCTCCCCGCCGGATGGACGCCCGAGCCCGCGGACTTCGACACGCTCATCGCCACCGGCCCTTCCCGAGAAGCCGCCGGTGCCCTCGCACGCGCCGCCCTCAACCAGCCTCGCCGCCTCACCCTCGCCGAGAAACTCCGCACCGCCGGCCCCATGGAACTGCTGGCCCTCCTTCCCGCCTTCGATTCCGGCGGAGACGAAGCCCTCGGCCTCGCCGTCCTCAAAGCCCTGAACGAAGCCTCTTCCAAGGCCACCCTCCGCGCGGACCTCGTCCGCTCCCTCGTCGCCAAGTATCCCAAAGCCGTCCAGGACGCCGGCACCGCGCTGGTCACCTCCCTCGACGCCTCCATCGCCGACCAGGCCAAAAACCTCGACCGCCTCCTCGCCGAATTGAAGTCCGTCTCCGGCGACATCCGACGCGGCCAGGCCATCTTCCTCGGCCCGAAAGCTTCCTGCTACACCTGCCACAAGATCGGCTACCGCGGCGGCCTCGTCGGACCCGACCTCACCCGCATCGGCGAAGCCCGATCCGAGCGCGATCTACTCGAGAGCATCGTCTATCCCAGCGCCAGCTTCGTTCGCAGCTACGAGTCCGTCGTGATCACCACCAAGGACGGCACCGATATCCAGGGCATCCTCCGGTCCGAGACCGACCGGGAACTCGTCATCGTCTCCGGTCCCGGAGCCGAGCAACGCATCCCGCGCGCCGAGGTCGCGAGCCAACGCCCCGCCACCGTCTCCCTCATGCCCGCCGGCCTCGACGCCCAACTCTCCCGACAGGAACTCGCCGACCTCCTCGCCTTCCTCCGCAACACCAAGTGGGGGGCAAACTGACAGGGAGTCCCAAGTTTCAAGATTCAAGTTTCAAGCCCCGCAGGTGGATCCGGCGACTTGTAGGCTGGGTGCCCTCACCCGGCCTCCGGTGGGGCGAGTGTCCCCACGAGCCGCTGAGGAGTTCCTAGGTTCAAGATTCAAGTTTCAAGTCCCGCTCGGGGTGGGGCGAGCCGCCTCTTGAAACTTGAAACTTCAAACTTCCCACTCCCCCTCACTTGCCCCCCGCCGGCGCATTCGTGGTCCCCGGCGGCACCAGCGCATCCAGCTTCTTCTTCATCGCCTCGAATTCCTGCTTCAGATCCCGGTTGTCCTTCTGCAGGTCGGTGACCTCCTTCCGCAGGTCCCCCAACTCCGCCGCCGGCCGCTTCGCCTCGCGCAGCTTCGCCACGGCGGCCGACGCCGTTCCCTGCTCCGGACTCGACTTCGACGCCCGTGCGAACGTCTCCAGCACCGGCAGCGCCTGCGGATCCCCCAGCACGCCCAGGGCGTTCATCGCCGCGCGACGCACGCCCGGCCGCAGATCCTTCACCCGCGACACGAGATAGTCCCGCGCCGCCGACCGATCCTCTTCGTTCCGGTCCAGCCACGCCAAAGCCGCCAATCCATCCGCCTGCACCCGGCTCGGGAATTCCGCAGCCCGACCCGACAGGAACTCCAACAACTGCGGCACGACCGTCGGATCCTCCCGCCGGCGCAAAGACTCAAACGCCGCCTCCGCCAACTCCTGTCGGAATGAGTTGGTCCCCATCCAAGACAGCAACCGCCGCGAGCCATTCGTAATCCCCGGATTCGACAGCAGCCGCACCGCCGCCAACCGAACGTCCGGATGCTCCTCGCGGCTGAGCACACCCGCCGCGATCGGTCCAACCTCGTCCCGATAAAATCCCCCCAACGCTCCCAAGACCGCGATCCGAACCCGCGGATCCGACTGCTGGAGCGAGTTTGTCAGCACCGAAAAAGCCGCCGGGGAATGGATCGAACGTAATGCACCCGCTGCTTCCGACCGCACCGCATGGGACGGATCCGCACCCAACAATTCCCCGAGTCGATCCACCGACGCCTGATCCTGCTTCTTGCCCAGCACCTCGACCGCGTCGACGCGCCCGATGACGTCGTTCGTCGCCGCCAACTGCTTCTTCAGCATCGCGTCCGGCACATCGAAGGTGACCTTGGCCAGCACCGTATACTCCGGATCGATCCGCACCAGTTCCGGCGCTGCCGGCAATGGAATCTGGAAATCCTCCGCCTTCGAATTCACCTCCAGCACCCGGTCCACCGTGCCCTTCGGCGTCACGAAACGCACAGGCAGCGGAAGGTCGAACAGCATCACATTCCCGCCCAGCTTCTGCGTCTGCGAGACCGAGACCTTCGCCAGCTTGGTCTTCTCGTCCCAGCTGTACCGCACCTGCAACTCCGGATGATGCCCGTGATACAGCCACTGGTCGAAGAAGCGGTCAAAGCTCCGTCCGGAAAGCTCTTCCACCACCCGCTGCAGATCGCCCGTCTCCACCACCCCGTAAGCATGCCGCTGCAGATACGTTGTGACACAGCGCCGGAACAGATCCTCGCCCAACTGCGAACGCAGCATGTGCAGCACCCACGCCCCCTTCGGATACGCCCGGTACCCGAACTGGTCGACCGGCTTTGCGTAATTCCTCCACACGATCGGCGTCCCATCCGTGCTCGAAAGCACCGACTTCGCATTCCCCCGCATCTGCAGCAGGAACTCGTCCCGCCCCAGTTGCTCCCGTCCCTGCAACGCATCGTAGTAGGTCGCAAATCCCTCGTTCAGCCACAGGTGACTCCAGTCGCGGCACGTCACCAGGTCGCCGAACCATTGATGCGCCAGCTCGTGCGCCACCAGCGACCGGCTGCTCCGCACGGGATCATGCCCGTCCGGGAACAGCGTCCCCGCCGTCAGGATCGTGATGCTGGTGTTCTCCATCCCGCCCCACATGTAATCGTCGACCACGATCTGGTCGTACTTGGCCCACGGAAACGGAACCCCGATCTCCCGCTCGAAGAACTCCATCATGGAACGGGTGTCCTTGAACGAATTCTTCGCCCAACCAGCTTGCGAAACGGGCGTCCAGAATCCCAACGGCACGTCCCGGTGCCGGTCCTCGATCCCCTGAAGCCGACCCGCCACCAGGCAGATCAGGTAGGTCACATGCGGCTTCTCCTGCACCCACCGCACCGCCGTCAGCCCCGTCGATGCCTCGACCGTCGACGACACCATCCGCCCATTCGACCGGACCACCATCCCCGACGGCACCCGACAGGTCACCTCGGACGTGAACTTCTCGTTCGGCGCGTCATGGCAGGGAAACCAATGCCGCGACTCGATCGGCTCGCCCTGCGTCCAGAGGTGCATGTCCTCGGGCCGATACCCCATCTCAGGGGTCCGGAAATACAGACCCTGCTTGGGCTCGGTCCGGTAACGCACCGTGACCGTCATCTCCCTCTCGGCCGGAACACCCGACTCAAACGTCACCACCAGGCGATGATCATCGTAATGCCAGTGCCGCACCGGCTCCGTCGCCACCACCGACTCGATGGTCATTTCCTCCGCGTCCAGATTGAGCGCCTCGAGGGGCCGGGCGATGGGCTTGAGCCGGAAGGTGGCAACGCCGGCAATCGAACGCCGTGCGAAATCCGGCGTGATATCGAGGGCCAGGTGCAGGATATCGACCTCCCGGCTCGGCGAATACTGCGGCGCCGGACCATCCGGTCCCTCCGCCGCCAGCGCAGCCCGGGCCTCCTCGGCCATCGCGCACCAGCGACAACGCCACTCGGCCTCGCCCCAACCGGCCGCCAGCCCACGCCCGCCGCCCAGCAGCAGGGCTGCGACGACCCACAACTGCAACACCCACCCCCATCGGCCCGGACTCAGCGCGCAAATCATGTCGCCAAACCTTGTCCGGTCCACCCTCGGTCCGGTCAAGCCTGCGCCCCGGATTCCTTGCCCCAACCCAAACACCCGGACTTCTGCTTCCCGCCGGCGGGGCCGGAGTCCCAAGTTTCAAGTTTCAAGTCTTCCCAGAGGTGGGGCGAGTGTCCCCACGAGCCGCTCCGGAGTCCCAAGTTTCAAGCCCGCCCCACTTGAAACTTGAAACTTCAATCTTCCAACTCTGCCCTCACCCCACCATCTCGTAGGCGTACCCCTTGAGGTACTCGGTCTCGGGAATCGAAGGCAGGACCGGATGATCCGGGGACTGCGAGTAGTTCGCCACCCGACGCAGGATCTTCCGGCAGTCATACGCAGCCGACAGGATCACGTCCTCGAACAGGCGTCCGTCCACATGATGCGAGCAGCAGAATGTGGCCAGCACGCCGCCCGGCCGCAGCAGCTTCAACGCCCGCAAATGGATCTCCTTGTACCCGCGCAGCGCATCACCCACTGCTGCCCGGCTCCGCGTGAAGGACGGCGGATCCAGGATGATGAGGTCGAACTTCGGTACGACCTTCTCGCTCGGTGCCGCCGTGGTGTTCGTCTTCAACCAGTCGAAGACATTCCCCTCCTCGAACTGGATCTTGCCCGTCAGACCATTGGCCGCCGCATTCGCCGTCGCCGCCGCGATGGCCTCCGCCGACTGGTCGATGCCGAGCACCGACTTGGCTCCGGCACGGGCCGCATGCAGTGCGAACCCGCCCAGGAAGCTGAAGCAGTCCAGCACCGTACCGTCCTTGGCCCAGCGTCCGACGGCCTCGTAGTTGTCCTGCTGGTCCAGGTACATCCCGGTCTTGTGCCCACCGGCCCCAGGAATGTGGAACTTGAGTCCATTCAACCGCGCGGTCAGGCCTTCCGGTGCCACGCCCGCCAGCACGCCCTGCGCCTCGTCGAGTCCCTCGAACCGGCGCGACGCCATGTCGTTCCGCTCGATGATCGCCTTCGGCGAAAGCAATTCCTGCAACACCGACGCGATCTGCTTCTTCCGCTGGTCCATTCCCAGCGACGACGTCTGCACCACCGCCACGTCCTCGTACAGATCGACAATCAATCCCGACAGCAGATCCGCCTCCGAGTTCACCACCCGGAACGAAGTCGCACCCGACAGATGCCGACGACGATGCTTCAAGGCCGCCGAAATCCGCCGCACAAAGAACGCCCGATCCAATTCCTCACGCTCCTGACTCAGCAACCGCACGCGGATCCGGGACTTGGAATTGAAGAATCCCACCCCCAGGAACCGCTGCCGGTGGTCCTTGACCTGCACGGCGTCGCCGTCGTTCGGAGTGCGTGTGAGCCGAAGGATCGATCCCTCGTAGAGCCAGGGATGACCCGCCAGAATGCGGTCTGCTTCCCCGGGTTTGATGAAGACGGTAGCCAGTGTGTCCATGATACGTTTTGTAAACATTCCCAGCGGATCACGTCCACCGGGGCCGAGGACACTACGCCTCCCTCCCCCACTCCATCCATGCAATTCTCACCCATTCTCAACGCCGGCAACCATCCGGACACTGCTTCCACCTCAAACGCGGCGGCAACGTCCTCGTTGTCAACTCCAGCCTCTTCCCAAGCTTGTAGGTCGGGTGCCCTCACCCGGCGTGGATCGATAACCGCCGCGTGGGGGCACGCGGCTACAGAACCGCGTCCCGCCCCAAAACCCCGCCAACCGCATTGCATCTGAGCCCCCCCAAGCCTCGTGACCCATCCTGCCCATCCTGTCGGAAACAATGCCCCTCACAGAATCCCAACGTGCTCCATATCCATCCGCATCCCCTGGCTCACTTCGGCCGAATGAGCCCGCGCACGGTCTTCTCCTGTTCCTTCGTGACCATGATCTTGTCGGGATAAATCCAGACAATGAACTGCTCCTCCACATCGTCCGACTGAAAATAGATGATCCAGTTGTCAGCGCCTGCGTGAAAACCGGCAAGACCTGCCGG
>CAIMMI010000033.1 GCA_903842505.1 uncultured Verrucomicrobiota bacterium | reverse complement strand
GGGGTGGGGCGAGACTCCGTCGAGCCGTCGCAGCACCGGCTCGGGTCGGGATGGAGCGGATTTGTCGGATGCGATCCGGAGCGGACGGACCCGATCGGAGGCGAGCCCCAACGGGGCGGGCGAAGACAGCCCGGGGCATCGCCCCGGGTTTGCCGCCCACAGGAGAAATGAGCCCTGAAAGGGCGTTTCAGGGCTGGAGGTGGAGAGAGATCGTGCTGACAGGCTGGTGCGCCCTTTCAGGGCTTGAGGCTGATTTTCTTTCTGGGGCGGGTTCCCCGGGGCGGTGCCCCGGGCTGTCGTAGGACGCCCCGTTGGGGCTGAGGGGTGTCCGCAAGAGGGGGAGAATCGAATACGGGGGAGGGCGATGAGGATCGGCTCGTGGGGACACTCGCCCCACCCGAGTGGATGTGTTGAGGGGAACACTGGCCCCACCGGCCGGGCTTGAAACTGAAAACTTGAACCTTGGGACTTGCCCCTCAGGTGCCCCCGAGTTCGCGCATGGGTTGGATCCCATTGTCGACGAGGAACTGCGGTCGGCCGGTGAGATCCGGGAGCGTGACCTTGTTCACGTCGATTCCCAGCGCCTGATAGAGCGTGGCGTGGATCTCGCCGAACTGAACCGGCCGGCTGGCGGCCTCACCGCCGAGGCGGTCCGTTGAACCGATCACCTGACCGTGACGGAGTCCGCCGCCGGCGAGCAGGGCGCAGGTGACCCGGGGCCAGTGATCGCGTCCGCCGTCCTTGTTGATCGTGGGGGTCCGGCCGAATTCTCCCCAGACCACGACCGATACGTCCTCCTCGAGTCCGCGCTGATGCAGGTCTTCGAGCAGGGCCGAAAGGCCGCGGTCGAGCAGAGGGAGGTCCTGGCGGAGTGCGCCGAAGTTGTCGCCGTGATGGTCCCATCGGCTGAAGGCGAGGGTCACGCACCGGGCGCCGGCCTCGACGAGCCGCCGGGCCATGAGGAAATGCTCCATCAGCTTCGGCCCGCCGTCATCGCGGTTCCGGGGATCGCCCTTGCCGTAGCGCTCCACCAGCTTGGGATCCTCTTTCTTGAGATCGAGTGCCTCGACGAGACGGCTGGAGGTCAGGATTCCGAAGGCCTGCTGGTTGTAGGCATCGAGTCCGTCCATGGCGCCGGACTGGTCGACGGTCCGGCGGAAACCATCGAGGGCGGAGAGCAGTCCGCGGCGATCGGCGAGGCGATCGAGGGTCACTCCGTTGAGGACCATGTCCTCCTGACCACCGCCCTTGTTGATCTCGAACGGGGCGTAGGCTGCGCCCAGGAATCCCGCCCGGCCGTTGTCCGCCCAGGGTACGTGACCCATCTTGGGTGCCAGGCCCAGGAAGGCGGGCATCGCGGCATCGCCCGGTCCGAGGATCTTGCCCACGCACGAACCGAAGGCCGGCCATCCGCCGGGCGGTTGGTTGCGTGGGTGACGGCCCGTGTGGCAGGTGACGGCGTCGTGGCGATCTTCGGCACCGACGATCGACCGGATGAGGCTGTATCGGTGGGCCTGTTTTGCGAGGAGGGGGAGGTGTTCGCAGATGCGGATGCCTGGAACGTTGGTGGAAATGGGGCGGAACTCACCGCGGATCTCGGACGGAGCGTCCTCCTTCAGGTCGAACATGTCCTGATGGGAGGGACCGCCGGGAAGGAAGATCATGATGATCGCCTTGTGCTGGCGGTTGCTGGGGCGGAGGCCGGACTCGGTCTCGGCTTTGAGAAGCCCGGGAAGGCTCAATCCGCCCAACCCAAGCGAGCCGATGCGCAGGAAGTTGCGCCGCGAAACACCGTCGCAGAAGCCGGAATCAGCCGGGCGTGGACCTAGGATCGTGAGCATGCGTTCCCGATAGGTGTGGAGTCTTGAGTGAAAGTCCCGCGGCTTCCGCATTCGGTCAAGGCCGGGATTGGCTTCGGGAGATCTTTGGATGAATGGGTCAAAGCGTTTGCCCGGGGTGGCGGCATTGCGTAAGGATGGTCCCTCAATGAAGACGGTGGGCAAAGCCCTGCTCTACGTGATGTTCCTCGGGTTGGCAGTGTTCTGCTTCCAACGTTTCCGCGGCGAGTACTCCCGTGCTGACATCGGGGCGCGCCGCTTCGATCAGGCGGATGGCCCGCGGGATGCGGAAGTCGCCACAAATGACGTTCCGTTGGATGCCGGCACCAATGCGGTGGCGGTCACGGCCACAAACGCCCCCGCCACCCCGGGCACCCATTCGGACCCAACCTCGACGAACGCCGCCACGGCCATCCCGGGTACCGTGGCTTCGGGCGGGACGACCTCGGTGGCTTCTACGTCACCGTCGAAGGTGGCCCCGAAGGCTTCAAGCAAGTCCGGGCTCCACCTGGCAGGCTTCGTGGGATCCATGTTGGTCCTGGCAATCCTGCTGGGCTGGGACGTGACCCAATGGGTGGCATCGAGGTCTACGCAGGCCCTCGGCGTGGATGTGAGCCCGATCCAGAATGATCCCGAGTACGACTCGGCCGAGGCGGAATGGGCCAAGGGAAACCATCTGGACGCGATCAACCTGTTGCGGGATTTCCTGAAGCGGAATCCGTCCCAGCAACATGCAGCGATTCGAATCGCCGAGATTTACGAGAAGGATCTGGCCAACTACCTGGCGGCAGCGCTGGAACTGGAGGAGGTCCTGACCAAGCGGTTGCCGCGGGAGAAGTGGGGTTGGACGGCGATCCACCTGGCGAACATCTACTCGGGTCGGCTCAATCAGTCAGACAAGGCGTTGGCCACGCTCGACCGCATCGTCCGGGACTATCCGGACACGGCAGCAGCGAAGAAGGCCCGTCAGCGCCTGGGTTTGCCGGATCCGGTGGACCTGCCCGCGGGAGAGATGGCCGCCGAAAACCTCGCCCAGGAGTCGGAGGACGATGGGAATCCGGCGATGCCAAAGGGGTTCAAGCCGAGGAAGCGGTAGGGGGGAGTTGCCAGATGCCAGTCCCCAGATGCCAGTCCGACACTTGAACCCTGAAACTCGGGTTTCGTGCACGGCTCGTGAGGACACTCACCCCACCGGAGAAAAAATCCCTGAAGTGCTGGCCGCTCCGGGGCCAAAGAGGAAGACCCCGGAGCGGCGGTTGCTTGCCCGATTCACGTTCCTGAAACCCTCGTGATCGGGCGGTTTGGGTTTGGTTGGTTTGGGTTCGGGGTTAGGGGGCTGTCAGGGGAAGAGGTGAGTGCCAGTCCGAGGATCAGTTCGACGCGGTCTGGGCTGGGGTTGTCGGTGCCGTGGACTTCGCGGCGGCCTTCTTGTCGCCCTTCTTGTCCGGCTTGGGCCCGAAGGTGGCCTTCACGAGGATCTCGCGGGAACCGTCCCGCTTGCTGAGAAGCCCCTTCGCGTAGTCGCCCGAGGCGATCTCGTCGAGCTTGGCGGGCTTGCCGTCCTTCTCGAGGAGGGAGTCGTCCGTGACGTGGAGGACGCGTTCCGACTTCTTGCCGTCGAGCGTGATGGTCTTCGCCGAGGAGTCGACCGAGTCCACGGTCCCGCGGAACGGGTAGGAGTGGGAGGAACTCTTCTTCGGCGACTGCGTGGTGCCCGGGGAGGGCGCGGAGTCCGCGGCGCAGAGGGTTGAGGTGATGAGGATCGCGGCACAAGCGGCCGCACCGATCAGTTTGAACAGTGAGTTGTTCATGGGTTGTCACTGGCTTGCTACGCCGTGAAACCCGAAAGGTTACCGGGGGATTTTCAGGATTTTCCGCGAGGCCCGCAGCGGGCAGTCAGGGCGGGGGAACCTGGGACCCGCGGGCCTGTGCAGCCCAACCACCGGCCATGAGACGCAGGAGATGCGCCAGGGCGGTATCGTGCGTCCAGCCCCGTTCCGTGGATAACTGGGCGGCGCGGCGGTTGAGTTGCTGCGCCATCTCGTCGGACTTCGAAGGTGGGCATCCCAGGGCGACGAGGGTCTGGGCGATCCCGGAGACGGGAAGGGATCCCGAGGAAGGCGCGCCGGAGCCTGGGTCAGACCGGGACTCCGGCGCGTCGGGATCCTGGGGCATCAGGCGATCGAACTGCGGGGGACGATCGTGATGCTCTCGACGTGGACGCGTTGGACCGGGCGGCTCGGGGAGCGTTCGCCGGCGGCGCGGCACGGGGTGGAAGCGATCTTCTCGAGGGTATCCTCGCCCTTGGCGAGTTTGCCGAAGGCGGTGTACTGGCGATCGAGGAAGGCCGCGTCGCCGTGGCAGACGAAGAACTGGCAGCCGGCGCTGTCGGGGCTCTGGGCGCGGGCCATGGAGAGGACGCCCTTCACGTGCTTCCGCTCGTTGAACTCGGCCTTGATCTTGTATCCGGGATCACCGGTGCCCCAGCGGCTTTCGTTGCTGCTGTCCTTGGTCAGGGGATCGCCGCCCTGGATCATGAATCCGCGGATCACGCGGTGGAAGGCGGTGCCGTTGTAGAAGCCTTCGCGGGCCAGCTTCTTGAAGTTCTCGACGGTATTGGGTGCGACGTCTGACCAGAACTCGACGACCATCTGGCCGTGGTTCGTGGTGATGACGGCCACTTCGTCGACTGCGGGATTGGGTGTGCTCATGAAAATGTGGGAGACAAGGATCGGATCCGGAATGTGGGTGCTTCAGGGCACGAGTGCGGCGGACTTGATGTAGTCGAGGTTGGGGTAGGAGGCCTTGAGGTACTCGTTGCCCTTTTCCTGGATGATCGCCTGATTCGGGCCGCGGCCGCGGGGGGCGCCTTCGCCGTACTCGCCGTTGATCTTGTCCACGACGTCCTGACCTTCGACGACCTTGCCGAACGGGCTGAAGCCCATGCTGTCGAGGTTCGTGTTGTCGACGAGGTTGATGAAGAACTGGGTGGTGCGGGTGTTGGGGCCGGCCATGGCGAACGAGAGATAGCCGCGCTTGTTGCTGGCCTTCACCGGATCATCCTGGATGCGGGCACCGCGCCAGGCGGCGGAGACCTTCGGGTCACCATGGATTCCGAACTGGCCCATGAAGCCGGGGATCACGCGGAAGAACGCGACGTCCTGGAAGTAGCCGGACTTGACGAGATTGTAGAAGCGGTCGGCTCCGTTCGGCGAGAGCGAGCGGGTCACCTCGATGGTGAAGGCACCCTTCGTCGTGGTGAACTTCGCCTTGAAGGACTCCGGCGCCTTCTCGGTGAGCTTCGAAGGATCGGCGAACGTAGCCGGCTCCGACTTCTTGTCCGGGGCTGCCGCGGCCGGTTTGGCGTCGTCGGCAGCAAATCCGATGGATGCGAGTGCGAGGGCGCTCAGGAGCCCCAGAAGGATGCGCTTCATGATTCGGGAACTTCCAAGGTTTCGGTCGGAAGTTTCAAGTTCGCAGTTTTTTGGAGGGGCGGGGTGTCCCGCAGGGGAGGAGGTTTCCCTCAGAGGCGGAGAGGGGGCGGGGGGAATGGGAGAGGGGCGGTTCCCGCAGAGGCGCAGGGGCGCAGAGGGGGACGGTTGAACTCGTACTCCTACTCGTACTCGGGCCGAGGGTTTGGAGTGTCGGAGGTGATGCGGGGTTTCGGTCGAGTACGAGTACCGCCCTTCGGGCTGAGTACGGGTACGAGGGAGGCGCGGGATCGAAAAACGAACTTTCAACGGGGACGGCTCCGGGGGGATTGTTCTCCGTCATGCCGAAAGCCGCAGTGAAGTTCGTTCCGCAGTTGGCGACGTTGCCGGTGTACGTGCCGGGTCGCCCGATTGAAGAGGTCGCGCGCGAGCACGGGCTCGATCCGTCGACGATCCTCAAGGTCGCATCGAACGAGAACCCGCTGGGGCCGTCGCCCAAGGCGGTGGCGGCGATGCGCGGCGTCCTCGACCAGTTGCACCTGTATCCGGACGGCAGTTCGTATCACCTGAAGCGGGCGCTGGCGTCGAAGCTGACGGTGGAGCCGGATCAGTTGCTGCTGGGCAACGGATCGAACGAAGTCCTGGAGATGATCGGGCATGCCTTTCTGGAGCCGGGGGCCGAGGTCGTGGTGTCGCAGTACTGCTTTGCCGTCTATCCGATCGTGACGGCGCTGTTTGGGGCGAAGTTGGTGACGGTGCCGGCGCGGGAGGATCTGGGCGCGGACATCCCGGCGATGCTGCAGGCGATCACGCCGGCGACGCGGGTGCTGTTCCTGGCGAACCCGAACAATCCGACGGGCAACCTCGCGACGCGCGAGGAGATCAGCATCCTGCTGGCCGGGGTTCCGCCGCACGTGCTGCTGGTCCTGGACGAGGCGTACATCGAGTTCCTCGAGGATCCCGTGGACTGCCTGTCGCTGGTGCGATCGGGCGTCCAGCCCAATGTCCTTCTGGTCCGGACCTTCTCGAAGATCTTCGGTCTGGCGGGACTCCGGCTCGGATACGGGATCGGAGCGCCCGACGTGATTGCGGCGATCGAGAAGACCCGGGAGCCCTTCAACATCAATTCGATTGCGCAGGCGGGTGCGTTGGCGGCGTTGGAGGACACCGAGCACCTGGCGAAGACCCGGATGGTGAACCGAGCGGGCTTGGCCCAGTTGCAGGTGGGTTTCCGGCAGTTGGGGCTTTCCTATGTGCCGACGCAGGCGAACTTCGTCCTCGTGAAGGTGGGGAACGGCCAGCAGGTGTTCGCGTCGATGCAGAAGGAAGGCGTGATCACGCGTCCGACGGGCGGGTATGGCCTGGGCGAGTGGCTTCGGATCTCGGTTGGGACGGAAGCGGAGAACCAGCGGAGCCTGGAGACCCTCGCCCGTGCGCTGGGTCGGAGCCTGACCGTGAAGTGATGGACTCGAACCCGACGCCGGAACCGGAGGAGCCGTTTGAGCCGGTTCCGGACACGCCCGAGTCGAGGCGTGCGCGCCGGTGGTTGTTCCGGGCGATCGGGTTCCTGGTGCTGGTCAACGTGGGATTGCTGATCTGGGTCGTGGTGACGGGGTTGTTGAAGGGGAAGTAGCCAGTTTCCAGTTTCCTGTGCTTCACCACTTGAAACTGAAAACTTCAAGCTCTGGAACGACTCGACGGAGTCTCGCCCCACCCCTCGACGCCATTCACGGGTGGGGCGAGTGTCCTCACGAGCCGTTCAAGAGTTCCAAGTTTCAAGGCCGGTCGGGTGCAAGTTCTGGCCAGTGGGGACCGGGAACTTTCAGGTCCGCGCCATGAGGACGAGGTCCTGGGGATTACCGTCCAGGATACGGGCACCGCGCTTGCGGCCTTCCTCGACGAAGCCCATGGAGGTGTAGAGGTCGATGGCGCGGGTGTTGTGGGCGTAGACCTCGAGTTCGATCCGGCTGAAACCCCGGGCCGGGCAGGCGGTGAGGGCGGTGGCCATCAGGGCCCGGCCCACGCCCAGTCCGCGCCAACCGGCGATCACGCCCATGCCCAGCTGGCCGACGTGCCGGAATTCCGGCCAGGGCCGAGGGGCGATGATGTCGCACCAACCGATGATCGCGCCGTTGGAGAGGGCGGCGACGAAGTGGGGGTTGCCGATGGCGAGGTTGGCGCGGATGAAATCGTCGGTGGCCCGGATGCCGAAGCCTTCGGTTGCTGTGAGCCAGAGGCGTTCCCGGGCAACGGCGTCGACGCAGTCGGCGACACCGGTCGCGTCGCGGGGTTGGACCGTACGGATGATGACGTCGGTGGGCGGCATGCTGGGGAGGAGGTTGAAGTTTCAAGACCCAGGATTGAAGTGGAGTTTGAACCGCCTCCGGACGTTGGCTGGGGTGCATCCTGGCACAGCCGGAACCGGGTGGGGCTAGACTCTGTCGAGCCGTTCCGGAGTTTGAAGTTTTCAGTTTCAGGTTTGGAGCGGCCGCCGGGCTTGAACCAGGAAACAGCAGTTGAAACCTCATACCCTCGCCGATGACGCAGATAGACAGGGCCTTGAAGTGAAACGCCCGCGCACCTTCGAGGGGACGCCCAAACCCAGCATGGATTGGGTGGTGCAGCCCCTCCCTCTGCGCAATCGGCGACCTCTGCGGTTCAATGAACTGCCGGTTTCAGGTTGAAACTTGGGACTCCTGAGCGGCTCGTGAGGACACTCGCCCCACCGGAGGAATGTCACGTGGGTGGCTGCAATGGAACCTCGCCGGGAATGGAGAAAGCGGTTTTGATGTTTGGACGAACCCGGAGGCGCGGCGGGCATGGGGCCCGGTGCGGTCGGGGCGATGGATGAACATGCGATCCTGGATCCTTGGCTGGTTGTTCTGCAGTCTGGTGGCGGTGATGCAGGCGGCGCCGTTACCGCGGTTGAAGGTGAGCGAGAACAAGCGCTTCCTGGTGACGGAGGACGGCAAGCCGTTCTTCTGGCTGGGGGACACGGCGTGGGAACTGTTTCACCGACTCGACCGTCGGGACGCGGAAGCCTACCTGAAGAATCGGGCTGAGCGGCGGTTCACGGTGATCCAGGCGGTGGCACTGGCTGAACTCGACGGGCTCAACGATCCCAACGCGAATGGGGATCGGCCTCTGGAAGGCAACGACCCGACGAAGCCCAGCGAGAAGTACTTTGCGCACGTCGACGCCATCGTGAAGAAGGCGAACGAGCTGGGCCTGTACATTGGCTTCCTGCCGACCTGGGGCGACAAGTGGAACAAGAAGTGGGGCGCGGGTCCGGAGATCTTCACGGTGGCGAATGCCGAGCAGTACGGCGAGTGGCTTGGTCGGCGGTACAAGGACGCGGGCCTCATCTGGATCCTGGGTGGTGACCGGCCAGCCGAGACGAATTCCCACAGGGAGATCACGCGGGCGATGGCGCGTGGGTTGCGGCGCGGAGATGGCGGTGCCCACCTGATCACGTGGCATCCGACGGGCGGCGCCAGTTCCAGCCAGCACTTCCACGGCGAGGACTGGCTCGACTTCAACATGCGGCAGAACGGCCACGCCGCGGAGTTCACCGGACGCTATGACCAGACCCGCGTCGACTACGATCGCACGCCGGTGAAGCCCGTGCTCGATGGCGAGCCGATCTACGAGGATCACCCGGTTTCATTTGATGCGAAAAAGTTCGGGCATTCGACGGCGTCGGACGTTCGCCGGCCCTTGTACTGGGACCTATTCGAGGGGGCGTTCGGGCACACGTACGGGCATCATTCCGTCTGGCAGATGTGGTCATCGGCAAAGAAGCCGGTGAACAATCCCCTGATGCCGTGGACGGAGGCGATCCTGCAGCCTGGGGCGGCCCAGATGCAGCACGGTCGGGCCTTGATGGAGTCGCGGCCATTTCTCACCCGGGTGCCGGCTCCGGAAGGGATCGTGCCGGAGGCGGTGGAGACGTCCGTGCCGGGCGCGGGACGGTACCGGTTTGTGGCGACCAAGGATTCGGAAGGGACCTACGCGATGATCTATGCGCCGTGTGGGCGTCGTTTCACTGCGAAGCTGGGAGTCATCCGGGGCGAGAAGGTGAGGGCGTGGTGGTTTGATCCGCGGACGGGGAAGGCGACGGAGATAGGCGTGTTCAAGGCCGAGGGCGAGCGCATGTTCACGCCGCCGAACCCGGGCGAAGACCTCGACTGGGTGCTGGTGCTGGATGATGTCGCCCGCAAGTACCCGGCTCCTGGGAGCCGGGCGCTGGGGCGGTAGGAACGGTTGGCTCAGCCCGTGGTGCGAAGGCCGCTGGCGATGGCGTTGATGGTCAGGAGGAGTTCGGGCATCACCGTGTTGGCGGTGGATTCGTCGCCGGCCTTCAGGGCGCCGCGCCAGCGTCGGAGCAGGGAAATCTGCTGGGCGTGGAGGATGCGGAGGGGTTCAGCGCGCAGGGCGAGCGTGCGGCCGAGGCGTGGGCGCCGGCCTTCGAACCCGGTTCCGCGGATCCGCAGCAGGTTGGCGCGGGTCCGGTGCCACTCGGCTTCCAGTCTTTCCCAGACGCGCTCGCGCAGGGCCGGGTCTTCGACGAGCGAGGTGTACTCGCGCATGACGTCCAGGTCGCTGCTGGCGAGGGATGTTTCGACGTTGGTGACGAGGTAGTGGAGGAACGGACAGGTCTTGAGATGCGCGTGGAGACAGGCGACGTCGGCGTCCGACAGCGCGTCGAGGGCAGTGCCGGCTCCGTACCATCCCGTCAGGTAAAACCGCGCCTGGGTCCATGAGAACACCCACGGGATGGCACGAAGATCGGCGAGGCTGGCCTGCCCGGTACGGCGCGAGGGACGCGACCCGATCCGGGTGTTTTCGAGGGCGTCGAGGGGCGTGGCCTGGCGGTGGAAGGTGAGGAAGTTGTCGGTCTCGAGGAGAGAGCGGTACTCGCGTCGGGAATCCGAGGCGAGGCGTTCGAGGATCGGGACAAGGGCGGGTGGGAACGGTTCGGTGCGTTGGTGGCGCCACGAGGTCGCGGCGACGCCGGCGAGGAGGAGTTCGAGGTTGTATCGGGCGGTGCCGGGATTGCCGTACTTCTGGGCGATGGTTTCGCCCTGTTCCGTGAGGCGGATCGAGCCATCGAGTGACCCGGGCGGCAGCGCCTCCAGGAAGCGGTGCGTGGGACCGGCGCCCCGGCTGATGGTTCCGCCGCGACCATGGAAGAACTGGATGTGGACCCCGGCCTGCGCGCCCACTTCGGCGAGACGGGACTGACCCCGTTGCAGGGCCCACTGGCTGGCGAGGATTCCCGCGTCCTTGTTGGAGTCCGAGTAACCCACCATCACCTGCTGGCGGGGGCGACCGGTGCGACCGGCGCGGCGGGCATGGAATTCGAGGCTGGCCCGGGTCACGGGGAATTCGAGGAAGGCGCGGAGCAGATCCGGTCCGCGTTCGAGGTCTTCCACGGTTTCCAGCAGGGGCACGACGGGCAGCAGGCAAACCATGCCTTCCGGGAACATGCGGAGAAGTCCGGCTTCGCGGGCGAGGACGTAGACGGTCAGCAGGTCGGACACGCGCCGGGTCATGCTCACGATCAGGGCGCCGAGGCCGTCGGCCCCATCCGATTCGAGGTGGGCCGCGAGGACGCGGTAGGTCGAGAGGACGGCGTCTGCTTCGGGGCCGGCCGAGGCGGAAGGATGAAGGAATGGGCGGGGGGAACGGATCTCGCGTTCGAGGAGACGGAGACGTTCGGTCTCGGTCCAGTCTTCCCATTGCGAGGCGTCCACGCCGGCTGCAGAAAGCAGTTGTCGGACGGCTCGGTCGTGGAAGGCGGAGTTCTGGCGGACGTCGAGGACGGCGAGGTGGAATCCGAAGGTGCCCAGGATGCGTCGGACCGGGTTGACGTCGTGGTGGGCGAGTCGAGCGGCGCCGGCTTCGCAGAGCGAGCGGTGGAGCGTCTGGAGGTCTTCGTCGAGTTCGGCAGGACGACGGTACCGGCCTGGGGCATTGCGGACCTGGGCGAGTTGGCCTGGGTTGAGTTCCACGGGCAGCCGTGCGGCGAGGAGTTCCGCGGTCTGACGCCAGGGTTCGCCGGGATGCATCTGGAGGATCAGGCGTGCTTCATCGCCGAGGGCGGCGACGGCGCGGTCCCGGAGTTCCACGAGGCTGGGCGGCGCGGGTTGGATCCATTCGGAGAGGGGGAGGCGTTCGGCGAGGCTGCCGAGTTGGCGATGGAGGACGACGAGGGCGTTGGCGCGGAGACGTTCCAGGGTCTCTGCCGTGACTTCCGCGGTGACACCGGGATGCCCGTCCCGGTCGCCGCCGACCCATGTCCCGAAGCGCAGTCGGGCACTGCTGGCGTCGGTGGGCAGGGAAGTTGGATCCAGTCCGGCGCGAGCCCAGGCAACGCGCAGGCGTCGGTCGAGTTCGGGGATGACGCTGGGCAGGACGTCGCGGAGGTAGTTGAGGACATTGCGGCGTTCATCCGCGACGGTTGGCTTCTGGAGGAGGATCTCCCCGGTGCGCCAGAGTCGTTCGAGCAGGGCGGTGAGTTCGCCGCGTGCTGCACCGCGATTCGAGCTGGTTCCCGAAGTCTGGAGCAGTTGCATCAACGCGCGATGCTGCTCCAGGACGGACGAGCGCTTGGCCTCGGTGGGATGGGCGGTGAAGACGGGTTCGACCTCCACGTCGCGGAGGACGGTCGCGATGGAATCCGCCGTGGCACCGGACGTCAGAAGGCCGGCGAGTTGGTCGGCCCACAGGCCGCGCTCGGCCTCGGGGCCTTCCGCGGTCTCACGCAGGTGCCGCATGGATTCCGCGGCGTGTTCCTCAACGGTATTGAGAAGCTGGAATGCGACGGCCAGGCCCAGCCCGAGTCGGGCGGGAGGAGTCTTGTCCGAAAGGCTGGCGAGGCCGTCGGATTCCCGCCACGGGATCCAGGTCGCGAGTTCCGTTTCACCGAGGCCGTTCAACACCTCCGCCAGGCAGTCCGCCAGCCACCGGATGTCCCGGTCGATCTGCTGGAATCCGAGCTCGACGTAGTCAGGTGTGGTCAAAGGTGAAACGGGATTCATGGTGACAATCAATGGACGCATTGCCCGGCGCCGTGGGGCGCTGCGGACCCCGGCCCACTGCCATCGGATTGCCTCTGAGTCAATGGGAGGTTTTGCATCGGCGACGCGGATGGGGCGTTTTCCAGCGGCGACGCGGCGGCGCAGGATTCGATCTTCTGCTTGGCCTCGGCGAGGTCGGCGCCGGGGTTCTGGTCTGGGTTTCAAGCGGGCGGAGCCATGCACTCCGGTGGGGAGAGTGTCCTCACGAGCCGGGAGGGAGTCCCGAGTTTCAAGATTCAAGTTTCAAGGCCGGCTCCCGCTTCAAACTTGAAACTGAAAACTCCAAGCTCTGGAACGGCTCGACGGAGTCTCGCCCCACCCCTGAACCACTCCCACCGGTGGAGGCAAGGAATGCGGCATCTGGGAACTGGTCAGGGGAGATGTTTCTGCGCAGGATGGATCCACACATGCGCCCCACTTTTTCACGGACTTATTCCCGGCGGTTGTTCCTCGGATCCGCGGCCGCCTCCGCCTTTGCCTTCACGTTGCTGCCCGCCCGGGCGATTGGAGCAAACTCGCGCTTGCGGGTGGCCGGGGTTGGCGTGGGCGGGAAGGGATCGAGTGACATCGATCAGGCGGCGAACCTGGGCGAGGTCGTGGCGTTGTGCGACTGCGACGATCGGATGATGGCGCCGAAGGCGGCGAAGTGGCCCGAGGCCCAGAAGTTCCGGGATTTCCGTCGGATGTTTGATGCGATGGACGGGAAGATCGACGCGGTGACGATCAGCACGCCGGACCATAACCATGCGCTGGCGGCGGCGTTGGCGATGGAGCGGGGCATGCACGTGTATGTGCAGAAGCCGTTGACGCATGACGTGTGGGAGGCCCGGTGGCTCCGCGACCTGGCGCGAAAGCACAAGGTCGTGACCCAGATGGGCAATCAGGGCACGGCCGAGAATGGCTTGCGGAAGGGTGTTGAGTGGATCCGGGCCGGGGCGCTGGGGGCGGTGAAGTCGGTGCACGTCTGGACGAACCGGCCGCAGTGGCCGCAGTCGCCCGGGGTGGTGGCGCGTCCGCAGGATACGCCGGCGGTGCCGGCCGAGGTGGACTGGGAAGCGTTCCTCGGGACGGCTCCGACGCGTGCGTACCATCCGGCCTATCATCCGTTCAAGTGGCGCGGTTGGCTGGATTTCGGGACGGGGGCGCTGGGGGACATGGGTTGCCACACGGCCAACCTGGCGTTCATGGCGCTGGAGTTGGATCATCCGACGTCGATCCGTGCGGAGAGCGAAGTGCCGAACCGCGAGACGCACACGGCGTGGGCGACGGTCCACTATGATTTCCCGGCGCGCGGCAAGCGCGGGCCGCTGACGTTCCACTGGTATGAGGGCAAGCGCCCGGACGGGACGAAGAACCTTCCCCCGATGGACTACTTCCACGGCGAGACGCCGGCCAGCAGTGGATGCCTGATCGTGGGCGAGAAGGGCGTGCTGTATTCGCCGAGTGATTATGGGTCCGACTGGAAGCTGCTTCCGGAAAAGCAATTCGTCGGGTTCGAGGGGCCAGCGCCGACACTGGCGCGGAACGGTCGGGGCGACCAGGGCATGAAGGACGAGTGGGCGGCGGGGATCCGCGGCGGACCGAAGCCGTTCTCGAGCTTTGATTACGCATCGCTCCTGACCGAGACGATCCTGCTGGGCAACGTCGCGATCCATGCGCGGGTGCCGTTGGTCTGGGACGGGCCGAAGTTCCGCTTCACCACAGGTGCGAAGGAAGCGACGCAATTGCTGCGTCGTGAATACCGCAAGGGTTGGACGGCCTGAGCGACGGGGTTCCCAGCGGATCCATGGCAAAACCTGATCCCAGGTTCCCCCGACGGATTATCGTCCGGGCGGTGAATTGGCTGGGCGACGCGGTGATGTCGACTCCGGCGGTGATGCGGCTTCGGGAGCGTTTCCCGGAGGCGTCGATCACCCTGCTCACGCAGGCGAAGCTGTCAGGGTTGTGGGTGGGGCACCCGGGAGTCGACGAAGTCCTGACGATCGCGAATGGCGAGGGCGCGTGGTCGGTGTCGCGTCGGGTGCGGGCCGGTCGGTTCGACCTGGGGGTGGTGTTCCCGAATTCCCCGCGCTCGGCGATGGAACTGTTCCTGGGTCGGGTTCCGCGCCGGGTCGGTGGCCGGTGGCCTTGGCGGAACTGGATGCTGACGGATGTGGTCGAGGCGCATGCCGGAGCGGTGCCGATGGTTCGGCGGAGCGCCGAAGCGATCCGGGCGGTGCTGGCGAGGGGCGACAGTCCGATGCATTGGGGGCAGCCCTTGCCGGGGCCTGCCGCGCACCATGTTCATCAGTACCTGCGATTGCTGCGACCGCTGGGTGGCAACCCGGAACCGCTGGCGCCGGTGGTGCGGATCGATGCTGCGGTGACGACCGAGGTGCGCGAGCGGTTCGGCCTCGAAGCGTCGCGTCGATGGGTGGGGATCAATGCCGGTGCGGAATATGGTCCTGCCAAGCGTTGGCCGTCGGAGGCCTTCCGATGGTTGGTGGGCGAGTTGGTGTTGGATCCGGAGTTGGGGGTGGCGGTGTTCGGAGGGCCGTCGGATGTTGAGTTGGCGCAGTCGCTGGTGCCGGCGGGTGCGACGCACGTGCGGTTGCTGGCGGGGAAGACGTCGTTGGCGCAGTTGGCGGCGGCGCTCGGTCTGTGTGAGGTCGTGGTAACCAATGACACGGGACCCATGCACCTCGCGGCAGCGGCGGGCGCGCGGGTGCTGGTGCCGTTCGGAAGTACTTCGCCGGAGCTGACCGGTCCTGGACTACCGGGGGATTCGCGCCATCGGTTCGTGCGGGAACCGGTACCTTGTGGGCCGTGTTTCCTTCGGAATTGCCCAGCGGATCATCGGTGTCTCGCGGGGATTGCCCCGGAGCGGGTGTTGTCGGAGTTGCGGTGGATGCTGGGGTGAGGGGGCACGAGCGCCTGGGGTACGCGGCTGCGGTTTTGGGGCCTGGCAACTGGCAACTGGGAACTCCCTTGGCCCCAGCCTCGTGACCTCGTGCGTCACGTGGGAGGAATTCAGTGGATGAAGTGGTCCCGGATTCCCGATAACACGCGGGTCGTGGAGATCCGGGAATTTGCGGAACAGGTGTTGTTTGGTCGGACGCTGGCCGAGAAGCTGGCGGATCCGGGCGAACTCACGGACGAGCGCCCGGGAGCATCGATGGCGGCGCCGGCGATGCCTGGGCGTCCGACGGAGCTGTGCTTCAAGTCGGTGGTGGGTGGGGCGGGGGATGGGGCCGGAGGGTTTCCCGGGACGCGGCATCTCGATCGCGGGGACGAACGGGGTCGGGTGCTGCACTTCTTTGCCAACCACGAATTGCTGGCGGTGGAGTTGATGGCGCTGGTGCTGCTGCGGTTTCCGGAGGCGCCGGCTTTGTTCCGGCGCGGGGTGCTGAAGACGCTGCGGGACGAGCAGGAACACACGCGCTGGTACACGGGACGGATGCGGGCCTGCGGAGTCGAGTTCGGGGAATTGCCGGTGAGCGGGCACCTGTGGCGGTTGCTGTCGGGAATGACATCGCCGCTGGATTATGTGTCGGGGCTGCCGTTGACCTTCGAGCAGGCCAATCTGGATTTTTCGCGCGAGTACGGCCGGGCCTTCGCTGCGGCCGGTGATTCGGAGACGGCGGCGTTGCTGGACCGGATCCATCACGACGAGATCGGGCACGTGGCGTATGGGTTGAAGTGGTTCCGGAAGTGGAAGGATCCGACGCTGGACGATTGGGAGGCGTACGAGCGTCAGCTGAAGTTTCCCTTGTCGCCCAGCCGTGCCAAGGGCGGGGCATTGAACATCGAGGGACGCCGGAGCGCGGGTCTGGATGACCGATTCATTTCCGAGTTGGGAGTTTACGGCCGCTCGCGTGGACGGGCGCCGACGGTGCATTGGTTCAATCCCCTGGCCGAAGCGGGGTTGGCGCTGGGTGAAGGGTTTCAACCGACGGAATCGCAGCGGATCCTGATGGAGGACCTGGCCGTGCTTCCGACGTATCTCGCCGTGCGGGATGATGTGGTGCTGGTGCCGCGTCGTCCGTCGACGCCGTTCCTGACGGAGTTGGTCCGGGCCGGGTTTCCGGTTCCCGAGTTCGAGGAGTTGGCGGAGGGACGGATCCAGGCTGGCAGCGTGATCGAGGGAAGGGCGTTGGGCGGCCTGAGTCCCTGGGCGTGGGCTCCGGATTCCGTGGCGTTGCTGGGGCCGATGCTGGATCGCGTCACGCCTTCACGAAGACCGGAACTGCGCGGGTTTGGATCGGGTCGCGAGGCGTTGTACGGCAAGCCTTGGTCGGTGGAATTCCTGAGGCGATGGCTGGGCGAGGTCGAGCCCTCGTCGTGGTTGTGCGGGCCGGAAGTCTGTGGGGTTGAGGTCGGGGAATTGTCGGAGGCGTTGGACAGGGTGCGCAGGATCCGCGAAGGCGGGCATCATCGGGTCGTGGTGAAGGCGGATCTGGGAATCGCGGGAGGCGGGATGATCCGGCTTTGGGAGCCCGAGGTATTGCCGGCACAGATCCGGTGGATGGAGGGTCAGTTGGCGTCCGGGCGGAGGTTGGTGGTGGAGCCGTGGCTGGAGCGAATGGCGGATTTCTCGGTGCAGATGGAGAGGGATCGGTCGGGCCTGCGGATTGTCGGGTACACCGGCTTGGTGAACGACCTGCGAGGGCAGTTTCAGTCGAACTGGGCGGAGCCGCGCATGGAACGGCGTCCGCCGGCGGCGGTGGTGCGGGCGCTCGGTGGAGGGGAGGTCCCGGAGGATCTGGCGGGGCGCGTGCATGGGTTGTTCCGTTCGATTGCGGAGCGGTTGGAGCCGGAGCTTCGCCGGCTCGGGCACGAAGGGCCGCTGGGGATCGATGCGCTGGTCTACCGGGATGCCAGCGGGGTGGCGCGGCTCAAGCCGGTGGTGGAGATCAACCCGCGCCACACGATGGGTCGGCTGACGCTGGGTCTGATGCGGTTTGTTGCGCCGGGTCGGGTCGGGCGATTCCGGCTGTGGACGTTGAAGGAGGTGCGCGCGGCCGGGTATGCGGACTTCAAGGCGTTTGCGGAAGCGCTACGGGCGGAACAGCCGTTGAAGCGGGAAGGTGAACCGGTGCCGCGATGCGTATCGGGAGCGGTGTGCCTGAATGATCCGGCGACGGCGCGAGGATGGTTGGGGGTGTGGGGGGTGGGGAAAGAGTCGCAAGTTTGAAGATTCAAGTTTCAAGCCGGGCCGAGCCTTCTGGCTTCAAACTTGAAACTGAAATCTTCGAGCTTTCCCTTCGGCCCTGCCTCGCGACCTCGGCTGCTACAGCTCGCAGGGTAGCCGACGACGTGAGGAGGCGGTTCTGGCAACTGGGAACTGGCGACTGGGAACTCCCTTCGGCCCCGCCTCGTGACCTCGGCTGCTACAGCTCGCCGGGTAGCCGACGACGTGAGGAGGCGGAGGGAAGGATCCAGCCTCGTTACCTCGTCTGCTACGGAGGACCGCCTCGTGACCTCGGCGGCTACCTGGTTCAGGGGCGGGTGAGGAAGGCGAGGAGGTCGAGGATTTCGTCGGCGGTGAAGGTGTCGAGGAGGCCTTCGGGCATGGGCGAAACGGAGGAGGGCGAACGGGACTGGATGTTGGCCTTGGGGAAGTCGTGGGATCGGCCGTTGATGGGGTCGACGAGGACGGAGACGACGGTGGCGGATTCGCCGGTGATGCGGCCGGCGACCGTTTCGCCGTTCTTCAGGGTGAGGACGGTAGCCTGGAACTGTTCGCTGACGACGGCGGAGGGTTCGATGAGGCTACGGAGGAGATCGACGGGGCTGTATCGGGCGCCGGCGCCGGTGAGGTTGGGTCCGACGGCGCCGCCTTCGCTGCCCAGTCGATGGCATGCGGAGCACTGGGCTTCCTCGTAGATGGCGCCTCCCTTCGCGGAGTTGCCCGTGGAGGTGGCGAGGCGGTCCTGCAGGTCGGTCATCTTCCAGGATTGGACGTGGGCACGGGGCTTGCGCTTGGGAGCGACGGCGGCGGGCGGTGTGTTGGTGACGGCGGTGCCGGTGATCCAGCCGGCCAGTTCGCCTTTCTCCGAATCGGCGAGCGAGGCGACCGCCTGCTGACGGATCGTGCGCAGGAAGCCATCGAAGCTGGCGCCGTTGGAAGGTTCGAGTCCGACCTGATGGAACCAGCCCGTGTAGGCGGTGGGATGGGTGGGTCTTGGACGGCGATGGAACCAGGCGAAGTAGCGTTGGCGGAGTTCGGTGCTCCAGCCGTTACGCGCGAGCCGGAGGATCGATTGGTAATGCAGGGCTTCCTGTTGGGTGGGTGCGTTGTCGCGGAGGTCGAGGGCCTTGGCGACGACCTCGGGTGCGCCGAAGGCGACGAGGAGTTGGGAGAGTTCGCGGTTGATGGGCCACGAGCGTCCGGGGAACTGGCGGCCGAGCTTGTCGACGGCGAGCTTCTGGAGGGCTTCATCGGGAAGGCCGTGGCGGGCGACGCTGACCTCGATGGTGCGGAGCTTGAGGAGGAAGAGTTCTTCGTTGAGGGAATCGAGCGGCCAGCGGGCGAGGGCCTTCAGGAGGGCGGGTTGGTCGGCGGTCGATCCGTATCGGGCGAGGGCGAGCAGGGCCGTCAGTCCGGCGGGAGCGTTGGATTCCGCGAGGGCGCGAGATTTCCAGGTTGCGACCGATTGACGTTCGAGGGCGAGGCGGGCGGCGTAACGGATGGCGGGATCCGGCGATCCGAGGTGCGGCCAGGTCTTTTCCAGGGCGTCTGGGGATTCGGTCCGTGCGAGATCGGTGAGTTGGGTGCGGAGTTGTCGGGCGGGTGATGGAGTCGCTGATGGGGCCGCGGGGGAAGTTGCTTGTCCCGTCCAAGTCACGCGGTAGAGGCCGGACTGGATGCCGCGACCGCCGGTGATGAAGTAGAGGGCGCCATCGGGTCCGACGGCGAGGTCGGTGACATTGAGGGGGCGGCCCTGGATGAACGGTTCCATCGAGGCGGTGTAGGTGGCTCCGTCGGGTTGGAGGTGGAAGGCCAGGATCCGGCCGAAACTCCAGTCCATGGCGAAGAGTGCCTTTTGGTAGGGAGTCGGGAACCGCGTGCCGGATCCGAACGCAAGACCGGTGGGTGAACCGAGTCCGGCATCGACGACCGAGCCCATCGAATCGGCGTAGTAGGCAGGCCACTTGGCGGAGCCTTCGCGGAAGCCGTGATCGGCGCCGGCGAAGCAATGGAGGATCCGGTTCGGGCGGTACCAGGGCAGGCCCCAGTCACCCTCCATGTCGCTGTCGAAGGTGAAGAGTTCGCCGTCCTCGTTGAAGGCGAGATCGTAGGCGTTGCGCTGGCCGGCGGAGAACAGTTCGGTCCCGGAGCCGTCGGGCTTCATGCGCACGATGTAGCCGCCGGGCGGTTTCCTGCCGTTGGCGGAGCCGTTGCCGTCTTCCATGCGGGGCAGGACGACGTCATCGGCGGAGCTGCGGACCGGGGATGTGGGGGCGGTGTTGGTGGGGACAGTGACGAAATTGCCGTTGATGACGAAGAGGTGGGTGCCGTCGGAGGCGATGCCGTGGGGGCCGTGTTCGCCGCCGTCGCCTTTCCAGGACTGGAGGACGTCGCAGCGGTCGAAGGTGTCGTCGCCGTTGGCGTCCTGGAGACGGTAGAGGGCGAGGCCATTGGTGCCCCGGCCGTTGACGTAGAGGCTGTCGAAGGCCCAGAGCAGGCCCATGGCGGCGCGGGCCGGGGTGGGGACGGGCTGAAGGACGGAAACCTGGCCGTTGGTGAGCGTGGCGCGCAGGAGGGGTTCGGTTCCCTGGGGCGAAATCCAGAGCCGGCCTTTCGGATCGAAGCTCATGCTGACCCACGAACCTTCGCCGACGTCCGCGCTGCGGATGAGTTCGACCTGGAAGCCGGGGAGCGTCCGGAGCGATTCGGCGGGTGTGGCCTGGGGAGACTTGAGGACCGTGCCCCAGGGTTGGATGCCGTGCGCGCCGAGGTCGTGGGCGGGGGCCCAGTCGGAGGCACCGTCGGTGGACGTCTCCCAGGCATTGTCGGTCACCAGCACGTGGACGGCACCGTCGCCGAGGGTGAGTTCCAGGCGGGCGAGAAGGCCGGCGGCATCGGCCTGATTGCGGGCGAGGATGCTGATGGTGTTGGGGCCGGGCGTGAGGAATCGGGTGAGGTTGACCGTGGTGGGGGACTTCCAGTCCTCGGTTCGACCGGCGGCCTGGTCGTTGACGCTGATGACGGCTTGGTCATCGCAGGCAATGGTGAGGGTCGCCTTGCGCGGTCGGGTGGGGAGTTCGAGGACGCGACGGAAGAAGCGGAGTTCGTTGGGGGCGGCGTTCGTTCCCCAGATCCAGTGAGGGGCTGGAGCAGCGGCCTGGAGCACGACGGAGAGCGTGGTCAGCAGGAAGCCGGCGAGGACAGGGAGACGGCGCATGTCAGTGCGTTTGTACCCTCGCGACCGGAGAGGTGCCAGTGGAAGGACCGGGAGGCCGGGTGGAGGAATGGCCCTCCAGGACGTCGGCAGCCGTACCGCCCGAAGGTTTGGTGACGATGCGGTGGAAGTGAGCGGAAACCTGCGCTTGGGGAGTCTCCCCGTTTGCGGGATTTCAGGAAGCTGCTACTTCAGGGGTGACAATTCTTTCTTCGAGAAGAACAACAAGGACCTGAATCATGAGTGATGTGACGATCGTGCGTGTCGGGCAGACGGTGCCCGCGTTGGAGATGGAAACCTACGACCCGGCTGTCGGGGATTTCGGCAAGTTCTCGCTGGCTGGGGCCCAGGCCTCGGGGCGCTGGACGATCCTGGTGTTCTATCCGGCAGACTTCACCTTTGTGTGCCCGACGGAGCTGGCGGACCTGGCGGAGAAGCATGCCGCACTGGCCGGTCTGGGTGCCGAAGTGGTCGGTGTGTCCACGGACACCAAGTTCTCCCATCTGGCCTGGCTCGGTACCGAGAAGTTGCTGGCCGGCGTGAAATACACCCTCGCGGCCGATCCCACGGGCAAGGTCTCGAAGTTGTTCGGCGTCTATGACGAAGGTTCCGGTCTCGCCCTGCGCGGGACGTTCATCATCAACCCGGCGGGCCTGCTGGTTTCCAGCGAGGTCAACTTCTACAACGTTGGCCGCAATGCCGACGAACTGCTGCGCAAGACCGAGGCGAACGTCTATCTCGCCAAGCACCCCTCCGAGGCTTGCCCCGCGAAGTGGAAGCCGGGTGGCAAGACCCTAACCCCGGGCAAGGACATGGTCGGCAAGGTCTACGAGGCGCTCCAGGAAACCGCGGGTCCTGCCCCGAAGGTTGCTGCTCCTGCACCGGCCACCAAGCCGGCCGCGCCCGCCAAGGACCCGAAGAAGAAGAACAGGTAATCGGACTGCCGATGCGAACCGCCGTCCCGGATCCGTTCCGGGGCGGCGGTTCCGTTTTTACCGCGGTCAGATCCGCCAACCGGCCGGGTAGCCCTTGCTGAGCAAGGCATCCGCCACGGCGTCGCCCGTGGTGAGTTTCCCGGCGTTCCACTGGAGTTTCCGGCCGGAGCGGATGGCGACGTTGCCGAGCAGGACAGCCTCGGTGACCGGGCCGGCGATCTCGAAGTTGGACGGGGCCTTCGGGCCGCCCTTGCAGGCGGCGATCCACTCGTCGTAGTGGCCCTGTTCCCAGTCCGCGTGCCGGGCGAAGATCTGCTTCGCCTTGATGGCGTCCATCGGCGCGCCGCTGAGGAGCTTTCCTCCACCTTCGTACGAGGTGAGGAGCGTGTCCTTGCTTCCGATGAGGATCACGCCGTTGCCGCCGAGATTCGCGCCCCCGAAGAGGCCTGCATCCGGCTTCCGGCCGCCGTCGTGCCAGACGACCTTAATGGCCGGTTGGCGCCCTTTCTTGGGGAATTGGTAGGTCACCTTCGACCAGAGCGGCGCGGACTCGACGGTGTTGCCCTCGGATTCAGCCTCGACGGAGAGGGGATCGCGGATCTCGAAGGCGAGGGCGAGGATGTTGAAGAGGTGGCAGCCCATATCCCCGAGTGCGCCGGTGCCAAAGTCCCAGAATCCGCGCCAGGCGAACGGGTGGTAACCCGGGGCGTAGGGACGCTGCGGCGCAACGCCGAGCCACAGGTCCCAGGAAAGCGACGGCGGAGGATTGCCGCCGGGGGCGGGACGTTGGAGACCCTGTTTCCAGAAGTTGCCGGGGCGATCCGTCCAGATGTGGGCTTCGCGGACGGTCCCGAGGGCTCCGGCCCGGACGAGCTCCGCCTCGCGTCGAAGCGGGCCGTGGCCCATGCCCTGATTGCCCATCTGGGTGGCGACCTTCGCCTTGCGGGCGGCCTCGGTCAGTTGACGGGCTTCCCAGACGGTGTGGGTCAGAGGCTTCTGACAGTAGACGTGTTTGCCCAACCGGATGGCCGCCATCGCCGGGGGGAAGTGCATGTGGTCCGGCGTGGAGACCGTCACGGCGTCGAAGCCGCTTCCCAGGCTGTCGTAGAGGGAACGCCAATCGGCGGATTTCCTGGCCGAGGTGAACTTGGCGGCGGCCTGACCAAGACGGCCACTGTCGACATCGCAGATGCCGACAATGTTTTCGCCGGCAACCTTGTTGATGTCGGTCCAACCCTTTCCGCCCACGCCAATGGAGGCGATGTTGAGTCGGTTATTCGCACCCAGGACCCGAAGGCGCGAGACCATGGGGAATGCGATGGCAGCCGTCAGGGTCTGACGCAGGAAGGCGCGACGCGGAAGAGCGGAGTGGGACATGCCGGGAGTGTGCGGTCCCGGGTTGGGGTCTGCCATCCCTGTTTTTGGGAAGGCGGGGCAGGGCGGCCTTTCGACCCGCCTCGTTACCTCCGGAGAAGCCCCCACGCGGCGGTTCACGATCCACGCCGGGTGAGGGCACCCTGCCTACAAATGGGAACTCGGAATCTGGCAATCGGGAACTGCCCGCTTGGCCAAGAGGCCGAAAACCATGAAACTGAACCCTTCAAACTTTCCCCCTCACCACCAGGCGTTGGTGAGGTTGGGTGGGGCGCTCCAGAAGGGGTCTGAGTCGGGGCGGGTGGGAAAGCGGTATCCTTCGACGTGAAGGTCGCCGAAGAGCACGTTCGCGAGGCTCTTGCCCTTGTAATTGTGCCAAAGGCTCTTGTTCTCGGACCAACCGCGGTTCGGGTGCCAGATCCAGTCGCCCTGGATGATCTTGTTGACGGGGCTCAGGGCGATCTCGGAGCTCTTCATGGAGTTTCCGTTGTAGCTGGTCGCGCTGGCCGCAATGTCGCCGGTGATCCGCTTGGTCCGTGCGAAGTCCACGGCCCATTCCATCAGGTAGCTGTTCCCGAACTGCACATAGCAGTTCGTTGTCTTCACGTTGCGGACCTTGTCCGAGAAGATGTCGCCCTTGTCCGACGGGCAACGGAAGATCTCGGGGCTGCCCTGGTAGCGGTAGAGCGGTCGGTTCGTCATGGCGACGAAGAGGTCGTATCGACCGTCCTTGCCGCCCGACGACGCCCAGTCGCGGCAGAGTGGATAGGAATCGCGGTTGTCGTCCGCATACATCTGGAAGGCCAGCCCGACCTGCTTCTGGTTCGAGATGCATTTGACGGCCATGGCCTTCGATTTCGCACGGGACAGGGCCGGCAGGAGCATGCCGGCCAGGATGGCGATGATCGCGACGACAACGAGCAGTTCGATCAGGGTGAACGCTCGGAGGATCGGCGGTGCGGCGGCACGACGCGGGTGGAGCATTCCCCACGTTGCCCCAGATGTCGGGGAGGCTTCAAGCGTGGTGGCTGTGTCTGGGCGCACCTCACGATCTGCCCATTGAACGGATCGACGGAGTCTCGCTCCACCCCGTTCCCGGGGCAGCGTCAGGTGTGCTGGGTGCAGGCCGGTGAGCAAGTCACGGTTATGTAACCCAAATGACATGTCTGGGACCCGAGGCCGCAGCAGGGTTGGCGGCCATGGCAAAGGTCCTCGTGGTCGATGACGAGCCCGATATCCTGCAAATGCTGATGCAGCAATTGCGGGCTTCCGGGATGGAAGCGGTGGGTGCCGGCACAGCCCGCGAGGCTTTGCAGATCGCGCGGACGGAGGGGCCGGATCTGGTGCTTCTCGACCTCATGTTGCCCGATCTGGACGGGCTCGAGGTCTGCAAGCGGCTTCGTCGCGACCCGATCACGGAACGGATCCCGGTGATCATGGTTTCCGCCCGAGGGTCGGAGATGGACCGGGTGCTCGGCTTCGAGTTGGGCGCGGATGACTACATCATCAAGCCTTTCAGTCCCCGCGAGTTGGTGCTGCGGGTTCGGCGCAGCCTCGAACGTCAACAGCCCCCGCCCGTCGAAGGGGATCTCCTTTCCTTTGGGGAATTGACCATCGATGTGCCCGGCCACCGGGTCCTCGTCCGTGGCAAGGGTGTCGACATCACGGCCACGGAGTTTCGATTGCTGACGGTGTTGGCGCGGCGCCGGGGCCGGGTTCAGACCCGCGACCACCTGTTGCAGGAGGTCTGGACGCATGGGGAGCGGGACGAGGTCGACGTGCGGACGGTGGACACCCACGTCCGTCGATTGCGGGAGAAGCTGGGAGCGGCAGCAGACCTGGTCGAGACCGTCCGGGGCGTGGGTTACCGCTTCGCGTCGCCGTAGTCGGATCGGTGTCCGCGACGGCGGAAGCCGGGCGCGGACTTCCGTCGGTTCAAACGAGTTCCCGCTGCAGGATCCGCTCGGTCAGTTCGCCCAGGTCACTGACGGGTTCGAGCCCCACCACGAGGTCGGGGGTGATCGAGTAGATCGGGTCGCATCCGGCAAGGTATGCGGCCTGAGCATCGGCAGCGGTGGCTACCACTTTCGTGATGCGGGCGTTGGCGCCCAGTCCGCAGCGCCTGCGGATCTCCTCGATCTGGGCAGGGCCAGGACGGGGGACCAGGACTTCGTCGGGTCCCACGACGGCTTCAATCAGTCCGGTTCCTGCCCAGCCCGCCCGGCGGATCAGGGCAGCGGCGAGTACGCCGTCGAGTTCCGAGTCGACGCCGATGTGGATTCCCTCGGCGGTCAGTTCGGCGAGCAGGGTGCTGGTGCCGGCCCGGATCTGGAGCGTTGGATGGAGTTCCAGGCTTTCAAGGAACCGATCCTGAAAGTTGGTGGCAATGGCGGCGACCAGCGGGCGGATGACGTCCGGCGCGAGTCGGAGTCGGCGGCTTATCCACAGGTTGAGACCTGGGCGGATAGGGCCTGAAACAAGCTCGGCGATGTCCTCTGGCTCGGCATGCAGGTCTGCATCATCGAGTGCGGTTGCGAGGCAGGCAGCGGCTCGTGGACGTTCGAGGATGAGGGCTCCGAGCAGATCGATCACCACGAGGTCGGGCAGCAACGGGGCGTCTTGTGAATCCGGTCGGTCGGATCGGGGTTCGGTGGAAATGGATGTCAGCATGGTCACACTCCGATGCTCGGACCGCATCTGGGTGGCTTCGTTCTGTGTTTTGCTGACGATGACAGGGTCGGAGTCGGAGTGGGTGGCGATCCGGTTACGATTGGGTTGCCTCTTGTGGGGTGAGGCTGGAAGTCGGTGACCGTACGTTTGGGTTACGCCGGAGGCGTAACAGAATCTGGAACAGCCCCCGGACTACAAGCGGTAGGGTCAGCCGCCGACGTGGGCGCGGCGTTCGGCCTCGTAGGCGAGGGCGGTGAGGCGGGCGAGGGCGCGGGTGTGGAGGTCGGGGACGATGCGGCGGACGGCCCCGGCTTCGGAGTAGGCGCCGTGGAGGCCGTCGTTCTCGGAGGATTCCCGGAGGGCGACTTCGCGGACGGTGACGGGCGGGCCGGATTGGGTGAGGTAGGGATGTCGGATGCCGGCGAGGCGGGGGAGGACGATCCGGAGTTGGGCGCGGACCTGGGCGGCGAGGTTGTGGAGTTCGAGTCGGCCGGTTTCCTGATCACGGCATCGGGCGGCGGAGCTGAGGACGGCGTGGAGGGAATCGTGGAGGCCTTCGAGGGAATGCAGGTTGGGGGCTATGGAAGGGATGGTGCGGAGGATGGGTTCCAGGGAGCGGATCTCCTCCTGGACGGCGGGCAATTCGGGGCAATCGCGGGTGACGGCCGGGTCGTGCCACCAGAGCAGCAGGGCGGCATGGAGGCGTTGGGCGACGGTTGCGGCGAGCGGACGGAGGGTGGCCTCGGCGGACTCGCTTTCCTCGCGGCTGCGCTCGTCGAGGGTGGCGAGGGTTTCGAGTTGGGTGGAGGGGAGGGAAAGTTCGTTGGGGTCCCAGCGGATGGCGGCGGCGGACAAGGCGCGTGCGACCTGGATGCGGCGTTGGGTGAGGTGGGACTTCTGCCAGGCCTGAAGGACGGGTTCGACGGAGGCGGCCTCGGCGTCGAGTGAAACGCGGCAGGAGGCGAGGGTGGCGTGGAGTTCGGCGAGGGCGACGGGCACGTCGGGGTCGAACTCGGACCACCCGGCGGTGAGTTGGTAGGGGCCGGAGCCGGGGGCGTAGAAGGTCGCGACGCGTTGGCCGGCGAGTTCATTTTCGATGGCGGCGGAGGCGGACTCGGTGGTCTCCATCCGGCTGGCCTCGGGTTCGAAGCCGAGGATGCCGGTATAATGTTCGCGGCTGATCTCTCGGCAGAGGGCGGGGAAGTCGGTGAAGAGTTCTGAGGCCGGTTCGTCGAGGTCGATCTTGCCGGGAAGATTGGCGGCGCTGGCGGCAGCCTCCCGTTCGGAGTCGGAGGGGTGGGTGTCGAAGGTTCCGGTCCGGGCGGCGGAGGCGGTCTCCTCGACGGCCTTGCAGGTGGATTCGGGGAGCGAGTCGGCAAGGTGACGGATGTAGGCGGGGAGGTCGTCGGGGAGGCGGCGTTCGCGCCAGGCACGGGCGAGGAGTTGTTGGGATCCGCCCCAGGCGGCGTTGAGGAGGCGGATGCGGGAAGAGGTTTCGCAGAATGCGGTGGAACCGGCGACGCGGATCGCGTGTTGGTCGGCGTCGAATTCCATCTGGCGGAGGAGTCGGCAGCAGGCGGCATGGCCGGCGAGCAGGAGCAGGTGGAGGAAGCGGCGGGAGAGGTCGATGCCGAATCGGGCGAGGTAGAGGGGGAGCGCGACGATGGCCGAGGCTTCCTCGGAGCTGGCGTTGAGATATTCGTCGAGGAGGTCGCGTTCGTGGACGACGCGCCAGAGCCAGGCACTGAGGCTGCGGACGACAAAGGTGAGGCGGAGGCCGGCGTCCTGACGGAAATGGCCGAACTCATGGGCGATCACGCCGCCGAGGTGGGTGGCGGGCAGGCCGGCGACGAGGGGGAGTCCGATGGTGAGGGTGAGGTCTCCGTCGTTCAGGCTGGCCCAGCCCTCGCGGAACCGGACGGAGGCATTGATCGCGCAGTCAATTTCGACGCGGGAGGGAGGTTGGGAACCGACCTCGCGGCAGATGGCGCCGATGAACTGGAAGAGGCGGGGGTGTTCCTCGTGGCTGATGGGGCGGGAGGGAGGTGGAGGGATCTGCTGGGCGAAGATCGGTTTGATGAGGAAGAGCGTGATGAGTGCCCCCATGAGGCTGGGGATGACGTAGAGGAGACTCCCGGCGAAGCCCCGCTGCATCCAGTGCGGGTGCGCCCAGGTGTGCCAGGCGATGAACGCGACCAGACCCAGGACGAAGCTGATGTAGATGGCCACGACGCCGACGAGGGCGGCGGCGGCGCCGAACAGGGCGCGTTGGTAGTCGCGGGACGGTTCCTGGTTCATTCGCCGCGGATCCAGGTGAGGAGGTCGGCCATGTCCTGGGGTTGAAGGGCGGATTCGAATCCGGCGGGCATGAGGGATTCCTTCATGGGTGTCATGCTTCGGATCTGCGAGCGGAGCACAGGAACCTCGGAATTGCCGGCATAGCGGAGGACGAGGTTATTGGCGGTCTCGGCGGCGATGATTCCCGAGAGCGGTTCGCCTCCGTCGATCTGGAGGGTCCAGGCGCGGTAGCGGGCCTCGATGGCCTGGCTGGGATCCAGGATGGCATGGAGCATCCAGTCGACGGGTTTGGTGGCGACCATGTTGAGGTCGGGCCCGACTTCGTTGCCCTCGCCGCGGAGGCGGTGGCATCCGGAGCAAAGGGCGGTGAAGTGAGTGTGACCTTTGCCGGGGTTTCCCTTGAGGGAGGCGGTGGTGGCGAAGTGGGTGATGACCTGGGCGCGGTCGGTCGAACTGGGCTTGAGGGTGGGTGGGGTGGCGGCGCGGGCGGGAGCTTGACCGGCCTTGAGTTCCCGGAAGAGCGGGCTGTCCGGGGTCAGCGAAGTCTGGACGGCGATGCGGATCGATTCGTCCGCGGCATCCCGGGACGCGAGTTCGCGGAGGACGGGTTCGGCCCACGCAGCGGGCCATGGGCCGAGGGAGAAGGCGGCCTGGAGTCGGACGGCGGGATCCGGATCGGTCGCAAGAGCGGCGACCGAGTCGAAGGTGTCCCTCGTTCCCGGGGCGAGGCGTTCGGATTGGAGGAGGGCCTGACGGCGGACGGCGGGGTGTGGGTCGCTGAGCGAGGCGGCGAGCGTGGGAACGTCGAGCGCACCCAGCAGGCCGAGGGTGGCGAGCGCCTGGACGCGGACCTGCGGACGAAGGCTGGGTTGGAGGAGTGCTCGGAGTGGAGTGTTGGCGGCGGGATCGCGCCGCGTGGCGAGCAGACCCATGACGCGATCGCGTTGCCAGCCGTTGGGGGAATCCATGGCGGCGACGAGGCCGGTGGTGTCGAGGCGGGCGAGGTTCGGGATGGGTCGCCGGGTCGAACCCTTGGGAGCGATGCGATAGATCCGACCTCGGTCTTCGCCGGCGCGGAGGTTCACGCGCGCCTGCATTTCGGCGGAGATCCACTCCGGATGTTCGAGGATGAACCGGTACATGTCGGTCACGTACAGCGCACCGTCGGGTCCGGTCTTCAGGGTGGTGGGGCGAAACCAGTGGTCGGTGCTCGCGAGGAACTCGGACTTCTTTTCGTCGGGGGCCCGGTGGCTTTGGAGGCCAGAGTGGTGCGGGGTGAGGACTTCGCGGTGGACGACGTTGTGGACGGGTTCGCTGATGAAGACCGAGGTGGCGAAGTCCGGGCCGAAGAGGTCGTCGCGGTAGGGCGAAGGAGAGCAACCGCTGGTGACGTGGTTGAGCGACCAGGGTTGGTTGGGCCGCGTCATCGGAGCGGACGCGGGGAAAGTGCGGGTGGAGTCGTCGTCGTTGGCGAGCGTCCGGGTAACGCGCTTCACGGCGACGGCTGGGTTTCGGCGGAGGTAATGTTCGGGAAGCGTGACGTGCCAGAGCCAGGTGGGGTTGTTGTTTCCGAACCAGTTTCCCCAGTCGTCCCGGCGACGTCCAAACTGCGTTTGTGCGGAGACGGTTTCCAGTTCGCCGGTGTCGGGACGCAGGCGAAGGTCGCGCCCGCTGATGGAGAGGGATTTTCCGGTGGCGATGGACTTCACGGTGCCGCCGCTGTCGCCGTTGGCAAGGTAGAGCCAGCCGTCGAGGCCCCATTCGAAGCCGTTGAAGCGGTGCTGCTGGTTGCCAGGGTTGAAGCCGGTGAACAGGACCTTCCGGACGTCGGCACGACCGTCGCCGTCGGTGTCCTCGGCGTAGAACAGATCCGGAGCCGCGGCGATGAGCGCGCCCTTGCCGTAGGGGAGGACGCTCGAAGGAAAGGGAATGTCCGTGAGGAAGGGAATGGCGCGGTCCATGCGGCCGTCACCGTCGTCGTCGTGCAGGATCTTCACCTGTCCGCCGGGCTTGCCCTGGCCGTCGATGCCAAGCGGGTAATCGCGCATCTCGACGACCCAAAGGCGGCCCTGGGTGTCCCAGTCGAGGTAGACGGGATCGATGACGATGGGTTCTGCGGCGACGAGTTCGATCTGGAAGCCGTCGCGAAGGCGCATGGAGGCGAGGGCTTCGTCTGGGGACTTCGGCGGCGGCATCCGGACGGCGATCAGTTCGCGGGCGTTGAGGCGGGTGGTCTGACCACTCTGGTCGATCACGATCTGGCCATCGATGAGGCGGATCTGGGATCCGACGAGGGACGTGGGTTCGTCGGGAGCGCCGGTGCGTTGGCCGGCGCGGACGAACTGGGACCAGCCCTTGGTCCAGCCGAGGAGGGGTTGGACGGTGCGGTTCCAGAGGTGGATGGCGTACCCGGAGGGATTGGACTGGAGAAGATCGACGAAGCCATCTCCGTTGAGGTCGACGAAGCGGAGACCGTTGTCGCGGCCCTGGGCGTCGAGGGCGTGGATGCCTTCGGGGAATTGGAAGTCGGCGGCGGAACCGTCTGGCTTGCGGAGGGTGGATTTGCCCGGTTCATGGACGAGGGATTCCGGGGTGCCGTCGTGGTCGAAGTCGACGGGGGCAGGCGTAGGTTGCTGTGCGAGCAGGGCGCAGGCGACCGTGGCCAGGATGAGTTGCTGGGGAATGCGGAGGTTCATTTGCCGAGGCGGTCGAGGATGTTGCGGGTGATCCGTTCGACGGCGGGATCGCGTCCGCGGAGGCCATGGGACCAGTCGGTCGAACCGCAAGTGAAGACCGTGCCGCCGCGGGTGTAGACGCCGAGGACGGCGTTGCCCTTTCGGCCGGGTTCCCAGCGTTCGTACCACTCGCAGTCATCGGGGTGCCACTGGGCGGGGGCAGAAGCGAGGATCTCGAAACTGGCGGGCGTGCCGTCGCGGTAGGTGGGCGAGGGAATGCCCTCCTGCCAGGTGAGTTCGCAGCCGTCGCATTCGTATCCGACGATGGTATCCTTGGCGCCGAAGGCGTCGCCGGCCTTGAGCTGGGTTCCTTCGAAGACCCAGTGGTTGGGGCGATGGACGTTGTAGGAACCGGGAGCGTCCATCAGTTGGCCGTGACTCTTGTGGTAACCGCCCCAGAGGAAGCCGACGCCGGTGAGGCGGTTCTCGGGACGCTGGACGAGGTGATGGCTCCAGAGGCTCGACAGGGTGGACTGGCTCTGGCGTGCGACGAAGACGGGGTCCTGCTGGACGTTCTGCTTCCAGCAGGTGAGGGCGGTTCCATTGTCTTCGGCGCGGACCTGCCAGCAGCAGGTGTTGCCGCTGAAGAAGGCGACGTTGCCGCCATCGGATATGAACTTCTCCAGGTGGTCGCGCATGGGCCCGGACCAGTACTCGTCATGGCCGATGCTCAGGACCAGCTTATAGGCGGAGAGGATTTCGGGATGCGATTCGAGGTCTCCGTTGGCGGCGTAGTCGAACGTGTAGCCGTTGGACTCGGCCCACTCGACGAAGGGCTGTTCCCAGCTCGGGAATATGGATTCCGGTGGGCGGAGGTAGGAGACGCGGTGACCCTGGTTGCCGCCCTGGCCGTGGTACGCGTAAAGGCTGAACCCGCCCCAGTTGTTGTAGGCGTTGTAGGTGTGGGTGGAGAGTTGGAGCAGGATCTTCGAATCCCGGCCGGGTTGGTTCGAACGGACGATGAAGTAACAGGAGGACTCGGAGGTGCGCCGGTTGCGTCGGGTGAACTTGCCGCCGCGATCCTCGACCCGGAGCGTCACGTGGTAGTAGCCGGGGCGCCAGGTGGCGGCGATCGGGACGCGGAGGGTGACGGGCCAGTTGCAACCGCGGGAGGAGGCGTCTTCCGGGATCGGATGCAGCGCACCGGCATCCGAGGTGCCGCTCCAGACCGACTCCCGCTTTGCCCCGACCCGGAAGATCTCGACGGTAAACCGGCGCAGGCTGGAGGAGATGTGGAGATCGAGTTCTGAACCCTGGGGATAGCTGACGGATCCGGGGTAGCCTTCGATGGAGAGTTCCGTGGGGCGGTCGTCGGCTCGGGCGATGAGTGCGGAAGCAACGCCAGCAAAGGCGGCCATCCGGAGGAACGGGCGTCGTCGGAGGAGGACGGGGTTCATGCCGGCGAGGGTCTCGCCACGTGGCGTGGAGATCAAGGAGAGGGCTGGAGGAAAGTTGGAAGATTGAAGATTCAAGTTTGAAGCGGGAACTCCCATTGGCTCCGCCTCGTGACCTCGGCGGCTACGGCAGCCGTCAGGAGGCTGGTGGTCGTGAAGTTCCCAGTCTTCAGATCCCAGATCCCAGTTCTGGAATCTGGAAACGGGTGACTGGGAACTCCCTTTGGTCCCGCCTCGTGGCCTCGCCTCTCCCCCAATCCGGGAATCTTGAATTCCAAGACAAGCGGGTGGGGAACGTGGTGCAATCGGGGCATGCCGACCGCATTGATCCGAGGCCTGGTGCGCTGCTCCGTTCCGTGGCTGCTGGCGTGCCTTCCAATGGGAGGGGACGCCGCCGAGCCGCAGGTGGATGCGTCGCAGATGCCGCGGGTCCCGGCGACGGAGGCGAGGGCGGCGGCCCGGACGTTCGCGGTGAAGCCCGGGTTCGAGGCGCAGTTGGTGGCGGCAGAGCCGCTGGTGATGAGCCCGGTGGCGCTCGATATCGACGAACACGGGGCGGTGTTCCTGGTCGAGATGCGGGACTACTCGGAGCGGCGCGAAGAGCACCTGGGTCGGATCCGGAAGCTGGTGGACATGGATCTCGACGGAGACCTCGATGCGGAGTCGATCCTGGCCGAAGGGTTGCCGTGGCCGACGGCGGTGACGTGTTGGGACGGCGGCGTGTTCGTCGGGGCGACGCCGGACATCTGGTATTTCAAGGACGCGGACGGCGACGGTCGGGCGGAGGTTCGGGAGCGGATCTTCACGGGGTTTGGGTCGGACGGACAGCCGCTGGATCCGAAGAAGCTGAACGTGCAGGCGATGTTGAACTCCTTCCACTGGGGCATGGACCAGCGGATCCACGGGGCGACCAGCATGGCGGGTGGACGGGTCCGGTTGGTGGACTCGGCGTTTGTTCGGGCGTGGCGGGCGAAGGCGGGGATTGGCGTAGCCGTATTGCCTGAGGCGCTGGCGTTGCGAGGCCGGGATTTTGCCTTTGATCCGCGGACGTTGGAGATGGGGGCGGAGCCGGGCGGCGGGCAGCACGGGATGAGCTTCGACAGCACGGGCCGGAAGTTCGTGTGCAGCAATTCCGATCACCTGCAGCAGATCCTTTTTGATGATGCGGGCATTCCGGTGGAAGCGGGCCAGTCGTTGCCGGCGAACCGGGCGAGCATCGCGGCCGATGGCCCGGCGGCGCCGGTGTATCGCCGGTCACCGGACGAACCGTGGCGGGTGTTGCGCACGCGCTGGCGCGTGTCGGGGTTGGTGGAGGGGATGATCGAGGGGGGTGGGCGGCCTTCGGGCTATTTCACCGGTGCGACAGGTGTGACGATCCACCGGGGTGATGCGTATCCGGCGGACGTGGCCGGGGACGCGTTCATCGCGGACTGCGGCTCGAATCTGATTCACCGGAAGCGGCTTCGCCTGGGCGGGGATGGGATCCAGTTGGTGGGCGGGCAGGTGGCGGGGGAGTCGACGAACGAGTTCCTCGCGTCGACGGACAACTGGTTCCGTCCGGTCCAGTTCGTGAATGCGCCGGACGGTTGCCTGTGGGTGATCGACATGTATCGGGAGACGATCGAGCACCCGTGGTCGCTGCCGGAAGGCCTGAAGAAGCACCTCGATCTGAACTCAGGTCACGACCGGGGACGGCTGTGGCGGTTGGCTCCGGCCGGGTTGGACGTGGTTGCCCGGACGCGACGTGTCCGGGACTTGGCCAAGGCCGATACGGCGGGGTTGGTTTCCCTGTTGGACCATCCGAACGGGTGGCACCGGGATACGGCGTCGCGGTTGCTGCACCAGCGCCAGGATCCGGCGGCGATCGGATTGATGCGTGTTGGCGTGATCGGGGCGCGGTCGGCCTTCGGGCGACTCCACCTGTTGCGCGCGCTGGCGGCGGCTTCGGGATTGGATGCCCGGTCGGTTGCGATGGGGTTGGCGGATCCGGACGAGGCGGTGCGGGCGGCGACGGTGGAAATGGCGTCGCAGGCGGATGGGGTTGGATCGATTCCTTGGCGACGGTTGGCGTCGGATCCTTCGGCTCGGGTGCGGTTGGCGGTGTCGCGGCAGGTGACGAAGGTGGACGCGAACGAACGTCCGGCGGTCTTGGCGGCGCTGGTGGCGGCGGGGCCGGACCTGGTCCGTTCGATTGCGTTGGCCTCGGCGGGAGGCAGGGAATTGGCGTTGTGGGAATCGGTGCGGACGGAGGCGCCGGCGGTGTTGCCGGGATTGGCACGGCGATTGGGCAAGCGTCATGCAGTCGGGGAGCTTCAGGGGGTGCTGGGAGATTTGGCCGGCTTGAAGCCGAGGTCGCTGCGGTTGTCGACGGCGGCAAGCCTGGGGCTGGGCCTGGCGGAGGCGGGCAAGTCCCTCCGGTTGATCGACACGGAGCATCGTCTCGCTCCGATGTGGGAAGAGGCGTTGCGCCTGGCGGATGACCGGACGGCATCGCGGGTGCGGACGGTCGGGAATTCGGACGTCGCTTTTGTGGATCTGAATCCGGACGACCCGGCGGCGCGGGTGGCGGCGGTGCGGTTGATGGCGCTGGCGCCCGAGGCAGAGGCGATCCCGGTGCTGGTGAGGCGACTGGGATCGGAGCCGGATGACGTCCTGTCGGTGGCGGTTGAAGGATTGTCGCGGTTCCGCGGGACGGCATGGGCGACGGCGATCTCGGGACGGTTTGCAGGGGTGTCGGCGACGCTGCGGGCACGGTTGGTGGGACTGCTCTTGCGGCGGCCTGAGGGACGCACGGCGATCTTGCAGGCGTTGGATCAGGCATCGATCCGCGTGACCGACCTGGACGCCGATGCGATTGCCTCGTTGCGTCGGGCGGCGGATCCCGAGTTGAAGGCGGGCGTGAAACGTTGGTTGGGAGAGCCAGCGGCGGATCGCCGGGCCGTGTTGGACCGGTACCTTCCAGCCTTGTCGAAACCGGGTGACCCCGCGCGGGGCGGGCCGGTGTTCGAACAGCGTTGCGCGGCGTGCCATCGGTTGAAGGGCGTGGGCAACGTGCTGGGGCCGGACCTGGCGTCCGTGGCTTCGAACGGTCCGGAGAAGCTGATGATGTCGATCCTGGATCCAAACCGGGAAGTCGCGCCGAACTTCATGGCCTGGCGGGCGGTGTTGAAGGATGGGGAGGAAGTCAGCGGGATCCTGGTGCGGGACGATGGACCCAACCTGGTGTTCCGTCAGGCGGGCGGGCAGGAAGTGGTTGTCGTCCGGGAGCGGTTGACCCGTCTCGAGAACTCAGGTCGGTCGCTGATGCCGGAGGGATTGGAAGAGGGGTTGGACCCCGGGCAACTGGCGGACTTGCTGGCTTATCTCGCGAAGTGAGCGAGGGAGTTGCCAGTTGCCGGTTTCACGCAGGCGCCCCGGTTCAGGGGTTGGCTTCCTGAGGTCAACCTCGCCGACCGCCGTCGACCAGCACTTGGCAACTGGGAACTGGCAACGGCCCGGACTGCACTGGCAGGATGTCCACGCTTTGGTGACCGAACAAAAAGAGCGGGTGGTGGTGGGGATGAGTGGTGGAGTGGATTCGTCCGCCACCGCTGCCCTGTTGCAGTCGCAGGGCTTTGACGTCATCGGGGTGACGTTGAAGCTGTGGCCGCAGGATTGTGCGTCGCGGGCCGAGGACAAGTGCTGTGGACCCCAGGCCGTGATGGACGCGCGGGGCGTGTGCTCGAAGCTGGGGGTGCCGTTCTACCTCGTGGACGAGGCCGCCGAATTCCAGCAGCGGGTCATCCAGTACTTCGCGGATGAGTACAAGGCCGGGCGGACTCCAAATCCGTGTGTCATGTGCAACCAGCACCTGAAGTTCGGGAGCCTGCTGCGCCGGGCGGATCAGCTCGGGGCAAGGTACATCGCGACCGGACACTTCGCACGGTTGGAGAAGGACGAGGCCACGGGCCGGGTTCACTTGCTGAAGGGCAAGGACCCCAAGAAGGACCAGAGCTACTTCCTGTTCAGCCTTCGACAGGACCAGTTGAGCCGCGCGATCTTTCCCCTCGGCGAGAAGACAAAGTCAGACACCCGCGACGTGGCCCGGCACTGCGGCCTGCGGACCGCCGACAAGGAGGAGAGCATGGAAATCTGCTTCGTGCCGGACAATGACTACGGTCGCTTCCTCGAACAGTCGAAGATGGTCGAACGACACGCCGGCGACATCGTGGATCCGGACGGCAAGGTCCTCGGGCAGCACCACGGGATCGAGTTCTTTACCGTCGGCCAACGTCGCGGTCTGGGCGTGGCTGCGGGTCGGCCCTTGTATGTGATCGGGCTCGATCCCGAGCGGAACCGCGTGATCGTCGGCGATGAGTCCGCGCTCGATCGGGACCGCTTCACCGTCAGTTCAACCAGTTGGACCGCCTGGGATGTTCCGCCGGCTGAGTTCCGGTGCTCGGCCAAGGTCCGCTACAGCCATCCGGGCGCGCCGGCCACGGTGCTGGTCGGAGAAGGCGGGCGGGCTGAAGTCCGGCTCGATGCCCCGGCCCGGGCCGTGACCCCGGGTCAGGCGTGTGTGTTCTACGAGGGCGATCGGGTCCTGGGCGGTGGCTGGATCTCGCGGTGAGGAGGGGCGGAAGGGAGTTCCCTGTTCCCAGGCTCCAGTTCCCAGACCAGCTGACGTCGTCTCCTGATCTGACCTCTGGCATCTGGAAACTGGGAACCGGGAACTCCCTGACGGCTACTTCGCCTGCTTGAAATGCGCGTCGGTGAAGTCGAG
>CAIMMI010000032.1 GCA_903842505.1 uncultured Verrucomicrobiota bacterium | reverse complement strand
TCCATCCCTGGCAGTTCCAGTGCTGAGTCTGTCGTCAAAGATTGTGCCGGTCCGGGGTGCTGCATCCGATTCCACCGCGGTCGCCGCTCTAACCACCATCCTTGATCGGACGCGGACTACGGCTCGTCCTGGTTCCAGTCCGACTCCGGAAATGATCCAGCAACAGCTCGCCGAACTGGAGGACTATGTTATTGCCTTCCCTGACTCGCCTTACACCCCGGGTCTCCGACAGGCCATGGGCAACCTCTACCGTTCCCGGGGGTCGCTACGGAAAGGCCCTGGAACATTGGCGGAATGCGTGGGTTCAGACCCGGGGATTCGTGGACGGTGAAGGCAAGAAGATCGCGGACCGATCCTTGGCGATGCGGTCTCGATTGCTGGCCAGCCTGGGGCGATTGGAGGAGCTGACTTCGCTCGCTGCCGAAGCGGGGGACCGCCGACTCGACGCCGGTCCGCTGTCCGTCATCTGGCGGGAATCACTCGAAGCCGCTGCTGTCATGAGGGTCCGACCGGGAATCTCGTACCGATGCGGTGTCCTCGCGTTGAACAACATCGCCTTCACCCTGAACGGCAGCCGGATAGCCGAGTTATCCGTGATCGAATCGCCGGAAACCGGCTTCAGCCTCCAACAATTGGAAACCTTGGCCCGACGGAATGGACTACGTCTGCGCGCCGCCATCCGGGAGTCGGGCTCAGAACTCGTGGTGCCCAGTGTGGTCCACTGGCGTGAGAACCATTACGCCGCCCTGACCCAAAGCCACGGCGACGCCTGCGAGGTCATCGATCCAACCTTTGGGTACCGGCAGATACTGGAGAATCAGGAAATTGCGGCGGAAACCAGCGGGAGATTCCTGATCCCCGAAGACCGGCTCCCGCAGGGATGGCGGTGGTTGAGCGAGGAGGAGTCGAGCGCCGTCTTCGGGAAAGGGTTTCCTTACATTCTGAATAGTTCGACGGATAGCCAGTGCCCGACGAGTACCGCGGGTGAGGGATCTGGTCCCTGCCCCACCTGCCATCCGGGAGCACCCAGTCCGGAATCGGGGATGACGGCCACAGCGGGGTGTTGCGGGGGGAGGCTGGGCGGAACCGGGATGGCGACCTGGTGGGTCTCGGAGCCCTACCTCAATCTGTGGCTGAAGGACATTCCCCTCCGTTACGAACCGAATCGGGGACCCAAGGTTCAGCTGGAGCTCAAGTTCAAGCAGCGCGCGGAATCGTTCCCAGCGTTCTACACCACGGGCTTCGGTGCGCTCTGGCAAGCGTCCTGGAGTGCCTACATCGATGCGATAACTGTCATGACCTACGGGGCCGGTGACGTCGTCGTCCACGGGCGGGACGGCGAGCGTCTGCCCTTCTACATTGGATCTGGGCAGACCGAGAGTGGCGTGGGGTACTTCAACCACGCGAAGGTGAAGTGGGTGACCAGCGGAGGAGCAACGCTGGGATTTGATGTGATGCTTCCGGGCGGACAGGAAGAGCGTTACCGGCTTCGAGCGGGAAATTTCAATTATTTCTTCCTGACCCAGATCGTCGATGCCCACGGAAACTACGTGTCGCTGAACTACGACACGATCACGGACCCCGCCGATCCCGAGGTGAAGCTCCGTTCAGTCGTCGATGCCGACGGCAATACGTTCACCTTGAACTACGATCACGGAACAGATCCCACGCTGGTCACGTCCGTTTCGTCCACCGTCGCCGGGACGGCTGTCCTGGCCTATGACGATGCCATCCACCTGACGGACATCACGGACACAGCCGGAGTGAAGAGCGAGTTCAGCTACGACGGGAGCGGTTGGCCCTTGACCCTGGTCACGCCGTACGGAACGACCGAGTTCGCCTTGACGGACGGGGGTAGTGGTCCAGCCGATCGGATTGCGGTCATCACCGAAGCAGACGGAGGGCAACAGATCTTCGCCTTCGCCGACTGGTTCGGACTCGAGGAAGATCCTCCCATGCCGTCGGGCACACCGATCGACACCCTGGAGACATATGGGTACGCATGGCGGAACAGCCTTCACTGGGGCCGTGCGCAGGTTCCG
>CAIMMI010000031.1 GCA_903842505.1 uncultured Verrucomicrobiota bacterium | reverse complement strand
GCCATCGTGGCGATCCTGGCGGGGCTGCTGCTGCCGGCCATGGGACGTGCCCGGGACGCCGCGCATCGGACGGTGTGTCTCGGGAACGTCCGGCAGTTGATGCTGGGGTGGAGCTTGTACTACACGGACAACAGCGACTTCCTGTCCGTGAGGGCTCGAGGAGTTTCGGCGGGCACGCACAAACTGAATCCGGGATGGGTCTCCGGTTGGATGGGATACAAGGGGGGGCTGCAGTGGGCGGATCAGAAGACCAACGCGGCATTCATGCTGGCGCCGGGGCATGGCAAGATCACGCCGTACGTCCAGGCGGCCGGGACGTACCGGTGTCCGGCGGATCGGAGTGGCCTGAAGATGGGAGTGGATCGGGCACCGTACCGGGTGCGGAGCTATGCGATGAACGCGGCGATCGGCGGGCAGTACACGATTGATCCGGAGTTCATTCTGACGTTCTGGAAGATCACGGACTATACGCGGTTCTCGCCGAGTACCGCGTGGGTGATGATCGAGCAGCATCCGTGGACGCTGGATGACGGGAGCTTTGATGTTTACTGGCCGGGGAGGGGTGCGGCGGCGTCCTGGAGTGACTTTCCCGGGGTCAACCATGGTCGCACTTCGCCGGTCGGATTCGCGGACGGGCATGTCGAGAGCCGGAAGTGGACCGAGGCAACGACGGTGCCGAAGCTGACGGTGAACGGTGGAGTGCCGACGATCGTCGAGGTGCCGTTCAGCAAGGACTTCGAATGGCTGCACGACCGGACGACCACCTTTGGGTCCAATGGCGGGCGGTAAGGGGGAGTTGGGAGTTTGCGGGTTTGAAGCTGTCCTGATCGATGGAAGATGGGACTCGATGCCGATGGCGATGCCGACCCCGACGACGATGGGACGGGACGGACACTGGGAGATCGACAGCGGCTCGTGAGGACACTCGCCCCACCGGAGCGGATGTTTTGAGGGGTGGGCCGAGACTCCGTCGATCCGTCAGCCTGGAAAAGGGCAGTTGGAACCATGGATTGCACGGATTACACGGATAAGTAGGGACTTGGCTTGGGATCGCCGCACACCTGCGAGGTGAATCCGGGAGCGGGATGGAAGCCTCCCTTTCAGCCGTGTCCATCTGTGGAATCCGTGAGATCCGTGGTCAGAACAACTGCTGCTTTCAGCGGTCAGTGGCTCGGCTGGGCAAACCGCTTTGCTGCAACCCTTCCAGGGTTGGGGATCCATTCCGCGGGTTCCCCCGGGGTTGCTTCGCTCCCCGCTAACAGCTGCAACGCCTCCGGCGTAGCCCGACTCTCTCGTCGTCCTCAAGGGCGCAGTCGAGATCGAGTTGCATGATTGGGGAAACGCCGGGTTCTCGGCGGCCCTGACAGAAATCTTTCGGGGCTCCGCAGATTCCATGAAAATTCCTGTCCGGTGCGGCCGTGGGCGGGTGCTGCAATGTGGTACGGCGATGAGCGACGACATCGAATTATTGAGACGGTATGCGGAGGAGGGCTCGGAAGAGGCCTTCCGGGAGCTGGTGTCGCGGCATATCGACCTCGTGTATTCGGCGGCGCGACGGACGTTGTCTGACGGCCATCTGGCGGAAGACGTGGCGCAGACGGTTTTTGGAGACCTGGCGCGGAAGGCAGCGGGGCTGCCGCGCGGGACGGTGCTGGCCGGGTGGTTGTATCAGTCGGCCCGATTTGCCGCGGCCAAGGTGGCGCGCGGCGAGGAGCGTCGTCGCCGGAGGGAAGCCCTGGCCTTGGCCTTGGAGGAGCAGATGAACGTGAACGAACCTGTACCCGACTGGGAGTCGCTGCGTCCGGTGCTGGACGAGGCGATGGAGGAATTGCCGCCGGAGGACCGGGACGCGGTGTTGCTGCGTTACTTCCAGCGACGCGAGTTGAAGGCGGTGGGGGACGCGCTGGGGATCTCGGACGAGGCGGCGCGGAAGCGGGTGACGCGGGCGCTGGAACGGCTGCGGTCGACGCTGGCGCGGCGCGGGTTGACGACGACGGCGACGGCGCTGGCGGCCTCGCTGGCAGCCCATGCGGCGGTGCCGGCCCCGGCGGGTCTAGCGGCGTCGGTAGCTAGCATTTCACTGGCAGGCGCGGCGGCAGGAGCGGCCACCGCAGTTGACGGAGCCACAACGATTGGGACCATTGCATTCATGACAAAGGCACAGGTGGCGGTGGTCACGGCCGCGTTGGTCGTGGCGGGAGTGACGGGTCGGACGGCGTATACCCGGCACCAGCAGTCGCAGTTGCTGGAGACGGAGAACGCGGCGTTGAAGGCGGAGTTGGAGGCGCGGTCGACGGCAGCACTGGAGGCGAAGCGTGTAGCCGTACCGGTGTTGCCGGATGTCGAGCGAGAGGAACTCCTGCGGTTGCGCGGGGAGGTCGCGCGGTTGCGGTCGCAGGTGGCGACGAACCGGCAGTCAGTGGGCCGGTCGGCGATTGCCAGTATTCCGCGCAAGATGGAGCGGAAGGTGAATCCGAATCGCGCCCCGGGTTTCGTGCCCGCGGAGCAGTATGCGTTCACGGGTTACGGCACGCCTGCTGATGCCTTGCAAAGCCATTACTGGGCGCTGGCGCATCCGACGTCTGGAAAACTCCTCGAGACGATGGACCTGAGCGCACAGGTCCGGGCGACGCTGCCAGCCCTGCCACCGGCAAGGGTGTTTCCGGGTGGGACGACGGTAGTGACGACAAGCGAAGGCGCCTCGACGGTGGAAGGGGCGGCGGGGACGACGGAGCCCCCGATCGTGAGTGAGACCCGGGTGGCGGTCATGACCGCCGTGAACGCGACGGCGGTCGAGGGGATGGCGATCAACATCGACGATTTGGCCGGCCCCGAGGGGGCGATGGCACAGTTGAATCCTTACAACGGACACCGGGTCCTGTCGGAGACCGAGATCGATGCGAACACCCGGGAGTTGCAGGTGGAGCGGGAGATGGCGGATGGCACGACCCGCACCGAGGCGCAGCGGTTGGTGAGGGTCGGTGATGAGTGGAAGGTGCAACCCGGCGGCAACCTACAGGTGCTGGAGAT
>CAIMMI010000030.1 GCA_903842505.1 uncultured Verrucomicrobiota bacterium | reverse complement strand
GGCTTCTTACAACAACGGGAGCGAAGGGACTGCGTCGGTTTGGGCGTCGCTCTCGTTGCTGGCGTGGTTGTGAAAATCGGGTGTGGGATGGGTTTCCCGCAGGGGCGCGGGGACGCAGAGGGGGGCTTTTTACAACAACGATAGCGAAGGGGGTTGCGTTGGTTCGGGCGTCGCTCTCGTTGCTGTGGGCCGCAAAGGCATTTGGAACCACTGATTTCCCCGGTGACACGGATTGGCACGGCCTGGGATCGGGTGCCAACTCCCTTCCAAGGTCAGCCATCTGTGGAATCGGTGAAATCTGTGGCTAGACCAAATGCTGTTTCCGGCCGGCCTCTGTGCCCTCGGTGGTGAAACCGGGCGGGTTCAGCCCTTGCGGCGGTTCGTGCGGAGGGACTGCAGCACGACCAGTCCCAGACCGAGGCCGCCCAAGGCGTAGGTGCTGGGTTCGGGGCAGAAGGCGAAGCTTTGAAAATTGGCCAGCACGGCGGGAAGCGTCGGAGGCGACCCGGCACCGCCCAGCCTGTCGATCGAGAAGGAGATCTCGTTTTTGTAGAGGGCCGACGCGTACGTGGCTCCAGTGCGGACATCCCAGGCGCGTACCTTCACATCCGCCTTGGAGTCCGGGGCCACGAACGGCACGACCAGTGTCCCACCCGAGAAGAGTCCAGCGTTGACGCCGGTGAGGGGCGCGACACCCGTGAAGGCAGCCCCATTCTTGAGGATTCCCTCGAAGTTCCCGGTGCTAGGGTTCTTGACCAGGATGTCCACCAGGTAGTCAGGGCCAGCAATGTACTCGGGGGTGGTTCCGCCCGGAGCGCACCAAAGGGAAATCCTCGGCCTTCCCGCCGTCTTGATGTTGCTGAAGTCGATCGTGCCCTGGGCAAACGAGGTCAGGGTGACGGTGAGGGAGGCGGCGGCGAGCAGGGCCGCGCGCATGGCTTTTCCGAAGGTTTCGTTCATGACAGGGCATCTTGTGCCGGTTCCAGACGTGGGCCGTCAACGCGTCCCTTGTTCCGCCCAACTATAAGTGCACCACACGCGTTTCATATCCACCTGTGGGTATGAAACGCGTGAAGCTTTTGTGGTCTGTAAATATTTGAAAATGAATGGAATATACACTTAAGAAACGTTTTTACCTAACGTGAGTTAACATCTTTATGCGGCTGGGCACGGTCGCGGCAGTCATGGTGGACTAAAAAATAGACGGGCCGAGCGGGTTGCAAACCCGAGCTTGAGCCCACGATCCGGTGTCCCATGCGCAGCATTTTTCCACAGCAAGGCAGTACCCGCCTTCGGTCGTCCTGGGCGGCAACGCTCTTGGCGTCGCTGATAGCCCTTGCAGGCCACGTCGGAACCGCCCTCGCGCAGTCCCAGCAGACGATCCCGCTGTCGCGCGGATGGAATCTGGTGTCGCTGCAGGTGGGGGATCCGGCCGGCATCCCGGTCGCGCAGTTGGGCGCAGGACTCGACCGGCCTTCGAATCTCACTTCCCTGTGGACCTACGATCCGGCGACCCGCGAGTTCCGATCCTACCAACCCGGCAAGCCCGAGTATCCGTCGGATCTGACGGTGGTGCGGCCGGGGCAGGGGTTCTGGGTGCAGGTGGAGGGCGATTCCGTCCTGACGGTGGACGGACCGGAGTGGACCGGTGGCTTTTCGGTGGTGCTCGGGTGGAATCTCATCGGGTTTCCGGGGCTGACGGTGGACGACTCCGGGGGGCTTCCCCTGGACACGGTGCTGGGTTCGCAATCGGACAGGATCCCTCAGGTCTGGGCCTTCCAATCGGGCTCTTCGTTGTCCGGCGGGCAGCGGTACGTGGGGCGTGACCTCACGGCCCGGCCCGTCCTGCAGGAGTTGCGTCAGGTGGTTCCCGGACGTGGGTACTGGGTGCACGCGACGGCGTCCGTGGACTTCCCGAACCAACCCATCCTGCTGCTGCCCGCCGACGTGGATGCGGCCGACGCGGCGAATGCGCTCGGCAAGGCGCAGTTGTTTCCGACGAACGGGTTTCCCCGGGTGGTCGCTTCGCGGATCCCGATCTATGCCAATCGCGACGTCGTCGCCGCTGGAGCCGAAGACGCCCCATTCGACCTGAACGGCAACGGCATCGTGGATGATCCCTACACGCAGGACACCCTGCGCTTTGAGGAAGGGGTTTCCGCGCAACGGCTCTCGATCCTCAACACCAACGGTCTCGTGGCGACGTGGAGCATCCCGGTCGCCCGGGCTTCGTCCTGGCTGCGGTTCTCGGTGACCAACGGCACCACGGCGACCGAAGTCGACAGCGTCGAGGTCACGGTCGATCGATCGCGTCTGCTGGCGGGAACCTATCGGGGCCAGTTCGAGGTCCGGTTGGGAAGCGGAACCCGGACCGTCGCCGTGGACCTCCGCGTTCCCACCATCGCGGGAGATTACCGGGGGGCGGCGAAGACCACGCGGGTGAACGGTTCGCCGGTGAGCCTGGGCAAGGTCGACCTCCACCTCTCGATGTTCATGGAAGGCGACAATCCGGCGACCAACCGTTTCCGTGGCGTCATCAATCGGGACATCGCCTTGCTCTTCCCGCAGGACGTCTTCCTCGATGGCGTGTTCTACCAGGGTAACGACTTCTCCCTCACCACCACCTTCGAGATGCCGCCGGGGGCTCCGGTCACGCCCCCCTACGACAACGCCACCGACGTCCTCAACTCCAATCCCTTTCCCTTCGCCATCCATCGCCAGGTCACCCTGCAGGGTACCCGCCTGGATGCCGACCGCCTGTCCGGCCTCTACATCGAGTCGATCTCCGGAGTCCTCCCCAACAGCCAGCGCATCACCATCGAGGGCGAGTTCGACCTCCGCCGCGAATCCCTCAGCCCCACCCGCCGCAGCATCTACAACGGCCGCAGCCCCGTCACTCCGGTGGCGATCGGGGGAACCCTCGGTGCGGAGGGTGTATTCGAGAACGTGCTGCAGGTGTTGGACGACGTCTCGATTCAGGGCGTCGAGGTTCGGGTGAATGCGCAGTACCCGAAGCCGGAAGTTCTCACGGTGACCCTGATCGGTCCGCCGGGCTTGGATGGCATACGTCCGACAGAAGTCCTCTGGAGTCCGGCGAACCCATTCCGGACCGGCGAGAAGCGGGTCACGTCGGCGTTCGATGGACGCAATGGCCGGGGTGACTGGACCCTGCGCATCGAATGGGCGGAGGCGCCCGAGCGCGGACAATTCAATGGCTGGGAACTCAACGTCCTCGGGTTGGCCACCTACCGGGTTTCGGGCGCGATCCTGTCGGGCGGGCCCGGCAAGCCGCCCTTGGAGGGGGTGACCGTCACCCTATCCGGCGGCAACATCCTGTTCCAGACCCGTACCGATGCCAACGGTCGCTATGAGTTCAGTGGCCTGACGGAGAACCTTTACGTGCTGTCGGCCTCCCAGATCGGCTACGGCGACGCGTTCGACTCCTTCCGTCTGACGCGATCCAATGTGGCCAAGGATCCCCTGACTCTCACTCCCCTGTCTGGCGGAACCACCGAGATCGTGGCCTTGCCGCAGTGGGGCGCGGCACCATTGCAGGTGGCCTTCTCGCCCCGTATTTCCCTCGACCAACTCGCAGCGCTGGGCACGAACCTCGTGGCTTTCTGGGACTTTGGCGACAACCAGCGCCTGACCAATGCCCCCGGCAACGTGACCCATACCTACACCACGGGCATCCACACCCGGGCAACCCTTGTGCTCAAGGGCTCCAGTCGATCCCTCACCAACCGCAGCCCCGAACTCCATGCCGAGTCCCTGGCCCCGAATCCGGCCATCGCTGCGCATCAGGCCCTCCTCACCAATCTGGCTCCCCGGACGGCGTGGGTCTTTTCGGTGTCCGGGGTGGGATCCGTCGCGGGTCCGCTCACGCTCGAGCGTGACACTCCCACCGCCGGCCGGGTGCTGGCGGAATCCAAGCGCGACATGGCCGCCTTCGACATCGACCGCCCACCTTACGGGACCAACACCTTTCGCCCGCTGCAGGAAGACACCGCCTTCTTTGTTCAACCCGGCACACCCTATGCCCGCAACACCCCACAGTTGGAGCTGAACCGCACCGTGGATCAGGCGCAGGCGGCCCGTTTTCTTGCCCCGCCTCCCACTGCCGCGGGCGCCCGTCCCGCACGCTATCGGTTGGAATGCGCCGTGGGTGGCACGATCTTCGGACCCTCCCCGGCGGTTGCTGGAAACCTTCAACTCAAGACCGGTCGACTCCACCCATGATCCCGATCCGATCCCGACGGAGGCACTGCCTGGTTACCTGTGGCCTCCTGGCGCTGGCGCTGGGTTCCGCCCTCGTTGCCTTGGCTGCCGCACCCACGCTCATCCCCTTCCAAGGCCGCCTGACAGATCCCGACGGCCAGGCGCAGGACGATGGTGCCTACACCCTCATCTTTGCCCTCTATGACCAGGCCGTCGGCGGCAATGTCCTGTGGTCCGAGACCCATCCACGGGTCGGGGTGGTCGCCGGGCAGGTAAGCCTCCTGCTGGGCGCCATCAACCCCACCCTCGCCACCAATGACTTCTCCCAGACCCGTTACCTCGGGGTGACCATCGATCCGGACAACAACCCCAACACCCCGGATCCCGAGATGGTGCCCCGGCAGTTGCTGGTGCCGGCCTTCTTTGCCAAGGAGGCGGGGATTGCCCTCGGCGCCAAGCCCGGCTCCATCCAGGGCAACATGATTGCTGCGGGCGCCGTGACGGCCGAAAAACTCGCGCCGGGCGCCGCCCTGGCCAACCTGGCCCCGGGTTCCATCACCGCTGACCGTTTGACAGCCGACGCCGGGGTTCGATCCCTCGAGCAGGCCGGAATCCTCGGCGAGGGCGTGGCCATCCTTTCCACATTGCCCGTCAATCCGACCCTGCAATCCCAAGGGTATGTCCGCGACATCGAACCTCTCGCTGTCGGGAGCAACCGCTTCTACCTCTACCGCAAGGTCGCTGCTGCAACACCGCGCTGGACCCTCGCCCGCGCCGATGGATCGGAACTCAGGGATGGTCAGCTCGAACCGCTCGCGTTTGGTGTCACCATTCTCGATCTCCCGACCGAGTTGCCCCTTACCGTCCGCAACCTTGGCAATACCTCCCTCAGCGGTCTCGCTGCCCGCTTCGATGGCGACCAGGCCGCGGAGTTCAGCGGCACTCTCGCCCAGGCATCCCTCCCACCGGGAGCGACAACAATTCTGGCGATGAGGTATCAGGCGCGAGAAGGGGTGCTGCAGGGGGCCCCCACGGCAGGGCTCCATCTGGAAGCCGTCGGTGTTTCCGAGAGCTTCGATGTGCCGCTTCAGCGAGCCATTCCGCCCGGCTTCGGCCTGATCCCGGCGGGCCCGTTCAAGATGGGAGTGACCAGCGGGGATACGGATGCGAACGCGCCGTCGATCGACGTCACGGTGAGTGCATTCCTGATGCAGACGAATGAGGTGACCAAGGCGCAGTGGGACGGGGTGCGCACGTGGGGACTGACCAATGGCTACACCGATCTGGCGGTGGGCGGAGGCAAGGCCGCGAACCACCCGGTACAAACGGTTTCGTGGTTTGATGTGATCAAGTGGTGCAACGCGCGCAGCGCGCGGGAAGGCCTGAAACCGGTCTACACGGTGAGCGGGCTGGTGATGAAGACGGGGACAGCGGCACCCGATGCCGATTGGACGGCGAATGGATACCGGTTGCCGACGGAGGCGGAATGGGAAAAGGCGGCCCGGGGTGGGGTGACCGGCAAGCGCTTTCCGTGGGGGGATACGATCAGCCATACGGAGGCGAACTTTAATAACGCAGGAACGGAGGCGTACCGGTTGGGAGCCGTTGGATATCATCGAGGCTATACGAATGCACCAACTCCCTACACCTCTCCAGTAGGATCATTCCCGGTGAATGGGTACGGCTTGGCGGATATGAGCGGGAATGTGTATGAGTGGTGTTGGGATTGGTATGGGGACACGTACTACACGCAGAGTCGGGGCACTTCAGATCCGCGTGGAGCCTCGAGCGGCACCACCCGCGTGCTCCGCGGCGGCTCTTGGGACCCCGGCGCCTTCTACGGCCGCTGCGCGTACCGCGGCGGGAACGCTCCGGGCATCGTCAACAACAACGTCGGATTCCGGCCTGCCCGAGGTCGTCTCTAAGAGCATGAGCAGGCATGTCCAGGTGAGCGGAGCCGGGCCGGAGTGGACGGAGGGCGGGAGGGACGACCAACCGACGCTCCACGCCGGCTGGGCGGAGCGGTTCGCAGCCCAAGTTCTATAGACACAAAACCCGATGCAATTTCGATTTTTTGCCATCCCTGCGCTCGACGCCGCAGGTGCTGAGGAGGAGTTGAACCGGTTCCTCCGGGGTCATCGTATCCTGGCGGTCGATCGGCGTTGGGTCGATCGTGCCGATGCCCCGCTGTGGGCTTTGTGTGTCCAGTACTTGGACCGGGTCGCCGGTACAGCGGGAGGGGAGGTGCGGTTGCGCGAAAAAGTGGATTTTCGTGAGGTGTTGAACCAAGCGGACTTCGCCGTCTTCTCGAAGTTACGTGAGTTGCGGAAGGCCATGGCTGAGAAGGAGGGGTTGCCACCCTATGCGCTGTTCACGAACGAACAATTGGCGGCAATGGTGACGCGGAAGGCGATCACCTTGGCTGCGCTCGGGCAAATCGAAGGAGTGGGTGCTGCACGACTCGAAAAGTATGGAGAGGCATTCCTGAAGGTCCTTCAAACGGTTATTGGGCACACCCCATCTACTCCGGAAACGGGAGGTGCTTCGTGAAGCGGGTTGGGAATCTGGCCGAAGCCCTTCTGGATCGTGGGAATCTTGAACTGGCTTTCTGTAAGGCGGCGCGTGGCAAGTGGTCTCGAGCCTCGGTTCATCGCTTTTCGGAAAACCTGGATGCGGAATTGGATTCTCTGAGAAGGGATCTGGATTCCGGGCGCTCACTCTTTGGGAACTACCGCTGTTTTCGCGTGTTTGAGCCGAAGGAGAGGATCATCCATGCGGCATCGTTCCGGGAGCGCGTGACGCATCATGCCCTGATGAATGTGTGTGAGCCGGTTCTCGAGCGTGCAGCGGTGGCAGCGAGCTTCGCCTGTCGAAAGGGCAAAGGCCGCCATCGGGCCATCGAGCACGCACGGCAATGTTCCCTGAGACGCCAGTGGTTCCTGAAGATGGATGTGAGGAAGTATTTCGACAGCATCTCCCATCCGGTCTTGCTCAGCATGCTGGAGCGGAAGTTCAAGGATCCGCTCGTGCTCCGGGTTTTCAGCCAGATCATCGGAAGCCATCAGACCCAGCCAAACCGTGGTCTCCCTATCGGAAGCCTGACCAGCCAGCATCTCGCCAATTTCTACTTGGGGGCCCTCGACCGCTTTTGTCTCGAGGACCTGAGGATCGGCAGCTATTGCCGTTACATGGATGACTTCGTGCTCTGGAATGATGATCGGGTCGTCCTGAAGGTGGCTCAAGGCCGGATTACTGCGTTCCTGGGCACCGAACTCGGATTGGCTCCCAAGCCGAGTCCCTACATCAACCAAACGCGCCATGGGATGGATTTCCTAGGGGCTCGGATCGTCGGGGGGCACGTGAAGCCATCGCGTAAATCGGTGAGCCGATGGATTCGCAAAGTGCGAGTTCTCGAGCGCTGGAACGCGTCGGGGAACCTTTCGGATCAGGACCTCCAGCAGCGTGTGACGGCAGCCTCGGCGAACATGGTGGCGATTGGGGGGCGGGCGATCTGCCGGCAACGCATGTCTTTGGATTTGGGCGGTGGCCATACGGCACCAACCGCGTGCTCCGCGGCGGCTCTTGGGACAACAACGCCATCAACAGCCGCTGCGCGAACCGCAACAGGAACACTCCGGACAACGTCAACAACAACAACGGATTCCGGCCTGCCCGAGCTCGACCCGGTACGGGGCATGACTCCGGTTCCCGAGGACGACCCGGTCACCGTCCAGTCCTGCCAATTGCGGCAGGCAAACCGAAACGGCCCCATCGGTGTCAGTAGTGCGATGGCGGTTCCGCCACCCGCGAAGGCTCCGATGGGGACCCAGGAGACCCTGCTTCAGATGCTGCTTCCTGGCTTTGTATGAGAGCGCTCGTTCCCATCCTTTACATCCGTGCCGCCTGGATCTGTCTCGCCGGTGGCTTGCTCGGCATGACCCGACTCTTGGCCCAATCCTCGCCGTCCTTGTTGCCATTGCAGTTCCGGGTGGCGGACTCGAACGGGGTGGCTGTTGCCGATGGGGTCCGCACCGTGACGTTCCGCATGTATACCAATGCGGTCTCCGGTGCGGCGTCGTGGGTGGAGACGCATCGGGATGTTGGGGTGCGCGCGGGGGTGGCCGGGGTGATGCTGGGCAGCATCAACGGGACGATCACGAACCTGGATTTCGCTGAGGTGCAGTATCTGGGTATTGCGGTGGAACCGGCGAGTGGGAGTGGGGTGGCGGTGGAGATGGTGCCTCGGACGGTCCTGCTCCCGACGATCCGCGCGACCGTGGTCGAGCGGGCCCGTTCCTTCCCGGGAGGGGTCATCGGGACGGTTGAGTTGGCCCGGGCAACGGTTCCGGTTGCGGCGATGGCGCCCGGGACAGCCCTCGGCAACTTGCAGGGCCTACCGGGGGATCGACTGGTTTCCGGGGCCATGGCTCAGAATATCTTTTCGAAGGGGTACTTTGGGGATGGCACGGTGCTGGTGGCGGATTCCCGGACCAATGGCGTCCTTCGCGCCGCGGGCTATGTGGCGGTCGCCGAGGTGCCATCGACGGGAATCTTCCTCTACGAGAAGCGCGTGGTGCCCCCCGGCTTCAGCCTGATCCCGGCGGGCCCGTTCAAGATGGGAGTGACCAGCGGGGATAGGGATGCGAACGCGCCGTCGATCGACGTGACGGTAAGTGCCTTCCTCATGCAGACGAATGAGGTGACGAAGGCGCAGTGGGACGCGGTGCGCACGTGGGGTCTGACCAACGGATTTACGGATCTGAACGTGGGGGGTGGCAAGGCACCCAATCACCCGGTGCAGAGCGTGACGTGGTTTGATGCGATCAAGTGGTGCAATGCGCGGAGTGCCAAGGAAGGGCTCGAGCCGGTGTACACGATAGGGGGAGTGGTGATGAAGACCGGGACAGCGGCACCCGATGCCGACTGGACGGCCAATGGATACCGGCTACCGACGGAGGCGGAGTGGGAGAAGGCAGCCCGCGGAGGATTGGTTGGGCAACGGTTTCCGTGGGGGGATGTCATCAGCCATACGTATGCGAATTTCTACAACGCGGGAACGGAGCCGTACCAGGTGGGAGACGCTGAATTTCATCCTGACTATTTGGGTGCACCAGCACCCTACACCTCTCCGGTGGGATCATTCCCGGTGAATGGGTACGGCTTGGCGGATATGAGCGGGAATGTGTGGGAGTGGTGTTGGGACTGGTATGGGCACGCGTATTATACGCAGAGCCGAGGGAGTTCCGACCCGCGTGGACCATCGAGCGTCACCGGCCGCGTGCTCCGCGGCGGCTCTTGGGGCAACGACGCCTTCTTCAGCCGCTGCGCGTTCCGCGACGGGTACTTTCCGGGCGACGTCGACAGCCTCAACGGGTTCCGGCCTGCCCGAGGTCTCCTCTAAGAGCATGAAAAGGAATATGCAGAAGATCCGAGTTGGGCCGGAGTGGACGGAGGACGGGAGGGACGACCGACCGACGCTCCACGTAGGCACCCGGATCGCGCGCGCCCCACTTGCTGGCCATTGGCTCCGGACCGCGTTGGAGGTGGCCATCCGCAGCCTGTGGCTCGGTGCCGTGTGCGGCATGGTATCCCTGCATGCCCAGGCGATCCTCGCCCCACGCTTCCTGGCGCAGACGTGGAAGGTGGTGGCGGGGGATGCGGTGGAGTTCCGGTATGTGGAGTCAGCGGATTCGCCGAAGCTCTCGCAGATTCGCACCTGGGAATGGGATTTTGATGGGGACGGGGTGGTGGATCTCAAGGGGGCTCCGACGACGAATGGGGTGGTGGAATGGGTCTCTCGTTATGACGCGGCCCGGGCTGGCAGCAGCAATCAGGTCTGGGCGCTGCCCGTGTTGCAGCTGACCCTGACCAATACTCCGCCCGTCGTCCTGTCGCGCACGGGCATCACCGAGCGGACCACGCTGCGGCTGACGCCGGCCAATGCGGACCAATACCTCGTCATTGGGCCGGGGACGACCTCGGATGGGTTGATCCGGGTGGCGGTGAGTGCAAATCCCCGACTCGCAAAGGTCGGAACCCCGGTCCGGTTTGCCGCCGATATCCGCTTCGTGTCACCACGACAGGGGCGGGTGAAGTCGGTGAAGTGGAACTTCGGGGATGGCACGCCGGTGCAGGAAGGCGCGAATCCCAGCCATCCCTATGCCGATCCAAGTTCCTACGATATCGAGGTCAAGGTGGAGTATGAACTGCTGACCCTCGATGGTCAGGGATATGAGGCGGCGGTGACGAATGCTGTTCCGCTGCGCGACGCCGTCCGGGTGGTGAACTCCGGAGGAAACCTCAGCCTGGGACGTTCCTATCGGCGTGGATTTCCAGCGGAATATGGCTGGGAGGACATCATCCGCGCGTACGCGACCCCGGACGCCAGTGGGAACGCCTATCGGTATTATCAGGCCCTTGGGGATGCGCTGTCCGACGCCTATCCCGGAGCCAGGTCGGGCAATGGGCTCAAGCGGGTCGAGTTGGCCGAGGCCCTTAATGAGATCCTGCAGGGACAGTCCTTGGTCGCCAACCAGCGGTTGATCGAGGCCTTGCGGGTCAAGTATCCAAGGCTCACGGATGCCGAAGCGGCCAATCCGCCGCCACGCCTGCCGCAACCGCCGGGGGCCCGGATTGAAACGCAGGCCATCGACGTGTCGCTGCTGGACTTCCAGGCGGCACTCCAGCCGGCCTTTCAGGCGATCCAGGAATTCGGGACGCCCCTGCTGCGTTCCCGTTCGGAGCCCGGACGCGAACCCTTCCCGCAGTTCCCTGCTTACCTTGCCATCGCGGATCCGGATCTCAGTCCCCAGCCCGTCCCCATCCGCAACGAGTATTGGCAGCTCACGTCGGTACTCGACCGACTGGCCTTTGGCGGGGTGGAAAAGGCGAAGAAGCTCTTCAACCTTTCGGTGGCGGACGCCACCGCCCGGGAGGAATCCAAGGAGACCTGCAAGCGGGCGGCGTTGACGGGGTATCTGGGCATGGCGGTGCTGGCGGCGGCGCAGGACACCAATGACTTCGTGATGAACCAGGGCAACAGCCTCCTGGCCAACGTCCAGAATGCACGGGACCTGTTCGAAGGCATCAACGGGGGACTGAACCCCATCCGGAACAATGGCGAATTCGTTCCCAACAGCAGCTTTGCCAGCACCCTTGGGGCGGCGCGCCGGGCCGTCGACGACGCCCGGAGTTCCGAGATCGAGTTCCGCAGCGAGAAGCGCGAGTTCGATCGGCGCAAGGCGGAACTCCGCAGCGAACTCCAGAGCCAGCGCGCCCAGTTCATCACGCCGCTGAAGAACCTCACCGGCATCGATCCCGCCCAATACAACAACCTGGCGAACGTGGCGGATCAAAGGGATTACCGGGCGGTGGTCGACCGCAACATCCAGCGTCTCATTGACGGTTACCCTGGCGTGGGTGCCGAGGGAACCGGGGAGTATGGGGCGCAGGTCATCGGGATCCTCGACGCCGGCGAAGCAGTCAAGCAGTCGGTCAATCGGCTGCGGAATCTCCATGCCGGTATTGAGATCTCTCGTTGGGCCAATGCCGAGATAGATACCGTCAACGAAGGGGCGACTCGGATGCTGC
>CAIMMI010000029.1 GCA_903842505.1 uncultured Verrucomicrobiota bacterium | reverse complement strand
GCAGGATGTCAAGCAACCACCATGAACACGCAAACCTGGACGAAGATCTTCTATCCGTCGGATTTCCTGGGAGGCGATGAGGCGGCCTTCGAACACGCATTGCGGATCGCGCTGGCGACAAAAGGGGAACTGGCCCTGCTGCACGTGGACTCCGGGGACGAGGAGTTCGACTGGTCCTTGTTTCCGAGCGTCCGGACGGCGCTGGAGCGCTGGAAGGTGATCCCGGCCGGATCCCATCACCGGGAGGTGGAAGCGACGGGGTTGCGGGTGACGAAGGTTCATCAGCGCCAAGGCGGCGTGACGGCCGCGATCCAGAACTACGTGGCGGACCACGCGCCGGACCTGGTGGTGCTGGCAACGCACCAACGCTCCGGAGTGGGACGTTGGTTGCATCGGGCGATGGCGGAGCCCATCGCGCAGTCAGCCCATGCTCCGACGCTGTTTGTTCCGCGGCGGGTCCAGGGCTTCGTGAATCCGGAATCCGGTGAACCGCGGTTGGCGACGATCCTGATCCCGGCGGATCGGGAGCCGCATCCGCAGCCGGCGATCGACGCGGCGGCAACGCTGGCGCGGACGCTGGGTTTGAGGGAGGTGCACTTCCTGATGCTCCATGCCGGGCCGGAGTCCGGGGTGCCGGTGGTGGAGTTTCCGAAGGACGAAGGTTGGACGAGCGAGGTGGAGACCTGGGAGGGGGATCCGGTCGACCACATCCTGGCATCCGCGGAGGCGAACGATGCGGACCTGATCGTGATGGCGAAGCGGGGGCAGCGGAACGTGCTCGATGCGTTGCGCGGGAGCACGACGGAGCGGGTGGTGCGCAGCGCGAAATGTCCGGTGTTGGTGGTGCCGGTTTAGGGGGGATTCAAGTTCTCAGTTTCAAGTTTGAAGGGGACTACTCCTCGGCGCGGAGTTGGTCGATGATGCGTTCGAGGAACTGGTCGCCCCGCGCATTGGACCAGTTGAGTTCACCGATCCACCAGGCGCGGAGGTAGCCCCGTTTGTCGACGAGGTAGACGGCGGGCCAGACGGCGTTGCCCCAGGCGTGCCAATTCCGGAGGTCCTGGTCGAAGAGGACCGGGAATTCGAACCCGGATTCGCGGGCTGCGGCCCGGGCCTTGGCAGGGTCCCTCTCGGCCTCGGTTTCGGGGGACTGGATTCCGACGACCTCGACGCCCCGGCTTCGCAAGCGTTCGTGCCAGCGGCGGTAGATGGGGAAGTTCGCCTGACAATTATGGCACTGGAAGGCGTAGAAGTGCACGACGACGACCTTGCCCCGGAGGTCGGCGAGGCGAACGGGTTCGCCGGTGAGCCAGGTGAACGGCGCGATCCATTCGGGAACCATCGGGTTCGTGCGGCGGTAGGAGGCGGTGTCGCGCGTGTCCCCGAGAACGGCGGCCCAACGTTGCCGTTGTCCGGGCGTGAGGAGTTTCTCGGCGGCGGGGCGTTCCGACTTCCGCAGTTGGTCGAGTCGGGCGACATCGGCCGGGATGGGCCAACCTTGGTTGGACTTCACGACGACCTCTGCCTGGTCGGTGGTGAGAAAGAGGGACCGGAGGGAATTGGATTGGGAGGCGCTCAGCTCGAGGTGGAAGGCTAGATCCGGACGGAGGAGTGCGCGGGCCCGTTGGGCCTGGAGTTCGAGTTGTCGGAGCCTTGGCAGGGCGTTGCTTCCGTGGACCGAATTGAGGTGCGAGGCCAGGGCTGCCTCACTGGCGTCGAAGACCGGATCGAGTCGGGGCCTTGGCGCATTGCGGAGGGGCATCCAGATGAGGTCGGTTTGCCGGAGGAAGCCTTCGAGTTGATCCCGCGCGGCACCCTCGATGTGGAGTTCGCGCTGGACCTCAGCCGCATGGATGAGGGTGAG
>CAIMMI010000028.1 GCA_903842505.1 uncultured Verrucomicrobiota bacterium | reverse complement strand
CTGACGTTGTCTCCGTTCCGGGACATGAACCCGGACAACTTCCCCAAACGCCAACCGCTTCAGGCGCTCCTGCGCAATGACACCCGTCTGCGCGCCTTCCGCCGGGGCGAGATCATCATGCGCGCGGGCGACTACGGGTCGTCCGCCTTCATGGTCATCCGCGGACAGACGCGCGTCGTCCTCAATCCCGCCCTGACGCCCCAGCAGATCGGCCACCGCGAACGCACCGAACGTTCCCTCTGGCGAACGATCGCCCAACTCTGGCGAAACCCGAAGCACCCGGAGGTGCGGAAGCCAACAGAACTGGTCCTTTCCAGTTCGAAGGCCGACGCAACCGACGCCTCCGCCATCTTCCTCCAGGATGTGCCGCGCATCCTCGACAACCACCAGACGGCAACCATCGGACCCGGGGAGTTCTTCGGCGAAATCGCCGCGCTGAGCCGGATGCCGCGGACCGCCACGGTCTTTGCCGACACGGAGGACTGCGAGTTGCTGGAGATCCGCTGGCAGGGGTTGCGGGACCTCCTCAAATGCGACCCCACCCTCCAACAGCACATCGACCAGCTTTATCGCGCCCATGCCCTGGAGGAGGCCCTCCGCGCGTTGCCGCTCTTCCGCCACCTGACCACCGCACAGATCGATCAGGTCAAGGCCGCCGCCCGCTTCGCCACCTATGGCGAATATGAATGGTCCGGCGAATACAAGCGGTTGGCCAAAGCCGGTCAGGTGGCCGCCGACCGCGAAACCAGCGTGATCACCGAAGGCGATTACGCGGATGGCATCCTGATCATCCGCTCCGGTTTTGCCCGTCTCACCAAGCGCTTCGCGAACGGCCAGCGCACGCTCGACTACCTCGGGGCCGGCCGGATCTTCGGCTTGCGCGAAATCGTCCACAACTGGCGCACGCCCACCTCACCCGTCGCTTTCCGCCGCTCGCTCCGGGTCATCGGTTATACCCACACGCTGTTCTTGCCCACGCGCATCCTGGAGGAGGTGGTCCTTCCCGGCGCCCCGGCCGACCTCCTGCCCCCACCACTCGATGAGGCCCAACTCGCCGTCGCCGCGGAGGATCCCCTGCCCGAACCCGAAGGCGTCGGACGCCAGATCGGATCCGAGTTGATGGAATTCATGGCCGAGCACCGTTACTTCAACGGCACGGCCACCATGGTCATCGACCTCGAACGGTGCACGCGGTGTGACGACTGCGTCCGTGCCTGCGCGGCCACCCACGACAACAATCCACGCTTCCTCCGCCACGGCCCCATCAGCGGCGGTCTCATGATTGCCGAAGCCTGCATGCACTGCGCCGACCCCGTCTGCATGATCGGCTGCCCCACCGGTGCCATCCACCGTCACGAGGCCGGCGGCACGGTGGTCATCAACCAGTCCACCTGCATCGGATGCTCTTCCTGCGCGAACAACTGCCCCTATGAAGCGATCCGCATGGTCGAGGCCCGGGATGGCGAGGGACACCGGGTGGTCGACCAGGATCTCAAGCCCATCCTCAAGGCGACCAAGTGCGACCTCTGCATCGATCAGTATGGCGGTCCTTCCTGCGAACGGGCCTGCCCGCACGATGCGCTGAAACGGATCAATCTCACCCGGCTCGAAGATTTCGCGAAATGGAAGAAGTGATGCACTCCTCCTCCCGCAAAATCTTGGCCCTGGCTGGAATCCTGGCGTGAAAGCCCGCTTCTACCAACGCCGCGCCCTGGCCTCGGCCACCCTGCTGGTCGCCGTCGTCCTGCTCGCCCTGGCCATGCAACGGATGACTCCAGTCATCCGGTCGCTCACGTTTCTCACCGGTTGGCTGCTGCTGGCGGTCCTGCTGTTCCTCACCGGATACAATTTCTTCAAGAAGCTGTCGTTCCTCCCTCTCGGCAGCTCCCGGACCTGGCTCCAGCTCCATGTCTACTCCGGATGGTTTTCCGTGGCGCTTTTCGTGGCTCACCTCCGCGCCCGCTGGCCGTCCGGTGGGTTCGAAGGTTTGCTGACCACCTTTTTTGTCCTGACCAGCCTCAGCGGCATCGCCGGATTGCTCTGGTCGCGCCTGGTCCCGCGGCGCCTCACCGCCCGCGGGGGCGAGGTCCTGTTCGAGCGCATCCCCGTGATCCGACGCGAACTGGCGGATCGCGCCGAGAAACTCGCCCTCGCTTCCACCACGGGTTCCGGCTCGGCCGTGCTGGCAGAATTCCACGCGCGACACCTCGCCGGCTTCCTTCGGGGCCCTCAACATTTCTGGCGTCACCTGATCGGCAGCCAACGGCCGATCCTCCGACTGCAGGCGCGCTTTGCCGACCTCAGCCGCTTCCTCGATTCGTCCCAACGCAAGGCTCTCGCCGAACTGGAGGAACTGGTCCGCACGAAGGACACGCTCGACTACCACCACGCACAACAGTCCAGCCTCAAGCTCTGGCTGTTCACCCATATCCCGCTCACCTACGGCACCCTGCTCCTCACCGTGCTGCACGTGGTGCTGGTCTATGGCTTCGCCGCAGGCTCAGCCACCCATTGACCTGTCATGCCCGGCCAGCTTCCAGCACCCGACTTCGACGCCTCGCGCTACGAGCGTCCCAATGACGCCTGGATCTGCGGTCATCATTGCGTCGGCAAGCCCTGTCCGCTCGGACCTTCGCCCAACGGCCAATGCCGGACCAACGCCGAGTGCAAGCCCCTGCTGGAATCCAAACCCGGCGAGACCAAGGGCCGCTGGCGCTGCACCCGCCCTCGCGAACAGGGCGGCCCCTGCGAGGATGGCCCACAACCCGACGGCAGCTGCGGTCACCCGGTCATTCCCTGTGCCCCACGCCCCAGCCTGCGCCGGCTCCGCGGCCGCTTCACCTGGGGAATCTGTGCCCTGCTGGCCGGACTGGTGTTGTTGGCCTCGGGCAGTCGATGGCGCTGGCATTTCATCAATCCCGGCCCTCTGACCTCGGCCCACTCGTCCCTGGGCTTCAGCCCGCGAACCCATTCACCATCCCCCAACGCCAACTCTTGTGCCGCCTGTCATGAAGCCGCGGCCGGGGAAATCGGACATTGGGTGAAGTCAGCCCTGGGCGCGAATCCCGCCCCGTGGGACCTCCAACAGTTCGCTCCCGTCGTCGGTGGACCGCATCCCATGACCGGCATCGACCTGCACTGCACCGCCTGTCACCCACACCATGAGCGGCATCAGCCGAGCGTGGCAGACGAGGCGAGCTGCTCGTCCTGTCACCAGGAACATCGCGGGACCCAGTTCGCCGCGCCTTCCGATGACCGTTGCGCCGATTGCCATGACCAACCCGCTGTCATGGCCGCCGCTTCCATCCGGGGTCACGGTCTTCCCTCGGCCCAGTTCGATCCCCCTGCCCCACCCGGCGTCCGCTCCCACCTGACCCCCAGACCTCAGGGCGGTCGCACCAACCTCTTCGCGGAATTCTGGAAGGGACACCCCGAGTTCGGCGTGCTCCGACAGAAGTCCACCGATGCCACCGCCCTCCGATTCAATCACGCGGTCCACCTGGGCGAGTCCGTGCGGATCGATGGCCGGATGCTCGCCTGCTCGGATTGTCACGTCGCGGATCCCTCCGGCGCCTCCATGGCCCGCGTGCAATTCAAACCGCATTGCCAGGTCTGCCATGGTCTCCAGTTGGATCCCGCACATCCCGAACTGACCGTGCCGCACGGGGACACCGCCGCCGCTCGCGCCGCCGTGCGCTCCCTGCCTCTGGCCTACGCGGAACTGGCGCGCCGGAAAGGCCTCCACTCCCGAGTCGAGGTGGATCACTTCGCCCAGACCAATCTCGCCCGGCTGCGAGTGATGTTCGGTTCGGGCGAAACCCTGGAACGCCTGGTGCTCCGGACCGCAGAGGCTCGACCGGGCACCGGGGGATTGGCGGGCGAACGCCGGGCGCATTTCGCCGGATGCGCCTACTGCCATGTCGTCAGTGAATCCGACCAGATTTCCCCGGTCACCCCACCGGATCGCTGGCTCCCGGCGGCGCACTTCAATCATGCCCGCCACGCCCAACTGGATTGCCAGCATTGCCACGCGGCCCACACCAGCCGCCAGACATCCGATGTCCTGCTGCCCTCCCAACAGGTTTGCGTGTCCTGCCATCAACCCGCCGGCGGTGCCCCCGCCGGTTGCGCCACCTGCCACAGCTATCACCTCCTGAAGCCGCCCCGCTGAAACCGGGGTCGGATCCACAGATTACACAGATTCCACAGGTTGGGAACCGGTTGGGTCCACAGATTACACAGATTCCACAGATTGGGAGCAGGTTGGGAGGGGCGGGCGTTTCACCCGGCGCGTGATATCGAAACCTCGAAGCGACGGGGCCTCGGGTTCCTTTCCATCGGTGGAATCGGTGCCATCGGTGGAATCGGTGGAATCGGTGGATAACTTCACTGCCGCTTTCAGCATCTCCCAACCGAATGGCGCCGACGGGTCATTCCGTGGCGGCTTTCTCTTCTTCCTCCCACTCTCCTTCCTGCACCCATTCCTCAAACACCTGGTCATAGTGGGCGGACAGTTGGGGATAAAGGTCGGACCCGATATAGGTGAAGTACCGGAGTTCCCGGCGTTTCTCGTAGTACTCGGCGTTCAGCTCGTTGTACGAAAGTGAGAAGGGCTCCCTGAGTTCGGGATGGCGGACACCATCGATGAAACGCACCAACTGTTGCAGCGTGAAGGCACGCCGACTGGTCTCCGGCTTCACCTGGAAACACTCCCCGTACTCGTCCACCACCCGGTAGTGGATCCGTTCCGGCCCCAGGCGGGCTCGGATGCTGATCACATCATAGGTCGTCGATTGCAGTTCGATGCGGGCGATCTCGGTCTCCGCAGGTTCGAAACTGGGCAGGTATTCGCCGCCCAGGAACGCAGGGTGGATCCGACCCACCCGGGTCCGGACCGCATTCGTGAGTTCAGCCGACAGGAGTTCCTCGCCAACCTTCTCCAGTTCCCCATTGGCAAGGGCTGTGGTGATCCCCTTCCGCCGGAGGGTGCCCTTGACCCCGCGAAGGATGGCCTGCTGAACCGTCGTGTCGCCCCAGTAGCTCACCGGGCGGAACCCATAGTTGATACCGTCAAACTTCTTCATGGCTTCGGTGTCGACCGCCACGCGCCCAGAGGGTTCTTGGAAGGACGAAGGCCGCCGCTCGGATGACGAGACGACGGCCTTCAAACAGGAGTCGTATTCTTGGTTCAGGCTTTCGCCCGCACATCGGAAACCGTTGCCGGTTCCCAAAGCACCTTGCCCACAGACTCAGGGCAGGTCGCTGGTCGTCGGGATTTCTCCCCGCCGACACTCTGGATGCGTCTCGTTCAGACCCGGACATGAAATCATGGGACGAAGACGGTAACAACCGTGTCGTGTGTCATGAACCGGAAGGCACGGCGGATCGGCCGGGTCGGGCCGGGCACCCGCTCCAGAAAACCTCGCCACCACAGAAAGTCGTACGCATGGCGAAGGGTCACATGCTCCGAGCCGGGATCATTCGGAGCAAAGAGGCCGGAATGGGATCGGGAGATCCACTCGCGGAGGGCCTCCAACAGCGGACCTTCCGGGGCGGCCTCCGTCAACGGGCCGGAGTTGGCCACGTAGAATGCGCGAAGACGCCCGAGCTGGTCGGATCCGGTTTCGGTCCGCACGGCCTCCACCGCGGGGGATGCGGACTGGGCGAAGCCCCGGCCCTGCAGCACGGCATCGACTAGGAAGTCTCGCAGTGTCCCCTGCTTGCTCCTCATGCGATCCAGACTGTCCGCAACAGCCACCGAGAGCACCTCGCCCTCGACAGGCAGTCCGTAGCTGCTTCGGATGAATGCCCGCCACGGATCGATGTGCCGACGCGACCCGGTCGCGACCAGGGCTCGGCCGGCGAAACACTGATCCATCCGGGCACCCTCCAGTTCCGCGGAAAGCATCCCACACACCAAGGGGTGTGTCTGGGCTGCGCTGTACCCCATCGACACCCCTAGTGTAGTGTCTCAGAAACAGCTGGAGTTATTTTCCCTTTGTTTTGCGCATTCTCGCGCTCGTGCAACCTGGCTTGATTCCTTCCAAAGTCTGTT
>CAIMMI010000027.1 GCA_903842505.1 uncultured Verrucomicrobiota bacterium | reverse complement strand
CGGTGGTGGTCCAGTTGAGGTAGGGGGGAGTTGGAAGTTTTCAGATTCAAGTTTGAAGCGGGGAAGTGACCCGCCTCGTGACCTCGTCGGCTACGGGAGATTGAAGGCCGGGTGCCCCCACCCGGCGGGGTCCATGAAGCGCCGCGTGAGGGCACGCGGCCTACAGTCGGATTTTCTGGGAACTGGCGTCTGGAAGCTTTCTTGAGTCCCGCCTCGTGACCTCGTCGGCTACGGGAGATTGAAGGCCGGGTGCCCCACCCGGCGGGGTCCATGAAGCGCCGCGTGAGGGCACGCAGCCTACAGTCGGAGTTTCTGGGAACTGGCGACTGGCAACTCCCCCTCCCCTCACTGCCGATGTTCGATCCGGACGAGTTGGGTGTCCTTGTTGCCGTTCCAGGCGGTGCCGTTTTCGAGGACGTAGAGGCAGCCGTCGGGTCCGATGCTGAGGTCGGTCGGGCGCATGAAGGTCATGCCGGGGCAGAACCGGTCCATGTGAAGGGTGCCGTCGGGCTTCTTGGCGATGCGATGGTCCTCGTCGAGGTGCACGGCGATGATCCAGTTCCGGGACCATTCATGGATGAAGAGCGTGCGATCGAACTCGCGCGGGAGCTTGGTCGGCGACGTCTGCTTTTCGTCGAAATAGTAGACCGGTCCGGCGCAGGCGGTGCGGCCGCCGTCGCGGACGGCCGGGAAGCGGGTCGAGGCGGAATACGGGTACCAGATGAAGGCGGGTTGGGCGGGAGGGAGTTCGCGCGGGCCGGTGTTGTAACGGGATTCGTTCAGGGGCTTGGCGGCATCGAAGGCTTCGCCGATGGCTCGGGTCGCGAAGTCGTGGCGGAGGTAGGGCCGGTTGTCGCCGATGATGAGGGGCCAACCGAAGTTGCCGGCCTTGCGGGCCTGGTTGATCTCGTCGAAGCCCGCGGGTCCGCGCTTGTCGTTGGGTCCGCCGGCGTCGGGTCCGACCTCGCCCCAGTACAGGTACCCAGTGCGGCGATCGACCTCGATGCGCCAGGGGTTGCGGTTCCCCATGACGTAGATCTCGGGTCGGGTGTTGGGCGTGCCGGGCGGGAAGAGGTTGCCCCTGGGGATGGTGACGGTGCCGTCGGGTTCGGGATGGACGCGCAGGATCTTTCCGCGGAGGTCGTTCGCGTTGGCGGCGGACTTCAGCGCGTTCCAGGGGCCGCGTCCGTCGCGTTCGTCGATCGGGGTGAAGCCGTCGGATTCACCGGGGTGGGTGTTGTCGCCGGTGGCGGCGTAGAGATTGCCGTCGGCGTCGAAGGCCAGGGAACCGGCGGAATGGCAGCACTGCTCGCGCTGGGTCGTGACGCGGAGGAGTTCCTTGCGGGAGGTGAGGTCCAGGGTGTCGCCCTTCAGCGTGAAGCGGGAGACGAGGTTGTCGCCGGTCTTGCCGATACCTGGCGTCTGGCGCGTCTCGGGTTCGGAGTGGAACAGGTAGACCCAATGGTTCTCGGCGAACTTCGGATCGAGGGCGAGTCCGATAAGGCCGTCCTCGAGTTCCTTGAACACCTCCAACTTCGCCGCGACCACGGTCGTCTTGGTGTCGGGCTTCCAGATCTTCACCACCCCGGAACGTTCGATCAGGAAGACGCGTCCATCTGGAGCGGTGGCGATTTCCATCGGATCCACGACCACGTCCTCGATGGAGCCGTCGCCGTCGAGGTCGCGATCGGCGTCGAGTACTACCTTGTGGAAGGGACCGTCGGTCTGCGGGCCGGACGGTTTGGGCTGAGGCTTGTCCGCGGCGGAAACCGTGAGGGCGGCGAGGAGGGCCAGAGAGGTGGTGGCGACGAGGGAGGCCATGGCCGGGAGTTTGAAGAGTTCAGTTTCAAGTTTGAAGCAGGGAAGTGAGCGGCCCCGCTTGAAACTTGAAACTCCAGTCCTTGAAACCCTCCCGCCCTACACGACCCGGACGGTGGGGACGGGGACGATGAACTTTCCGCCGGCGGCGCGGTACTCGTGCTGCTGAGCGAGGATTTCGTCGGCGAAGTTCCAGGTAAGGAGCAGGGCGTAGTCGGGGTGGCGGGCGAGGAGTTCGGCGGGCGGGACGATGGGCAGGTGGGATCCGGGCGTGAGGCGGCCCTGCTTGGCGGTGGAGCGGTCGGCGACGAATTCGAGGCAGTCGAATCCCTGACGGCCGATGCCGTAGAAGTTGAGGAGGGTGGAACCCTTGGCGGAGGCGCCGTATGCCGCGATGCGTGCGCCCCGGGCTTGGAGTTCGTGGAGCAGTTCGAGGAGTTGGGTGCGCAGGGCCTGGACGCGTCCGGCGAAGGCCTCGTAATAGGCGGGCGACGCGACTCCCTTGGCCGCTTCCTCGGCGAGGAGGGCTCGGACGGAATCTCCGATCGGACGGGATCCGGCCGGAGCAGCGGAAAACCGGAGCGAACCGCCGTGGATGGGGATGCGCTGGACGTCGACGACATCGAGCCCGTGTCGGGCGAAGAGCGGGACGAGTGCCGTCAGGGTGAAGTAGAAGACGTGCTCGTGGTAGATGGTGTCGAACTCCAGGTGCTCGACGAGATCGCAGCCGTAGGGGAACTCGAGGGTGATGCGCCCGGTGGGCTTCACGAGGGCAGCGAGGCCAGCGACGAAATCGTTGGTGTCGGGGACGTGGGCGAAGACGTTGTTGCCGAGGATGAGGTCCGCCTGGCGGCCCTGCGCGGCGAGTTCCCGGGCGAGTTCGAGGCTGAAGAACTGGTTGAGCGTGGGGATTCCGCGTTCAACGGCGACGCAGGCGATGTTCGCGGCGGGCTCAATGCCGAGGCACGGGACGCCGGCCTCGACGAAGTTGCGGAGCAGGTAACCGTCGTTGGAGGCGACCTCGACGACAAAGGATCCGGCGTGGAGTTTCTCCTGGGCGAGGTGCTGTTCCACGGCCTGCTTCGAATGCCGCAGCAGCGCGTCGGAGAACGACGAGAAGTACAGGTACTCGCTGAACAGTTCGACTGGCGGGACGATGTCCGTGATCTGGAGCATCCAGCAGGAATCGCAGACGGCGACGCGCAACGGGAAGCGTGGCTCGGGCCGGGAAAGGTCCTCCGGTCGCGGCAGGTTGTTGGCTAGCGGTTGGAGGCCCAGGTCCAGCACCGGACGACCGGACGCGGAACCACAGGAACGGCAGTGGAAGATGGGGGTCATGAGGAGCGGATGGCCCAAGCGACGCGAGCAGCTCGGGCGTCGGAGTGGTAGCGATCGAGTTGGTCCCGGGTGGTGGTCAGCATGTTTGCCGCTGGCGTGGACCGATGCCGTGCCGCGTACCACTGGGCGGTCTCGCCGACGGCACGGTCGAAGGCCCAGACCGGGCGCCATCCGAGACGGGTGACGGCACGGTCGATGGTGAGGTTCAGAAGGTTCGCCTCGACGCGGGACGGATCGGTGCCGGTCTTTTCCCAGGTGCCGGGCCAGTGGCGTGAGAAAGCGTCGACCAGATCGGCGACGGATCGGTTGCCGTCCGGGCCGGGACCAAAATTGAAGGCTTCCGGAAAGTCGGGCGCCCCGTCGAGCCGGGCACCGACCTCGAGGTACCCGCTGAGGCAGTCGAGAACATGCTGCCAGGGACGTGTGGCTTCGGGATGCCGCAGGAGTAGCGGTTGGCCGGCGATGCGGGCGCGGACGGCATCGGGAATGATCCGTTCAACGGCGTAGTCCCCGCCGCCGATGACATTGCCTGCGCGGACGGTGGCGACTCGACCGGCGGGGAAGTAAGACCGGCGCCAGGCATGAGTGATGATCTCTGCGGCGGCCTTGCTGGCGGAGTAGGGATCGTGACCGCCGAGGGAGTCGCTTTCCCGGTATCCGTAAGTCCAGCCGTGGTTCTCGTAGACCTTGTCGGTGGTCACGATGACGACGCGGGATTGAAGGCCCAGGGAGCGGACGGCCTCGAGGACGTGGGCAGTCCCGATCACGCACGAAGTGAGCGTGTCGATCGGTTCGAGGTATGAAAGGCGGACGAGGGGTTGGGCAGCGAGATGGAAGATGACGTCCGGACGGATTCGGGCGAGCCAGCCTTTCATCGCCTCCAGATCCCGGATGTCGGCTTCGACCGAGCTGGCGAGGGATTCGGCTGCGAGCAATTCGTGGAGGTTGGGATGGGTCGGGGGTGGAAGGCTGTAGCCGTGGACCCTGGCGCCGAGCGTCGAGAGCCAGAAGGCGAGCCAGGAACCCTTGAAGCCGGTATGTCCGGTGAGGGCTGCGACCTTGCCGTTGTAGAAGCCGCCGAACATCGCAGTCACCACACCTTCCACGGGGCCTTGCCGGACGACCACATCCGGTCGAGGAGCTGTTGTTCGCGGTAGGTGTCCATGCACTGCCAGAAGCCGTCGTGGCACCAGGCCTTGAGTTGGCCGTTGTTGGCGAGGCGTTCGAGGGGGGCCTTCTCGAAGATGCAGCTGTCGTCGGGGTCGAGGTATTCGCCGATGCGGCGGTTCAGGACCATGAAGCCGCCGCTGATGTAGGCGGATTCCTGCTCGGGCTTCTCGCGGAAGGCTGTGATCGTCTGGCCATCCATGGCCAGTTCGCCGAAGCGGCCGCTGGGTTTGACGGCGGTGACGGTGGCGATGGCGCCGTGGGTCATGTGGAAGCGGACGGTGGCATTGACGTCGCTGTTGGTGAGGCCGTCGCCGTAGGTGAAGAGGAAGGTGTCCTCGGGAATGTGCGGCAGGGCACGGCGGAGGCGTCCCCCGGTCTGGGTTTCCTGACCGGTCTCGAGCAGTGTGACGGTCCAGTCCTCCTCCTCGTGGGTGTTGTGGTAACGGATCTGGGGGTTGCGCCCGAGGCGGAGCGTGACGTCCGAGGTG
>CAIMMI010000026.1 GCA_903842505.1 uncultured Verrucomicrobiota bacterium | reverse complement strand
GCCGTTGGTCGCGGAGCTCGAGGACCCGCAGCCGATCGTCGAGATGCTCGAGGACGCGGGATGGCAGGCCGCGTGGATCGGCCCGCTCGAGGGCGTGGCTCTCGCGACGGCGGAGCCCGACGCTGTCGCGTGTTCGCAGGCCGCGGTGCTGACCGCGGTTGCGAGCGGCGTCGAGACTGGGAGCGCCCTTGAGGGTGCCCTCATTGCCCGCGCAAGCCTGCAGTTAGCCTGCCTTCCGGGGTTGTGCTTTCAATGGACCTCGGACAACAGAGCTGCCGTCCCCTGGGGGCCGTGGTTCTGCGCCAGTTGGACACTTCTTCTAGACGCCGGCTGGGCACCGATGCAGATTGCGCCTTGCGAGGCGAAGGCGTGGTACCAGCGAAGCGTGTCTCGTTCGAAGACCTTCACGGTGACGCATACATCTTGGAACTGCACGGTTACGACTTGGGCTGAGACGATCTTTCAAACAGACACCCAGCGAGCATCGTGTACCTATCACTACCCTGAAGTGGGTTGCGACTTCGCACGATCGACCGCACCTGCAGTTCCGTGTACATCCTGCGGTGACCAGTGCCAGCCTGGGATTTGCGGGAACTGATTCGCGAGATACCGTCTTGCCATGGAGCAGCGAACGACTCCGCGGCCGAATGTGACCTCAATGAGGAATTTCGCGACTATTGCGGCCTGCGGCGTCTCCGTAACCCTTCTTGCTGTGCTGCTGGAGGCTGTGCTGTGGAGCAGCCCCGGACATGACTACGGCGCTCCCTTAAGAACAGGCAGTGATGGTTCGCGGGACTGGACCGTACAGATACGCAGAGACCGCAGGGCCATCTTCAGTTACAGCAGTGACGTGTTCGACGCAACCGATGGCAGCACTGAACTCAGCAGCGCCAGTGAAGTCCCCTCATGGAGCCGGGCCTTCACGCCGGCGACCCGCCGCGAGAGCAGGGCGTATCTAAGACGATATGAGGAGGCTCGTGGATTTCCGTTTCTCTGTTTGCTCGCGTCACAGACCCAAACAGGCGGCGAGTCGATCTGGCGCACGGAGTGGGGTCTCGACTTCGGAGTTTCGGCGAAGCCCAACACGCCACGGTGGGTGTTTCCTGTGAAGCCGATCTGGGCTGGACTTATTTTGAACACCTGCTTCTACTCGGGCATTGCGATCGTTCTGTCGTCAGGAGTTCGGCGGGTTCACGCCGCCGTTCGGGTCCGCCGGGGCGAGTGCCGCGCGTGCGGTCATCCGCTCGCAGGGTCCTTGCGTTGTCCGGAGTGCGGGGAGGGGTGAGTCTGTCATTGATGCAGCGAGGCGTGATCGACGACGCCAGTCCAGATGGTGCCCAATGCGACTTCCGTCGATTCGGCCGAACCGACCTCCGCTGATTGGAGCGCGTGAGGGAAGGCCGGGAATGATGCGAGGCAGGTCGTGCGCGCCAAAGTCACTCGTTCAACGCCTGCAGATCGGGGTGCTTGAACAGCCCATCCTTGCGGATCACCTCGCCGTCGAAGCTGATGGTTCCGCCGCCGAACTCGGCGCGCTGGATGCATACGAGGTCACGGAGAATCGCGCAGTTCATGTGGTCTTCGGATCTCTTGCCGGATCGGGGTACGGCGGGTGCCAATCAGCGCGAGGCGGCGCACCGCACGCGGCTCGTCCGCACGGCGGGGCGGCATCACTCGATCCCGATTGGGCGGGTCAACTGTGTGCCCAAGCATAGCGATATCACGGAAATCGTCATCGTTTCTGTTGACAAAAATGGAGGGGAGGGTAGGTTCGCCAACTCCCCGTTGCCGACCATGTCGCTCGGCGCGCCGCGGTGGGAATCGATCGAACAAGGAGACGGCGCGATGGCGATCGTCGAGGAATTGAAGCGGATAGGAGAAGCCCGGGCGACACCGTTCGCGGCGCTTGCGCTGGTCGTGGGGCTCGGCTGGAT
>CAIMMI010000025.1 GCA_903842505.1 uncultured Verrucomicrobiota bacterium | reverse complement strand
TCGTGGCCGCCGGAGGAAGTCTGGATGCCGCTGAAGAAGGCTTCGTATTCCTCGGCGATGCCGTCGGCGTTGCGGTCGTGGAGGCGGGTGATGTGGTCGCGTCCGAGGACGAAGAGCTCGCCGTTTCGGACCTTGAGCCCGAGGGGTTGGTAGAGGCCGGTGGCGAAGCGTTGCCAGTGGAGGTTCTTGAGACTGGCGTCGACACCGGTGACGCGCCAGACGTCGCCGTGGATGGTGCAGGTGTAGATCGTGCCGTCGGGGGCGATGTCGACGCCGGAGGCGAAGAACAGGGCCTTGGACGGGTTGTCGTACGGGAAGGTCAACGTGTCGACGGCGAGGATGTCGGTGTCGAGGCCGCGTTGTCCGGCGATGTGCGTCGTGGGTTCGGGCGTGGGCGGGATGAGGGAAGCCAGAGGGTCCTTCGGAGCGGGCTGCGCCTTGGACCAGGCGTCGAAGGCGGCGCGGCGTTCGGCCGGGCCGCGCCAGAGGTGAAGAGTGATGAGCTGGGTGGAGGTGGAGGCGGGAATCGATCGGTCTGATCGGTCTGATCCGACTGATCCCTGATGAGGCGGCAGGAGGATGGAGCCGGAGTGCGGGGCGATGGCGAATGTGCGGGTGAAGACGGGGCCGGCGGGCGTCGAGACGAGCGCGGGCGATTCGAGGATGCGCGTGCCGTTGACGGTGTATTCAAGGACGACGCCGTTCTGGCCGACGTGGAGCTTCTGGAAGCGGACGGTGGTTCCCAGCCAGCCGCTGTCCTTCGGCAGATCGAGGGCGGGTTCGCCGTCGGGGCGCGGGGCGCCGATCAGGCCGAAGCGGGCGGGGTCGAATCGGACGAAGCCGCCGGACCACGCGGCGCGGAGCGTGGCGGTGGCGAGGTCGTAGGCGACGCCACCGGTCGTGTTGCCGGAACCGAGGCGCAGGGCGAGACCGCGGGTGACGGTGGATCCGTCGGGCAGGCGGAACGTGGCGGCGAGATGATTGCCGACGTTCGCAGCCTGCCAGCGGTTGTCGACCCAGTCGGCTTCGCCCTGGGAGCCGGGTTCGCGACCGGAGACGGCGGGTTCGCCGGGGGCGCGGGTAGAGGCTGCGGATTCGGTGGGGGCGGGGCGGGTGTTGCCGACGGGCGGATTCGCGGGAGGCTTCGCGGAGGCGAGGAGTTGCGGGACGTCGTCGAAGTTCCAGTGGGCGAGGCTCGATTCGTCGGCGTGGACGGGACTGGTGGGGATGGCGGTGATGTTGCGGAGGCCGCGGCTGATGCGGACGTCGTCGATCCATCCGTCGCAGCCGAGTCCGTCCTCGACGAGGCGACCGATGGCGAAGCGGGAAGCGGTGGAGTCGGGTTGGGTCAAGCGGCGGATCTTCTGGTCGGCGACGACCTTGCCGTCCACGAAGAGCTTCACCTGTCCCGGGGCGCACTGCGCGGCGACGTGGTGCCACTGGCCATCGGCGATGGAGGTGCCGCTGCGGACGGTGTCGGGCGAGCCTCCCGGCGCGTAGAAGCTGAGATCGCCGGTGCCGGCGAAGGTGTAGAGTTCCCAGTGGGAGGACGAGGCCTTGGCTTCGCTGGCGGCGATGATGTTGAAGGCGTCCTTCGATCCGATGCGTACCCAGGCTTCGAGGGTGAACGGGGGTTTGCGTAAGTCGGCGGGGGCATCGAGGACCAGGCCGGCGACGCGGGCGTCGAGAGCGTGGTCGAAGCGGCCGTCCACATTCGCGGATTTGCCGGGGGCTGGAAGCAGGGAGGCGGCGGGCGTGGGGGCAGTGCGCGGGGAAGCGGGCCGGACGCGCGGGGGTGAGGGCGGGACGGTGGCGAGCGGGGCGAGGGTTTCGAGTCCGGCGAGTTCCTTGCGGAGCTTGAGTTCGGCGTCTTCATCGGTGTGGCCGATGATGCCGATGGGACCCTTCCATCCACTGGCGTGGACGATGCGGAGGAGTTCGAGTTCCTCGTCGCCGGTTCCGAGGGGGATGATCTTCCGGCCCTTGCGATCGCCCTCCCAGGTCATGCCGTTGAGGTTGAGCGTCAGGAGGTGGGGCTTGAGGATTTCCAACTGCGCGGCGAAGTCGGCGATGTGGTCGTGGGCGTGATGGAAGTTGTAGACGATGCCGACGTTGGTGTGACCGGCGGAGCGGAGGCGTCGGATGATCTCGACCTGGTTCGCGGGTTCGCCGAACCAGCCCAGATGGTTGTAGAGGGCGACGGTGCATCCCAGACGGCGCGCTTCGGCGCAGACCGGGGCGAGGGTGGAGACGGCGCCTTCGATCTTCTGCTGGAGGCGGGCGGCATCGGGCTCGGGCTCGGTGCCCATGGTGATCCAGAGCTGGGGATGGACCTTCTTCCGCTCGATGCAGGCAAGGATGGCGCGGGCCTCGGCGTTGAGTCCGGCGGGGAACCACCAGGCGCTGATCTCGATGTTGCGGGCGCGCATGGCGTCGACCTCGGCGTCGAAGGTCGGGATGTGCTCCGCACGCCAGTCGTAGGCGAGTCGTTGGATGCCGAGGTTGGCGAGCATCGCGGCGCGTTCCTCCGGACCGCGCTTCTTCGAGTCGAAGGGAACGATGCACCACGCGACGAGATTGGTGCGGGAGAGGTTTCCGGTGGGCGGCAGTGCGGCCCGCGATGGCGCCGCGGAAAGCAGTGCGGCGGCACAAAGGAAACCGGGGAGGAAACGCATGGGGAGAGTTGGGAGGTTTCGGATTGAAGTTTCAAGCGGGGGGACGCGGGGGAAGGGGAGGGAAAAGGGGGGATCTCCCGCAGGGGCTTTTGGGTTGGGAGTGGATGCGGGTTCGTCCGCGGGTGATGGGTGGAGGAGGGGTACTCGTACTCGTACTCGAGCCGATGGGGCTGGGTGATGGAGGGTGCTGGGTCGAGTACGAGTACCGCCCTTCGGGCTGAGTACGAGTACGAGTACGGGGGGCAGAGGCGGCAGAGTGGAATCTTCGCACCCTGTTCAGGGTGCGGGATTCGATTGGGATGTGGACCCCGGGTGGGCCTCGTTCCTCGGCCGACCCGGGGCTATCGGCTGCAACGCCTCCGGCGTTGGTGGAGGCGCTTGAAACTTGAATCTGAAAACTTGGAACTCTCCTTCACCTCTCGACGGTGAAGGGGACGTCGGTTCCGGCGTCGCCGGCGCCGATCTTGCGGACGGAGTTGCCCTGGTTGTCCTCGCCGTCGGGGCCGACGCCATAGACGACGTAGCCGGGATTCAGGGGGCGGAAGCGGAGGGGTTGATCGTTGGCGGGGTCGAGGGGGATGGAGGGTAGGTACGTGGGGATGAGGTCGGTGAGGGCGGCGGGGAGTTTGCCTTGGTGGGCGTTGCGGAAGCGTTCGATGGCGCAGGCGACGGAGGCGCTGCGGAGGATCGTGGCGGAGCGTTGGTCCTTCTTGGCGGCATCGAACAGGGCTTCGGCTGTGGCTCGGGAGCGGTGGCGGTTCCAGCGATTGCTTTCCTTGTCGAAGCGGTTCTGGAGTTCCAGCAGGGCGTTCATCCGGGCAGGCCCGGCAAGGCGGGTGATGCCGATGAGTTCGCTAAGGGTCTTCAGGTAGTACTCGGTATCCGCGCCCTGGGCGCCGCTGAGTTGGTAGCCGGTCTGCACCAGCGTGGCGGTGATGCGCTCGGCATTCGAGGTGGCGGGAGAGCCGGGGATCGGGGTGGGAAACTGGGTGAGTTTGACGTATTGGGATGGGGAGCTTCGGAGCACTTCGAGCCCGAACGCACGCTCGGTGATGAGGGCGCGGCTGAGGGGTTCGGATCGGTCGGCGTCGAGGAAGGCAGCCTGGAGTTCGGCGAGGCGGGCGTCAGGGAATGGAGAAAGAGTCAGCGCATTCTCCGCGCCGATGGCGGCGATCGAAAGGCAGGCGGCGCGGACCAGCCAGCTGATCAGGATGGGTTCGTCATCGAGTGTCCGGGCGGTGCGGA
>CAIMMI010000024.1 GCA_903842505.1 uncultured Verrucomicrobiota bacterium | reverse complement strand
CTTCGGGCTGAGTACGAGTACGAGTACGAACGGAAATCGAGGGCTCGTTCCTCGGCCGACCCGGGGCTATCGGCTGTAACGTCTCCGGCGTAGCCGAACCTCGGAACTGGATACTCCTTCACCCGGCTCGTGAGGACTTGAAACTTGAAACTTGAACCTTCGAAGTGTGCCGATGATCACCGGGTTGAGCCGTCGCGGGTGGATGCTTTGGGTCGTCGGGATGCTGCTGGGCCCGGTTGCCCTTCGTGCTGACAGTCCGATGCGGACGCCGACGGAGTATGAGGTGCTGCGCTCGTTTCCCCCGGGGCGGTTGGAGACGCTGACGGCGAACGACATGCCCGACGCGCAGGGCCTGACCGGTGGCAATCGGGGGGTGGGCAAGTGGATCGAGGCGGGCGCGCAACGCGGCAGTTGCCGGGCGGTGCTCGCGGCGGTGGTGGCGGGTGATCTGGAACGGGCGGATCGCGCGTGGAAGGGCATCGAGACGACGTTCGCGCATCAACGGGCCGACGGCGGGTTCGAGGCGGTGGTGCGGCCGACGGGTTCGAGCGCGGCCGAAGGGGGGGCGGCGGTCGAGACGGCGTACTTCTTCCTGCAGGAGTATGGGCGCGCCATCCTCGTGATCCGGCAGTCGCCGCATGAGGCGCATTTCCGGGAGCGGATCGCGGCGTTGGAACCGAGGTTGCGCAAGGCATGCGCGTTCCTGGTGGCGGGGGAATCGACGATCCTGCCGAAGAGCCGCAAGGCGGTGAACCGGGTGTTCATCGCCGCGAAGGCGTTTGGAACGTGCGGCAAGGTGCTCGGGGATGAGTCGCTGGTGGCGATCTCACGACGGCTCGTTACCGAGGCACTCCGCCAGCGCGACGCGGAAGGCGTCTTCATCGAGCACGGCGGGCGCGACTCGAGCTACAACGCGGTTTCGATCCTGTTCGGCGAAGTGCTGGGGTTGCACGTGCCGATGCCGGAAATGGACGCGGCCTTCCCTGCGGCGGCGCGATGGCAGGCGTCCCGGGTTCTGGTGTCGGGCGAGGTCGACAACCGGGGCAACACCCGCACCGGCGTCGGCAAGGAACCCGGCTACAACGGCCAACCCAAGGGCATCAACCAGGGCGAAGTGACGATGGCACTCACGCTGCATGGGATCATCCACCGGGATCCGGTCGTCATGGCTGCGTCGGACCGGGCCTTTGCGTGGATGCAACGGGAGTCGAACCGCACCGCGTGGGTCGATGGGACGAACCGGGTGGTGCTCGACGGTCGGGATCGGACGGTGTTGCTCGACCTGCCCGCGGATCGGAAGCCGCGGGCGCCGCTGATGTTCGTGTTCCATGGGTTCACGGATTCGGCTGCGGGCATCCGTGCGACGACAGAGTTCGCGTCGGTGGCGCGTCAGCGCGGTTGGGTGGTGGCGTATCCGGAGGGAAGCCGGGATGCGAAGGGACGGACTTTCTTCCAGGTTGGGTATGACTTCCACCGAGAGGAAAAGGTCGATGATGTGCGGGCGTTGCGGGAACTGGCCGGGCGCCTGGCCCGGGATCTGGACCTCGATGCACGGGCGATCTTCGCAACGGGGTTCTCGAACGGCGGCGACCTGAGCTACTACCTGGCGGCCCAAGCTGAGCCCTTCGTGACGGCGATCGCGCCGGTGGGCGGGACGATGATGTCGTCGTGGGGGCTGGGCTTGCGTCCGGCGGCGCGGATTCCGGTGCTCGCGGTCAACAGGGTGGATGACACGACAACCCGGTGGGCGGGTGATCCGATGAACCGGGATGGTTGGGGCGCGTACCTGCCGGTGGAGGAGGTGCGCAAGGCGTGGGT
>CAIMMI010000023.1 GCA_903842505.1 uncultured Verrucomicrobiota bacterium | reverse complement strand
CTACCCGTCAGGGGCCATCAATGCCGGGGCTTGACTCCGGGGGTGGGTCCCGGGTGAGGTTTCGTGCGATGAATCTGGTAGCAGTCCACCCTGCGAAAGCCGCCGCCCGTGCCCGGGCGGATCGAGCTATCGTGGAGGCCGCGGCTGCCGGTTCGTTGGAGGCAGCCCGGGCCTGACGGCCGGCAGGGTTCTCCCCGTGCCGGTCAGGGGACCGGCACTTCGGTGTTTCCCCCCCTGCCCTGCTCAGGTTTCATCCCACCCACTACCGGAAACACAGCATGTCCACCAACACTCGGAACTTCGTAGCCGACCACGTTGCGGGGATCCCCCGATCGGGAATCCGCGACTTCTTCGACATCGTGCAGCGCATGCCGGAAGCCATCTCCCTCGGGGTTGGCGAGCCGGACTTCGTGACGCCCTGGCACATCCGGGAGGCAGCGATCTACGCGTTGGAGCGGGGGCGGACGCAGTACACGGCCAACCTGGGCCTGCTGCGCTTGCGGGAATCGATTGCCGTCTACGTGCAGCAGAAGTTTGGGGTCCGATACGATCCGCAGAACCAGATCCTGGTGACGGTGGGTGTGTCGGAGGCATTGGACCTGGCCTTGCGGGCGGTGCTGAACCCAGGCGACGAGGTCATCTATCACGAGCCCTGCTACGTCAGCTACGCTCCGTCTGTGGTGTTGGCCCACGCGAAGCCGGTGCCGGTCGCATGCCGAGCAGAGGATGGGTTTGCTGTTTCCGCAAAGGCGCTGGAGGCGGCGATCACGCCCCGCTCGAAGGTCCTGATGCTGTCGTTCCCGACGAATCCGACCGGTGGGACGATGACCCGGGCACAGCTGGAGGAAGTGGCGGCCGTCGTCCGGAAACACAACCTCCTGGTGCTGACGGATGAGATCTATTCGGAGCTGACCTTCGAGGGTGAGCACGTGTCGATCGCGAGCCTGCCGGGAATGGCTGAACGCACGATCTTCCTGCACGGGTTCTCGAAGGCTTTCGCGATGACCGGATTCCGGATCGGGTATGCCTGCGGGCCGACGGAGCTGATCGAGGCGATGATGAAGGTCCACCAGTACGCGATCATGTGCGCGAGCATCATCGCGCAGGAAGCGGCGGTGGAGGCGTTGGAGCATGGAGAGGCGGCCGCGTCCGAGATGCGGGAGCAGTACAAGATGCGGCGCAATTTCATCGTGAAGGCGCTGAATGACATGGGGCTTCCCTGCCATCTCCCGCGCGGATCCTTCTACGCGTTTCCCGACATCCGCAGCACCGGGCTGAGTTCGAGGGAATTCGCCGTGCGGTTGCTGCAGGAGGAGAAGGTGGCGGCGGTTCCTGGAGGAGCTTTCGGGGCCAGCGGCGAGGGGTTCCTCCGTATGTGTTTCGCCACGGCGTTTGACCGGATCCAGATCGCGATGGAGCGTACCGGCAAGTTCGTCGAGCGATGCCGAAAGGGTTGAGAAGAACGGGTTGGATGGGTGGCTGGCTGGGGGCGTGGGTGCTCGCGGCCGGCCTGGGGGTACCGGCCTGGGCCCAGACACCGGAGCTGCGGGGCTTCTGGGTGGATGCGTTCCACGCCGGACTGCGGAACGCCACCGAGGCCCGTCAGGTGATCGCGGATGCGAGGGCTGGCGGATTCAACGCGGTCTTCGTCCAGGTCCGGAAGCGGGGAGACGCCTATTATCGAAACGGCCTTGAGCCCGTCGCGACGGACGTGGCGGCGGGGTTCGATCCGCTGGCCGAGTTGGTGAAGTCGGCGCACGACACGAGCAATGGCAAGCCACGGATCCAGGTTCATGCCTGGGTCGTCGCGTTCAACATCTGGAATCGGGAGACGACGCCACCCACGCAGCCGGCTCATCCCTATCGCCTCCACCCGGATTGGCTGACCCGCAACCGGACGGGCACGACGTGGGATGGGGCAAACCATGGTTTAGATCCGGGTCATCCCGAGGTGCAGGAACACACCCATCGCGTGGCGATGGACATTGTTTCACGGTATGACGTGGATGGCCTGCACTGGGATTATATCCGGTATGCTGGCCGGGAATGGGGGTATAACCCAACGAGTGTGGCGCGGTTCAACCGGCTGAAGGGGCGCGCGGGAACGCCTTCGGAGGACGATGCGGCATGGCTCCAGTTCCGACGTGATCAGGTGACGGGTGTCGTGCGTCGATTCTATCTCGATGCGCTCCGGGTGAAGCCGCGGCTGACGGTTTCAGCGGCGACGATCGCCTGGGCACCCGGCATCACGACCACGAGCCAGTTTCCGTCGTCGGCTGCCTATGGGACCGTGCTGCAGGATTGGCGAGGGTGGATGGAAGAAGGGATTCTGGACCTCAACATTCCAATGGCCTACTTCCGCCACAATGAACGGGCGGCCGACTGGGCGGCATGGAGTCAGTTCGCCAAGGACCATCGGTACCGCCGCGGAGTCGCGCTCGGAATGGGCTCGTACCTGAACTCCATGTCCAACGGTCTTGTCCAGGCGCGCAGTACGCGTCGCGCCACCACCCGCTCGGGACCGGCGGCCGGAATGGTTTTCTACAGCCGGGCTGTGCCGGCAACCGATGCAACGACCGAACAGTTTCTGGCGGCGGTCTCGAAACCGGGCGCACCCGATGGCAACGCGGTGCCGTTGTTCGCAGAGTCCGCACCGGCTTGGGAACCGGCCTGGAAGGTGGCGCCCGGGCGGTTCCATCTCCTGTCGAGGGCGGTTACCGCCACGAACACACCGATGGATGGCGTGGCGATCGAGCTTCGGCGCTTTGGGGCTTGGGCGACAAGACGGACGCTGACGACCGATGGAAATGGTTGGTTCGGCTCGGTCGACCTCGACGTCGGTGATTGGTTCGTGCGGATTCCCGCGATGGGATCGACTCCTGCACGAGTCGCCTTGGCCAGCAGTGGGGATGGCACGGTGACGACACCGGCCCTTCTGGAGGAAGTCGGAGATGAGGATGGCGACGGATTCACGAACCTCGAAGAAATCCTCGCGGGCACGGATCCGGAGAACGCTGACTCCGCCCTGCACATCCATGGCGATTGGGACGGGAGCGCGATCCGGATCACGAGCAGTCCTCGGAGGACGGGACGACGTTACCAACTGGAAGGCGCGGCGGATCCAACAGCGGCAAGCTGGGTGGTGCTGGCGTTGGATTTCGGCGCGGGAGGGGTGGTTCTCCATCGAGAGAGTCCACAGCAATTCGTTCGGGTCCGGGCCTTGCCGGAGTAGTTCGGGATGCCAGGGGACGACGGAAGTTCGGACGAGCCGCGACGGGATTTTATTGGCGCATCCGCGT
>CAIMMI010000022.1 GCA_903842505.1 uncultured Verrucomicrobiota bacterium | reverse complement strand
GGACCCGGACTGTCTTCGCACGCCCCCTTGGGACTCACCTCCCATCGGGGCTTTCTCGTCTCGCCCGACCCCCCAACCCATCCCGTCCATCCCGCTCATCCTGTCCGCACCCACCCCAAAACCCATCCTGTCCATCCTGCTCATCCTGTCCGCACCCACCCCAACCCATCCCGCCCCCGACTCGGATACCAAACGCATCCCCTTCAGATCCCCGACCGAATCCGCCGGTGAAGCACCCAAACTCCACCCAGCAGCAAGACCGCGACACCGCTCGCCCAGGTCGAACCCTCCGGAACGAACGATTGGGGCGTATAACCCAACAGGGTGATGGACCATTCGATCAGGCGCATATCCCCGCCGGGCGCCAGATCGGCGACGTTGAGATACCAGATCCCATTTCCGATCCCCCCAAACAAGCCACTCAGCTTGTAAGGTCTCAAGGTGTCCTCCGGCGACAACCGACCATCCGGTTCCCAATCTCCTGACAACACGCCCGACTCCAACAAGCCAACATGGACATCGGAATTCGCGGCGGAGTCCTGGAAACGGACATTCCAACCATCATACCCGAACCCCACGGCATCCACCGCACTGAGACCCACCTGGTTCAATAGGATGGCCGACGCTCCCAGGTCCTTGTTCAGGGAAACGAACATCTCACTGGCAAACCCAGCCCCGGGGGTCGTGCCCTGCAGACGCAATCCGACCTGGATGTCGGTGATCTGCAGAATCGCGGAGTCTGCGATAACGATCTGAAAAGTGACCGGAGGATCCTGAAGATCGGGAATATCATATCCCACTGACCAGGTCCGAGGCGGCTCCGTGAAGACCACCTGCCCAAAGCAATGGACCGGCAGCAACAGGCCAATCGCCCACGCCCCAAGCTGAGTCAACCCAAGGATCGAATTCGGCCGGCACCCCTGCATTCTGGATCCAAAAAAGCTCATGACATTACAGGTGCCCCGCGCGTCCCCGATACAACCGCATGGACTGATTCAACTGCGGATCCTGGAACAGGAAGATGCCGTTGGCTGGCGCGGTGAAATTGGCGGGTGGGTTGAACTCGGTCCACCGATAGGGAGGCGCCGAATCCTCGGTATACTGAACCCGGTAAAGCCGGGTCGGGACTCCCGAAAACGCGATCAGGACCTGCTGCTGCTGCAACAGAATCTGAAACGGTGCGGGGGCCGGTGTCTCCGGCGGATTCGAAGCCACCAGGTTCACCGTCGCCGTGGCGGTTTCTATCCCATCGGACACGGTATAGGTGAATCCACCATTGCCACTCGCTCCGGCGGGCATCGTGTGAACCAACCAAGGTCCAACGATCTGGACCATGGACCCGGGCGGGGTTGCCGCCGACACATCGACCACTCGCAATGGATTCCCATCCGCATCCGTATCGTTCGCCAGAACATCCAGGATCTGCACCTTGGCAACCCGGACGGTACTGATCCGGTTGAAGGAGTCCGGTTGGGCGACCGGCAAATAGTTCCGTTGCGTCAGGAGATCTCCCTGGGCGGGAAACGAGACCCCATCAAACCAACCGGATCCAATCCACGAAATGGTCTCACTCCCAGCCGGACTGGCCGGAGGCGTCACGAGGTACTGCAGGGTTCGTGGCGTGGAATCCGTGAACGGGCCCCACTTCAACTCCCCACGCAGGGTGTCCAGTGCGCCACCGTGACTGATCGAACCCACCGTCCAACCGGGCGGGATGGATTCCACGACGGCATAGGCGGATATCCCTGACAAGGGCTGAACCTGCAGCGTCACCGGCTTGGACACTCCCCACTGGAAACTCGCACCCAGGGTTCGATGAACCGTACTGGCTTCTGCCGCGACCTCCGAAAGGCCACCCACCGCCACATCCAATCCGTCCAGTCGCGTCAAACCGCTGAAACCACCTGGCGCCACCGAATCCACGGGCGGGGTAATACTGCCGCCCAGAACCCGTGGGATCGCCTGCGCATCCAGGAAAGGCCCCCACCGGACCACCGAGTTCGCCTCATCAAACACCCCGCCCTGGTCCAATCCAGAAACGGCCCATCCCACCGGCACCCGCTCTTCGACGGCGTACACCGAGGTGGTGTCGATGGGATCAACCCGGATCGTCCATGAAAATGGGGCACCCGGCCGATAGGCTGAGGGGAGGGTCCGGACGATCGAATGCTGAGGGTGCACCAGGTATCGGAGCGCCAGGCCGCCATTCGTCTGCCGGGCATCATCAAAGATACCGAAGGCCGTGACTCGAAGGGGTTGGGTAGCATCCAACGCCGGGACCACCTGATAACTGAGGATCTGTTCCGCCCCGGAAGATCCACTGAAAGGTCCCCACTTGAGCTTCCGATTCGCCGCATCCCAAGTTCCACCGGCACTGATTCCCACCGGCTCCCAACCGACAGGGATTTCCTCTTCCAAGGCCCACACCTGAATGAACCCAGCCGGTTGTCCGCGCAAAACCACATCCAGGGCCACACCCGGCCTATAGGTCGAAGCCATGCTCCGACTCAACACACTCGCCCTCAACGGCAGTTCGCCCCTCTCCACCACTCCATCCCCCCCCATCTGCGCCAGTGCCTGGAAAACTCCACCCTGACGGGCGGTGGCTGGCGGCGTCACCCGATAGCTGAAAACCCGAGGAGCCGCGTCCGTGAACGGCCCCCATTTGACCTTCCCGGATTCGACGTCCAGCACGCCACCCAGATTGATCGAGTCCACCGTCCATCCCGCAGGAAATCGGTCCTCCAATCCCCACACGCCGGAATCCGTGGCTGGGATGGCCCCCAAGGTCATCGTCAGCGGTATCCCTGGAACGTAATCCGCCGGCATCGTCCGATGCACCGTGCCCGCGAACCTTCCCATGCGCCGAACGCCTCCCACCGTCACCTCATTCCCGTCAAAACTTCCAATGCCCGCAAACGCTGCGATCCCAGTCACCCCCAAGGGCACCGTCACATGATAGGACAGGACCCGCACATTTCCGTCCGTGAACACTCCCCACTTGATCCGTCCGGTCGCCGGATCCCAAACACCACCCGACGAGATCTGCGTCACCGCCCAGTTCAAGGGCGGGGCGTCTTCCACCGCGTAAACCTGCACGGCCGCATCCGGCACCACCTCGAGCTCCACCAGGATATCGCTCCCGGCACTGTAAGACGCCGGCATCACCGAGGTGACGGTGGACGCGTGGGCTGCCACGAAAAGCAAAAGGGTCCCGACCCAGGTCACAAGAAAGGACCATCGAGCCGAGCCTTTTGCGTAAATGGAGCTTTCTGCCACGCGGATCGGGAGCTTCGAATTGAGTGCACCTGCCGGACTGCAACGCTCAGGAATCATTCCACCTGCAGGCTGCGGTAAAACCGCGCCGCCGAACCACCATCCACCTCGAGTCGCGCCATGCCGTCGGCGTCCGGATACACTTTGCCAACCGCCTTCCACGCGCCCAACTCCGCGGCCTCCTGGACTTCATATTCCCGTCCGGGCTCCCCGTGGATCTCCAAGACGGTCTTATTCGGAACATCCAAACGGGCCACCAACCACGACGAGGGATTCCTGCCCACCGGCCAGACCCGCAGGGGACCGGCGGACGAAGCTCCATACCCATCGAAACTGCCGCGCCCAACGAAATCCATCCGACCCACGGCTTGCGGCGGCGGAACCACCTCATAACTCAACGTCCGAGGATTCGAATCAAAGAAGGGACCCCACTTGATCTGACCCGAGGAGGCATCCCATCGCCCATCATGGCTCACATTGCGCGGCACCCAACCTGACGGTGGAGTCTCCACCACGGCATGGGCCTTCACGCCGGGATCCGGACCAACCGCCAAGGCGACCTTCACCGTCAGATTGGGCCGATAAGCGATCGGCAGGGTTCGAACAACCCCCGAGGCCATTTCCGAGGGGCCGGCTACGCTGGCCTTACGTTCGGATCCCGAACCCACCGGAGGCGTGTTCACCCACCACAGGGGGGCTGTGGTCACCGGATCGTTGTCAAAAATATAGGTTTCGCCACCTCGCCAAAGGGCGCCGCCGCGGGTGATGTAGTCGACGATGTTCGGAGCGGTCAGGACCGGCTCGACCGGCCACGTGCCACCCGTCTTCCACGCCAGGATGTAAGCCGTGATCTCCGACAACGTGATCCGGTCGTCGGCCGGCGACCGGTCCGCGGGATGCCGCCCATCTGCAATCAGGGGGTTGGTCGCCTGCTGGAACTCCTGCAGATTGGACCGTCCGTCCCCGTCCGAATCCAGGGCCGGATTTCCAGCAATGGCGCTGCCGAAGTGCGCCGACTCAAAGACGTCGCTCAAGCCATCGCCGTCCGTATCCGGCGATCCGAAGTTCAATCGGAGCAAGCTGGCCCGCGCCGTCAAGTTCACCACCTGCTGGTCCCGGACTCCCGTTCCATCCACCACAACCAGATGGATCGATGAGCCCAACGCCACATTGGCCCCATCGTCCAGGGGCGCCGACGCCTCTGCGTTCAGGATCAAGGAGTAGAAGTTCCCCGCGGCCCCCTGGGAACCCATCGCATAGCGGGCAATCGCCGGCCCGGTCGGCGTCCGTCGTGCCTCCACGGCAACCCCGGTGTCCGTGGCCGTCACGGGAATACCGTTGATCGCGATGGTCCCATACACGCGGAGTCCAGGTTCCGGAATGCCCGCCTGAAGCGCGGAAGCCAATAGCATCCCCAGGGCACACCATCCGACCCGGCCCAAAGGCCACTTGCTGACTGATTGCGATTCCATGGTCATTCAGTTGGTTGAGTGTTGTTGATGCGGTCAGTTGCCCGAGTACGAATAGGTCTGGAACAGCAACTTGATGTCACTGATCTCGTCGATGAACTTGTCGAGACCCGCATTCGGGTTCGCCAACAAGGTTTGCCCCGGAATGATCAGGACCCATTCCGTGTTCCACACGCTGCGGCCGATGAGTCGGGAATCCGAGGTCATCTGGCTCGGCTCTGCCGTCCCGGAGTCGTGATAGGCCCTGAAGCTGGCGAATCGTCGGACATCCGCAAAGTTCCCGCCCAAGGAGTCGTTCAACGGAATCCAGGAGGGCGATTTCAACTGGCTCGCACCGATCGCGAACGGCACCGGCACCACCTGGTCCACGACGCGCCATTCACGGGTACTGAAGTCGTTGGCCGTCGGGGAAGCCAACACGTCCGCCCCCGCAGGAACGAGGTAGATCCGCGGCGTCTGGGACAACCCTCGACCATTGTAGTTCCCGAACCAGACACCCACACCCCGGATCTTCGTCGCGAACCGACTGGCGTCATAGGAGCTGTCGCCACCTCCCAGAGGCCAATCGAAGAAGTTCCGACCGGCCGTGACCGTCGAGGGGAATCGAATGACCAACCCCGGTTGGGCACCGGCCGACTCCGGCGCAAACGAGCGGCAGTACCGCCTGAATTCAGGAATATCCCAGAGGTTGGCCACCTTTCGGGACCGCAACTGGGTCTTCCAGGCTGCGCCGCTGTCGTCCGTCAACCGGAACAACTCGCTCCGGACCGAGAATCGATTCGCCTCGGTCTGCGGATTGTTGAAACCCATCTGGGGCTTGAGCACGTCGAAATTGCCCCCCATGCGGGCCATGGGATCCGAGAGTCCACCCCGACCCACCACCGGAGATCCATTGAGCATCTGGCCCAACGAACGTTGCCGGATGATGTCGGTCAGGAAATTGCGACCGGAGCGGGAATCCGTACCCAGCAGGTTGGACTCATAGTCATAGGCCGTGGCCGCGAGGAAGACGTAACGCTGAGCCACGTCGAAGCTCGCCCGGTACTTCTGCAGTGCATCGTTCTGGAAGATCCGGAACGTCATGTCCTGATACCGGTTCTCGGTCGTCTGCGAGGCGATCCGCTTCCGGTAAGCCACGCGCTCATCCAGCAAGCGTTGACCCTTGGCCAGCGAAGCGAGGTATCGACCGTGCGCTTGATTCACCTGTTCCATCAACCTCAGCAACTCGCTGGTCGCAGCCGGCACCCGCTTGATCACGGTTTCCAGTTCCGCGACGTCCCTTTTCACCTCGAACTCGAAGCCGGCCGCCCGCACTCCCGAGGCTGCCAATGCCTCCGCCACGGGCAGACCAATCCTTTCGGCGGCTTCCGCGACCAGCTGCGAGACTTTGGCTATCGTCTTCAAGGTTCCTCCCGCAGCGACGGCGGAACCCTGAATCGCCCCTCTCGCAACCGACGTGACATCCGAAGAGAGACCGACCGACTTAGGCAGCGCCTCAGCGACCGCTGCGCCAATGTCTCTTGCCAAGAGTCCGCTGATACCGGCCGCCTTGGATAGCCCCTTGGACGTCAGGATCACCGCGAGGATGGTCGCCTTCTCGCTCGCCAGGGTATACCCGATCGACAATTCCTTGGCCCGGAACGCATATCGGGCCGACATCAGGTCCGCCTTCTGCTCGATATCGAACACGAGGGCATCCAACCCTTCCCGAGCCACCTTCACCCGGGCCTCCGCCTGGATCAATTCCGAGATGGCCATCTG
>CAIMMI010000021.1 GCA_903842505.1 uncultured Verrucomicrobiota bacterium | reverse complement strand
CTGGGCTGTGCCGCCCGCCGTCCGGCATTGGCGCTGGCCTGACCCTTGCGCAGTTGGCTGACCTCGCCGCGCAATCGGAGGACCTCGGCCTGAAGGGCGTCCTGCGCCCGCCTGCTGGCCACGGCGGCGTCGGGATCCGGCAGTGCCTTCGACAGGGCCTCTTCGCTGGCGGCCAGTCGCGCGGCGAGGTCGGCGTGTTCGAGTTGGAGCCGCGTGTGGGAACGGTGCTCCAGCAACCAGCCCACGCCGATGGCGGCGATGCAGACCACAGCGGCGGCAACCGGAATGCGGGAAGAGCTCATGGCGGAGCACACGAAACACCGCCGCCGGGGAATAGGCGCGGAAATTTTCAGGGTGTGGGTTACGGAGACTGGAAACTCCCCCGAGTCCCGTTGCACATCTCGAGGACGGGGCGGATGATCCTGCGAAATGGGGGACGAGGCGAAACGGGGTCCGTGGGTGATGTCGATGCGCTGGCAGGACCTGCTGTTTGCGCATTGGCGGGTGGATCCAGCGGCGCTGCGTCCGCTGGTTCCATCCGGCCTTGAGTTGGACCTGCGGAATGGCGAGGCGTGGCTGGGCGTGGTGCCGTTCCGGATGAGCGGCGTGCGACCGCGCGGGACGCCGTCGATCCCCGGGTTGTCCGCGTTTCCGGAATTGAACCTGCGCACCTACGTCCGGGGCGGTGGTCATTCGGGCGTGTGGTTCTTCAGTCTGGATGCCGCGAGTCGCGTGGCCGTCCGCGTGGCCCGGGCCACGTTCCACCTGCCTTACTTCGACGCGGAGATGCGCTGCGATGTCGGGACCGATGGCAGCGTCGACTACCAAAGCCAACGGGTGCATCGGGGCATCGTGCCGGCGGAGCTGAAGTGCCGGTATCGGCCGACGGGTTCGGTGTTCCGGTCGGGGCCGGACACGTTAGAGCATTGGCTGACCGAACGGTACTGCCTGTTCGCGGCGGATCGTCGTGGGCGCGTCTATCGTGGGGACATCGCCCATGAGCCCTGGCCACTGCAGTCGGCGACGGCGGAGTTCGAGACGTGCTCGATGACGGGATTGGTGGGCATTGGTCTAAAGCCGCAGCCGGACCACATGCTGTTCGCCCGTTCGATCGACGTGCGCGCGTGGTGGCTTTGCTGAAGAGCAAGCGGGGAAACCTGGCGACAATGATCTTATCGCTCGGATGGCTTGCGTGTCCTAAGCGGGCCACGTTCCGGTGAATCGCTCCGCGTAAGTCTGCCAGCGCCCTATGGAGCCCCGGTTGATCGGTCGTCGAACCTGCTCATGGCTGAGAGTCATGACCGTCCGCAGATTCTTCTCCGGCTCCAGGCACTCGGGATGCCAGGTCACATCCATGAAATCCAGGACCCGTCGGATTTCCTTCTCCGGATTCTCGACCAGGGCTTCGTAGCGCACGGTGATGTGCTCGATTCCGACAGCATCCAGAAGGGTTGGTACCGCCCGACGTTCGGCAGCGATGACGCGGCGGATCGATTCGAGCGACCCGGTCCAGCCCCAGGTGGGGTCGAAGTTGGACAGGAACAGGCTCGTGGCGTTGTCACGGGAATCCCGTGCGATCCGGATGACCTTGGATTGAGGAAACACGGAACCCAGGATCAATGGCTGCAGCATTGGAAAGACGGTCTTGTCCAAAGACCATGCGTTGTTGGGAATACTGAAGCTGCTCCGGACCTCGTTCCTATACTTTGCTTGCCATTGATCGAGCATCGCGGGTGAGACTTCAAATACCGAGTAGGGCCACCCTCCGCCCGCATCGGCCAAGGCGTCTGACAGGTGCGGGATCATCGGGGTCTCCCCGACTGCGTGCACGAGTGGATGGCGATCCAACATTTGCTCCAGCAAGGTGGTGCCACTGCGAGGCATCCCGAGGATGAAGGCCGTACGCTGCGCCGGACGGCTTGCCTGAATCATCCGGTGCAGCGCTCCCCGCTGCGCCCAGTCGAGACTGACATCCAACGCATGTTCCATGAGTCGGACGTCGAAGGGGCGCGTTGTGCGGCGGTGAGCCTCCTCGGCAAGAGTCCATGCTTCCTGGGGGCGTCCCTCTTTGTTCAGGAGACCCACGTATTCAAAGGCGCAGAGGCGATACAGCGGCTGGGCTTCCGGTAGTGCCATCAGTCCTCGAAAGAGGGTCAATGCACCCTCGATGTTCCCGGATCGCGACATCCAGCGAGCCTGAAGGGTCTTGATCCTGGGATCCTCGCAAAGGTCGGGATGGGTCTCCAGCAGTTGACCCAGATCGTGGATGCGCCCGGCACGGAACAGGCATTCACCGACCAGCACCGTAGCCTCCAGGCGCCAGCGGCCTCCGGATTTGGCAGCTTCAGCGGCTGCCTGCAGTGCACCCGCTGTCTTTCCCTGACGGTGTTGCTGGACGGCGAAGGACAACCATTCGTCCGGAGGGCGTGAGGACTGGGTTCTCAAATGACTCATGAGTGCGCATACCATCCTTCTCGGATCATCCGGGAGCAATGCCTCTCTGTTTTGGTTACATTACCCATAATTGGCAGGTGACCGAAGAGTGGGAAGATGCACAATTGGAAGAATGAAACGGTCATTCTCTCCACTCCTCCACAGGGCTGTCGTCGCCTCGCTGATGGTCATGGCTGCGACGAACACCTACGGAGATGTCGCTGTCAATCTCAGCAATCAGACGTTCACTGGTTTCAATTTTGTTGAGGTTACCGATTACAACCTGAACGAGATCACTGGGACGTTCACCGGGGTAACCATCAGCGTCACCCTCAATGCGTCCGTCTCCTTTACGTACGCGGACGATTTGACCATCTACGTGGATGTGGCTCCCCTGGGCACGGGTGGTTTCCTCCAGTTGGGAGGTTTCTCCAATCTTTCCGCTGCCCAGCGCTACAGCTGGACGAATGGCGGAAGCGATACCCCTGGAACAACAGTGACCGGCACCGTCAATTTCACCACGCCCCTCACTTTCAATGGGAACCGCGCGGTTGATGGAACCATCTGGGTGGGCAATGGCTATGGCGGTAGTGGTACGTCCGGGACCTGGACGGGTACCCTCACCCTCCACGGCATTAACAGCACCCCTCTTGGTGCGACCTCCGTACCGGAGGTTTCGACGTTGGGTGCCGGAGGACTCCTGGGTGCCGGGGCGTTCTGGGCCTTGCGCCGTCGCCAACGCATCCAGCAGAGCGGGAACGCCTGAGACCTCCCCTGACCTGTGCGTCAGCTCAGGTTGCAGGAAGCTGACCAGACCGAGAATTCCTGCAGGGAGTGTTTCGGTGTCTGTTGGATCTGCTTTCCGACTAACGAATGGTCTCCACGCCTGCAGTGTCTCCGCGCCGCCGGTTCAGTCGCTCGCTGTTGACGTTGTGGGTGGCAGGAGGATTGGGTGTCGCTTTGGTGATAAGTGGCTTCCTAAGCCTGCCTGTTTATCGCGCTTACAAGCGTCATCGGGCTCGTGAAGCGGCCCGCCGATCCCTGCAGCATCTGGGCACCAACGGTGTCGAGCGTTCCCTTCAGGAGGCGAGACTGGCGAGCGCCTTGGCACCGAATGAGCTGTGGACGCGTCGTGCCCTTGCGCGGGTGGCGGAGCAGGTGGGTTTCGCTGACTCGCTGGCCTTGCACCAAGCTGTGGTGGCGACGCCGGGCAGCACCCAAGAGGACCTGCTTTTCGCCGCGCGCGTTTCCTTGCGCACGCGGACGCTCGATCTGGGCTTGGCCTGGACCCGCCAGTTGATGAAGGAAGCCTCCGGTGAGCCCGAGGCGTGGTGGATCCATAGCCAACTGCTCAGGCATGCAGGGTCCATCCCGCGACAGGCTGCGGCCGTGGCAGAGGCCCTCAAGAAGTGGCCGGATGATCCACGATTCCTGTTCGACCTTGCGGATGTCCAATTGAAGCTCCGGGATCCGGAGGCCAACAAGGCGGGTCAGGCCATGCTCTGGAGGCTCGCAACCCAAAGGACAGACCCGATGGAGGTGCAGCTCAGGGCGGCTGAGTTGCTGGCGCAGGCGCCCGGATTGGAAGATGCTGAGTGGACACGACTGATCTCCGCGCTCGAGGAATTCCAGGCTCAATCCTGGTCACACCGTTTGCTCGCCACCCGGTTCCAGCTCGCACGCCGTCCTTCGACGCGCCGGCAGATCATGGAGGAGTTGCAGAGCAACATGCCAGCCGACCTGTCGGAGCCGGATCGACTGAGCTTCGCGGTCTGGTTCCTCCAAAACGCTGAACCGCAACGGGCACTCGCGGTGCTCGACTCGGCGACCGCCCCGTCCGCACTCCGAATGGTCGAATGTCGGGTGGACTGCCTCTTTGCGATGGGAGCAGCGGACCGGTTGGAAGCCCTCTGTCGTGAAACCGGCCTACTTCCAGAACCGATGCGCCTTGCCGTGCAGGGAGCCTTGAAATTCCGGGAGCAAAAGCCGGGGGACGCGGAGCCATTGATGCGGGCATCGCTGACGACCGCTGGGCCCTATCTTGCCGTGGTTGCTCCCTTCATCCTTCGGCACTCCCAACAAGCCAGTCATCCAGTCCTTGTTCGTGAGTGCCTGGAGGCACTGCTCCAGGTTCCGGGACCCGACCTGGATGCGGCCCGGCAATTGTTGCGACTCCATTCGCGGGATCGCAGCGTCGGGCCTTCCCTTCGGATCCTGCGTCACCTCAACCAGCGCATGCCCTCCGAACCCGCGATTGCATTGGAACGGGCATGGTTTGAACTGCTCACGGGACAGAACCTCGACTGGGCCACCGCACAGGTGGAAGCGTTGGCTGCCCAAGCTCCGGATAATGCCGACATTGCGTTCGCCAGCGCACTCGCACGCTGGCGGCGCGGCGAATTTGAGCAAGCCCTGGATCTCATCGAATCCAAAGCTTCGGATCCCTCAACACTCTTGCCGCGAAGGCGCATCGTTTATGCGCTTGTGCTCCATTCGGTGGGGCGACGGGAGGCAGCGCGTCGCGTGGTCCAGACGCTTTCGAACGACGATCTTCGGACGGAAATGGATGCTCTTGTCGCACCTCTCCGTTGACGTTGGAGCAACCGTGCGGGTTGCTCAACCCCACGCCGTCATCCAGTGAAGTCGTTTCCCGATTCCTCGGGCGATCACCGAAGCTCGCGGGTCTCCGTCACGGAGCGAGGATCAGAGTGACCGGGGTTTCTCGAACCGACCCAAGGCAATGGGGTCGCGTCTATAAATTTGACAATTCGCCGCGCCCGCCCGAAGCGTCACAATATGGCCCGTCCACTCCGGATCCTGACACCCAATGCGTGGCATCACGTCGTCAATCGCGGCAATCGTCGCGAGCGCATCTTCCGCACCGATGACGACCGCCGTCGGTTCCTCGGCTGCCTCTCGGAGTTTCCGGTGCGGTTCCGGATCGAGGTGCATGCGTTCGTCCTGATGGACAATCACTATCACCTCCTCCTGCGGCCGTCGGAGAAAAACCTCAGCCGGGCGATCCAGTGGCTTCAGCTGTCGTATTCCGTCCGCTTCAACTGGGCGCACGAGACCTGCGGGCATCTGTTCCAGGGCCGATTCAAGGGCGTGGTGATCCAGAAGGACGAGGATGTCGCGGAGGCGGTGCGTTACCTGCATCTGAATCCGGTACGCATCGCCGGGTTGGGCCTGGGCAAGCCGGATCGGGCCCGTGCGAAGGTGGCCGCGATCGAGGGCCCCGGGGCGGACCTCGTGGTCCGTCGGTTGAAGGCGCTCGAAACCTACCCGTGGAGTTCGTGGCAGGTGTACGGCGGCAAGGAGACGGCGCCAAAATGGCTGGAGACCGGATTCGTGCGGCGGGCCAACGGCGGCCGGAGCGTGAAGGAACAGTCTGCTGCGCTCCGGGCCTACACCGAGGCGCCGCTGCGGCAGGGGCGACTGGAGGATCCGTGGGAACGGGTGATCGGCGGTGCCGTGCTGGGGGATAGCGACCATGCCAAGCGGCTGTTCGCCGAAGCCAAGGCCGACGGGCGGGTCAATGCCCAGGAACAGACCGAGGCGCGGAAGTTGTCGCGTGTCGGGCGGGTATCGTGGGAGACGCTGGTGAAGTGGGCGGAAGAGGAAGCCGATGTGAAGTGGGAGGAGGCCCTCCAGCAATACGGCGACTGGACACGGGACGCGGTGCTGTACCTCGCCGTCCGATACGCCGGGTATGGGTTGTCCGAGGTCTACGGACGTATTCCGGGATTGAAGTACCAGGCCGGAGCGCAGGGGGTGCGGCGGATCGAGCGTCGTCGGTCCGAGGACCCGGCCTGCGAGCGGTTCCTGCGGCGGCTGGTGGCCAAAATGTAAAATGTATAGACGCGACTCCATTGCCTACCCTGACGGACGAATGGGCGTTTTGCGATGGAGGCAATGACGAGTCATGCGGCGTTCACGTCGTTGTGGGATGAGTCGAGCCTGCTGGGGACCTCCACAAAGGGCATCCTGCAGTTTTATACGGGTGGCAACAACGCGCGTGCTGCGCTGAATGGATTGCCCACCGCCCAGGCGGGCCTGATGGTCCAGAACCTGGCAGGTTATTTCCCGGAAGCGGCGACCACCTGCACAGGCGAGGCCGTGCGGACCAACTGGCTGCGGGATCCGTTCACGCTGGGTGCGTACGCGAACTTTGCACCGGGGCAATTGACGCAGTTTGGCGCCTTCGGATGGTACGATGATCCGGCGGATCCGGCGAGTCGCATGGAGGTACGCTTCGACAACGTTCTGTTTGCGGGTGAGCACACCGACGTCAACTACTACGGCTTCATGAACGGCGGGGCGTCGAGCGGACGCCAGGCCGCCGCCTCGGTGCTGCGCGGGTTGGGGATCATCTGAGTCAGGACCTGCCCCACGACACCTCGCCTCAACGGGGCGAACGGTGACCATGCACACCCTGACCCGTGTGCCCTTTCACTTCCAGTTCATCGTCTGGAAGGCGCCTTGGCCTGCCCGCCCCGGGTCCGACGCGTGGTGTGGAACGACGCGTCGGGAGGCGGATGGTTACCAGCCGAGTTGTGGCCTAGAGAGCTTCTAGGCGTGGGCCACCATTTCCGGCAGGAATTCCTCCCAGGGCATGGCTTCGACACCTGGCGCTATGGCGCGCGAACCGGTTGGCTTGCGGGCCGGGCGGTGGACCAGCAGGCAGCGCACCTCTCGCACGGGCCCCTTGCGGTTCCTCCATGCCTTCGCAATCTCGGATGCGATGAAGCCCTCGAAGAGGGTGCCGAGAAATGGCGACTTCTCGAGCTCGGCCTCCGTTTCGATTCCCAGGAGATGACAGGCGAGTCCGGAGTCCGCGATGTAGACCTTTGGAGACTTGATGAGTCGCTTTCCGAGGTTATTGAAGTACGGAGGGAGCCGGAGGATCTGGGTTTCTGGCGACCTACCCCATCCGAATTTTTAAACTGTCAGTTTCAAAAACTCAATCGCGGCAAGATCCGTTGTCCCTGGGCGGGCGCATCGTGAAACTGCCCCCAGCGCGGGGTGGGGCGAGTGTCTCGCACGAGCCGTGGAGGAGTCCCTGGTTTCAAGATTCAAGTTTCGAGAGCCGGCTCGACGGAGTCTCGCCCCACCAGTTTCGGGGGCAGTTTCACGATGCGTTCCCCTGGGCCGCTCCGGACTTCGGTCCGCTGCCGTTCAGACCTCGTTGGCTTCGAGGAACCGGCGGCCGGGGCCGTTGGCGAGCCGTTCGAGGAGGGCGTTGGCGGCCCGTCGATGGGGTAGAAGGTGACGGTCGTAGACGGCGTTGAACTCCAGGCAGGGTTCCGCGCCACGGCGGCGTTTGAAGTCGCCCGCGCCGGAACTGTAGTTCAGCACGAGCCGGCGCTCGGCAACGTCCGTCAGGAGCATGCTGACGAGCATCCGGTAGAGTCCGAGGTCGGCTGGGAGCGAGGTGTCGTACCCGATGAAGGGAGTGGAAGTGCAGCCTCCCTGTCGGAAGCAGGCGTAGATGCCGTCGAGTCGACCCGAGGCGTGGCGGAGTCCGCGGAACTCGAGCCAGTGGTTCCGGAGGGCCTGCGAGACGAATCCGGCGGTGTACTGCGGGTTCAGCGGGGAGTGTTTGTCGATGTAGAGCTGCCGGTACAGCTCGGCGATCCGCGGTGCGTCCGACGAGTCCAGTTCACGGTGTTCGACGATCCGGTAGTTCTGGAGCGCGCGGAGTTCCTTGAGGTCCCGTTTGACGGTGCTGCGGCCGAGGAAGGTGGGATTGCGGCCGTCGAAGAAGTAGACCTGCCGGCTGACGAAGACCCGATAGCCGGCACGAACGAAGGCGGACGGCAGATCCGGGTCGAGGTAGGAGTCGATGCTTCGGATCAGGACGGCCCGGTCCGGGCAGGATGCCGCGAGACGCTCGGTGACTTCGGGAATGGCTGAGCGAAGGGTGGGGTGGTGGAGGTTGGTGGAGAGGAGCCAGCTGCTCCATTGGACCCAGTGGTCGACGGAGCCGGAGCGGAGAAGGAAGCCAAGGCCCTTCAGTCCCAGACCAGCGCCCATGCGCTGCGCCCGCCCGGGAACGAGGTGCAGTTCGGAGCCGGGGTAGGCCGAGTACTGGGTGTGGAGGGAGGTTGGGTAGGATGCGCCGTGGCTGGCGTTGGACCGCAGGATGGGCCAAGGCACGCCGGCACACTCGAGGATGCCGGGCAGGCCCTTCAGGTTGGGAGCCACCGCGGTGGTTCCCTCGACCATGACGTATCGCCAGTAATCGAGGTGTGGATCGGCGCTGTTTGGAAGTTGCCGAATGGCCTCCAGCCCGAAGGCGGGAGCCCCTCGACCGGGTGCCAGCGATAGGATCGAGGCGGTCACGCGGCGAGGTCGGCGATGTAGAAGCTGCCGTAGGTGTGGACGCGGTCGCGACGGTGGCAGTCCTTCGCGAGGTCGGTGTGGTACTCGAGGAGATCCCCGACGTGGCGTGTCCGCTGGGAACGCTGCACGAGGATCGGGTCGACGAAGTCGACCTGGAAGCCGGCGCTGCGCCACAGGATGCGGGCGTTGGGGCGGGCACGGTCGACGATGGCCTGCCACTCGGACTGGAGGAGGTCGGGACGCGCGTGGCTGAGCCAGTCCATGTGATCGAGGAGGACGAAGTGGGAGAAGGATTCGCGGCTCTTGCGGAGGAAGTCGGTGAGGTTGTCGGTGTGGATGTGGATCCGTTCGGTGAGGCCGGCCTTGAGGCGTTCGAAGTTGGGACGGCGCAGGTATTCGGGGCAGCAATCGGCGGAGTAACGGCCGAAGAGATAGAGTCGCCAGAAGTAGTTGTCGTGGGTGGATAGGCGGGTGAAGACGCTTTCGATGCAGTCCTCCATGAAGTCGGCGACGGTGCCGGAGGAGTTTCGTTCGAGGTGGGCCTTCTGCTCGGCGGGAACGCCGAGGAGGCTGAGCATGACGTCGGTGCGGAGGGCGCGTTTGACGGCGGGGCGCCAGAGTTTTTCGCGGATGGAGGATTGGTAGATCCGGCGCTGTTCGTCGAGGGATCCGGCGGAGAAGAGTTCCAGGGCATCGCGGTGGACGCCGGCCATCTGGAGGTACTTGACCATGACGCGGCCGAAGACGCCGGTGGTGCCGCGGTGATAGAAGGAAGACTCGGGCGTTGGGCGTTCGAGGTAATGCTGCCGGGTATCCCAGTAGCGCCGGGCGCTTTCGGACAAATCCTGGCGGAGATGATTGCGGTATAGTTCCGGGAAGGAGGGGTGACCGCCGTCGCCGAAGAGGCTGAAGAATGCCTCGAACGGGAGACGGCGGATGCCGGCGATCTTGAGTTCGAGGAGGGCGTTCTGGCGGAAGTTGAGATCGACGGTGTGAACCTCGTTGGGCGAATCGAGGACGTAGTCGAGGGCGTTGCAACCGGCAGAGGTAATGAGGACGACGCGGCTTTCCGGGTTCAGGCGCATGACCTCGCGATCGATCCGTGGATCCTCCCAGCAGGTGTTATAGACGAGGTAGTTTCCGTGGACGTAGGAGAACAGCCGGTTGGAGGTCCAGCGGGTCAGGGTTTTCATCGGGACGAGTGAGGATCCAGAATCGGAATCAAACTTGGTTTGCGCCTGAACAATCGTTCGAACCTACCTCGCCCGGGAGCGCTGCGGCAAACCCGTCCGGCGTCCTCGCAGGAATTCTCCATTGCTGCCACCGCCTCTCCACATCCCGTCGGTGATGCTGTCACCGATGAGCGATCCCGTGGCGGGCAGGCGAGGGGGTAGGCGGCGATGGCACCTGTTGGGGTGTGCATGGCGTACGGTCCGTTACGCGGGAGTGTTCGGAGGGTTGTGGGCGCTGGGATCGGAGTGGTGGTTTGACTTCCGTAGGGGCACGGAGACCTGGTGGCCTGCGGGCGGGGCGCAAGAGGGCGACGGGGTTCCTTACCAAGGGGTGTCGCCGGCCGTGTTCCGGGAGGCGATGGGGGCGGTTCCAAAGAGCATCCAGGAAGGGGTTTTCGTGGATCTCGGTTGCGGCAAGGGTCGGGCGTTGATCCTGGCGGCGGAAGCGGGGTTCCGGCGATTGGTGGGAGTCGACCTGGATCCTGCATTGATCCGGGCGTGTCGGCGGAATATGCGGAAAGTCCGGGCACGCAACGGATGGCCGTCCGTGGAGTGCGAGGTGATGGATGCCCTCCAATTCCGGTGCTCCCCGGGCAAGAGCGTGGTGTTCCTCTACAATCCGTTCCGGGGAGAGACACTCCGGCAGGTCGCCATGAATCTTGCGGAACAGGGGGCGCGAGAGGGGAATCAGGTCTGGGTGGTCTATGTGAATCCGGTGGAGTTGGGCATGCATTTCAAGACGGGATTCCGTGTGGAGAAGGAGGGTTGGGTTCGGGGACGGCGGGTCTGGGCCGTGCTGCGATGCGGGGGATGACCGGGCCATTCGCATTATGAACGGGACAAGATCGTTTCCGAGATGTTCCAATGGCCTTCGGAGTGGATTGGTAAATCCTTTTCAGTGGATCCTCATGTGGATGAAAGCGGTGTGACTTTCGGAGGCGCTATGGTTCGTCGTTGCTGGGTCGGCGCTGCGTTGGCGGTCGTGGTGGTGTTCGCCTTTTCGGCCGATCCGATCGTCGACGGCTTTTTCCGGATGCCCGGCGAAGTCTGGGCGCAGTCCCTCGCAAGGTTTGCCAGCCGCTGGTGCGATTTTCCTCCGATGCTCGGGTTGGCCATCAGCTTTCTGGCCCTGGCGAGCGTCCGGCGTTGGAGGGTTGCCCAGCGTATCTGTGTGGCAGTGCTGCTTTCCGGGGTGTTGACCGGCTTGGTGGGGTTGGCGGTCCGGTGCCTGACGGGACGGACGCGCCCCTGCGCGCTGGTCGAACAAGGGTGGTACGGGCCGTGGCACGCGGGGCACTGGATCGTGGGGGTTCATGACCTCAATTCATTCCCCTCGGGGCATACGATCTTTGCCGCCAGCATGGCCTTTGTCCCGGTGTTTGCGGTCGGATCACGAGCGCGTGCTTTCGGGCTGATTCCGGTGTTGGTGGCTTGGTCGAGGCTTTGCCTGGGCAAACATCATCTGTCGGATGTCGTGGTGGCGCTTTGTCTGGGATTCATCGGCGCCTGGGTTCATTGGAACCATACCTTGCCCTTGTTGGAGCGGTGGTCCGGATGGTGGCGAACCCTCTCCGCGGGGGCGGAAATTCCGGTTGCAAAGGCCGGGGGCGGTGGGCCCACTGAACGGGTTCTTTGCATGGCCGCGCCGTTGGGTGCGGCCCCATGTCAGACACCAACGGAGTAGCGGGAACCCCGTGAGATTCGGGGACGGTTCCGCCACGGTATCGGGTTACAGACTCCCAAGTCGCAAGACAGCCACTGCATCGGTTCGCCGGTGTGGGAAGGCGGGAGCGAGGATTGAAGCCCGGAGTCCGGATATCGCGCCGAAGGTGCTCGTCAGGATCCATGGATCGTCCCCTTGAACGGAAAATTGAGGGGAAACCGTGGGTCCCACTTCGCCGGCAAAGCGAAGGATGAGGCCAGGCCCAGGCATGTGTCGTGCCCGGGCATTCGAGATATTGCTGCCTTCATTCTCACACTGCCGGGAGTGAAGGCTTTTTTGTTGTCCTGATCCGGCGTGAACCGGGTCGGGAGGACAGGCGCCGTCATTTCCGGACTGGTCTCCAGACTATTGAAATGCGTTCCGACTCTGACCGGGACGCCAGGGAACAGATGGACGGAGACCGTTGATGAAGATCCAGCAGTGGAATGGCGGCCGGACCCGGAATGGGATCGTGGCCGGTGTGTGTGGAATGTTCGGCCTCATGGCCTCAAGCGCTTCCGTCCTCGCCCAGTATGCGGTCGAGGTGAAGCGGTATGAGTCGGGCACGGGGTTCGCGACCGAGTTCGGAACCGGCGGTGGCTATACGAACGTGGCATCGATCCTGGGCGAACCAACGCGCTCGATCCCGGGGCCGTTCGGCGGTCCGGTGGATCCATTCAATCCTCCGTGGCAGGTCGGGCAGTTGCTGTCGGTCGGAACGGGCGGCGTGCTGGAGCTCCGGTTGGACACCCCGGCGACGCGCAGTCCGCTGAATCCCTACGGCATCGACTTCCTCGTGTTCGGCGGCGCGGCCTTCATCATCACGAACGGTGACTACTCGGGCGGCGGCATCACGGATGGATCGGTCTTCGGAGACGATCGGGCCGAGGTGAAGGTCTCGGTGAGCGCCGATGGACTTCAGTATTTCACGTTGGATGGATCGCTGGCTCCGGTGCTGGACGCCCTGTTCCCAACGGATGGCAGCGGTGACTTTGGCGTGCCGGTGAACCCCACCCTGACTTACTCGCACTTTAATGGGCTGGGCCTGGACGGCATCCGCGGTCTCTACGCCGGCAGCGGCGGTGGCGCGGGCTTCTCCTTGGCCTGGGCTCGCGATGGCGCCGGCCTCCCGGTGTCGATTGATTCGGCTTCGTACATCCGGATCGAGGTGCCGTCGGGTCGGGTGGAACTCGACGGTGTGTCGGTGGTCCGGCCGGTGCCGGAGCCGTCGACGTGGGTGATGTTGCTGGCGGGTTCGATCGGGCTGGCCGGAGTGGCCCGGCGGATTGGCCGCGATTCCTCCAATCGATGAGCGCCTGCGGATCCAACGGGTCGGGTTGTGGCTGTTCGGCTTCGCCGCGCGAGGGGACGGTCTGTCCCCTGTGCGGCGGGCCAAACGGTTGTCCGTTGGCGTCGGATGCGCCCTACAAGGGCAGCTGCTGGTGCATGCAGCTCGACATGCCGGAGGAGTTGATGAAGCGGTTGCCCGAGGAATCGCGGGGGCGCTCGTGCATCTGTCATCGGTGCGTGGCCGAGGCGCGTCGGACGGAACGTTGGATGCCGCGGGCGAAGGCCGGGGAGTTCTACTTCACGGAGGACGGCCGGTTCGTGTTCACGCAACGGTATCACCTTCGCCGGGGGTACTGTTGCGGGAACGGTTGCCGGCATTGTCCGTTTGATGAGGCGGGAAGGCCGCGGGCGGAGGTTTTGGAGTCGATCGCGGGAGGTGCGGTGTGAGGCGGGGATGGGGGAGAATGCGCCTCCGGACGTCGTCGGCTACCGGGGAGGGAGAGGGAGCAACCCGCCTCCGGACGTCGGCGGCTACGGTGGGGAGGGTGGTCCGCCTCCTGACGTCGGCGGCTACGGCGGCTACGGTGGTGGCCTTGGAGGCGAGGGCGGCGGAGGCGTGGGTGGAGTCGTTTGACCGGGACCCGATGCAGTCCGGGTGGGAAGTCGTGGGGGACGCGTCGTTGTTTGCGTGGAACGAGGGGGCGAAGTCGTTGGCGGTGACGTGGGATTCGTCGCGGACGAACAGTTACTTCCTCAAACGCCTCGCGAGTCCGGTGACGGCGGCGGATGATTTTGCGTTCGGGTTCGGGTTGAAGTTGTCGGAGCACGCGGTGGGCACGACTCCGGGCAAGTCGGGGACGTTCCAGATCGCGCTCGGGTTGATCCGCGTGGCCGATGCGTCGGATCCGGGATTCCAGCGCGGGGTGTTCCTGCGATCGAGGAATCTGGTGGAGTGGACGTGGTTCGGGGCGCAGCCGGACGGCGCGATCTCGGCGTCACTCTCGCCCGCGGTGGTGCCGGCCGATGGCCGGTTGCCGTGGGGTTTCAGCGACAGCTATCTCGAACTGGAGACGGGGGTGCAGTATGGGTTCGACCTGACCTATACCGCGACGAACCGGACGCTGCGGATCTCGATGACGGCGGACGGAACTCCACTTCCAACGCCCGCGCCGATCGTGTTGCCGCGGAACTTCACGGGGTTCCGGGTCGATGCGCTGTCGATCAACAGCTACTCGGACGTTGGTCAGGATCCGTTGTATGCGGGATCCGTCCGTGCCGTGGGAACGGTGGATGACCTGCGGTGGAACGGGCCGGGCGCGGCGGTCGGTGTCGTGCGGTTCGAGGGGAATGAGGTGGTGCGGCGGGTGGTGACGGGGACGCGGGTCGGGTGGCGGTATTGGTTGGAGTCGAGTGGCGATCTGAAGGCGTGGGAGAAGGTGTCGGAGGAGGTCGCGGGGACGGGGCGGGAAGTCGTGTTGCAGGATGCGACGAAGGGGTTGCCGCCGGAGCGGTTCTATCGCGTGGGAGGGCGGTTGCCATGAAGGTCGTGGGGTTTGAGAAGGGGGGGAGAATCCCGCCTCCTGACGTCGTCGGCTACGGGGAGAGGGATGGAGGGGCAGATGCCCGCCTCCTGACGTCGTCGGCTACAGGGAATGGGGGAAGGGGAGAATCCCGCCTCCTGACGTCGTCGGCTACGGGTTTTTCGTTGGTGGAGTTGCTGGTGGTGGTGGCGGTGATCGCGATCCTCGCGGGGTTGGCTGGGCCCGGAATGGTGAAGGCGCGGCAGGCGGCGCTGGGGGCGCGATGCGTGGGCAACCTGCGGCAGTTGGGGATCGCGTCGCAGTTGTATTGGGATGATCACTCGGGTCGGGCCTTCCCGGAGCGGTTTGGTCGGCAGGAGGACGGGTGGAGGTATTGGTTCGGGTGGCTGCAGGATGGGGCCGAGGGAGAGCGTCGGTTCGAGGCGAAGTCCGGTGCGCTGTGGCCTTACCTGAGTGGTCGGGGGGTGGATGTCTGCCCGGCGTTCCAACAGTCGGGGGACCGGTTCAAGTTCAAGGCCAAGGGCGGCGCGTTCGGATACGCCTATAACCTCCTGATGGGACCGCGGGGTCGCGACCCGATCCAGTTGGCGCAGGTGCAGGAACCGTCGGGCTTGGCGGTGCTCGTGGACGCCGCCCAGGTCAACGATTTCCAGGCACCGGCCTCACCGGAGAAGCCGATGCTGGAGGAGTTCTATTACTTCGGGACGAACCGGCTGGAAGCGACGATCCATTTCCGTCACGGGACCAAGGCGCACGCCGTGTTCGCCGACGGACACGTGGGCTGTGAACGGCCGCTGGCCGGATCGCTGGATCCACGCGTGCCGCCGCATCGGGTCGGGCGATTGGATCCGGCGAGGGTGGTTCCGTAGGGGAGTTGGAAGATTTCAGCCTGAAACCGGCAGTTGGGTTATCCACCGATTTCACAGATTTCACAGATGGACTGGAACCAGAGGCCCCACGGCTTCGCCGTTTCCATGTCACCCGCAGGGTGAAACGACAGCCTCTCTCAACTGGCTTCCAATCCGTGGAATCGGTGCAATCTGTGGATCCAACCGCCTTTTCTAGGTTCAGTTTAAAGATTCAAATTCGGGGCGAGGGCGGGGGGAGTTGTCAGTTTCCAGAGGTCAGTTGCCAGTCCGGCTGCGGGGAGGAATCCGCGCCTGGGGCTGGTCGCTTGAACGTCTTCAGCGTGCCGTTCTCGAGCCCCGAAGGGGCAACCGGCGAAAGCCCGGGGTGGAACCCCGGGGTTGCGCTCCGCTCCGCCCTGGGTTGTCGCCTTATGCCGCGCATGAATCTGGGATCTGGGAACTGGCGACTGGGAACCTCCATGGGCCAAATCCTAAACTCGTGATTTGACATTGCTAACGAGGTTTGGGATCAAAGTTGTGGCCGTATGAGCAATCCCAAAAACCCCGCTCCCACCCCCTCCCACCCGCTCCCACCCGCTCCCACCCGCTCCCACCCGCTCCCACCCGCTCCCACCCGCTCCCACCCGCTCCCACCCGCTCCCACCATGGATTGCACGCCTGTTGATCGGGTCACTCGCTCTGGGGGCAAGTGAGTTGATGGCGGCGCCGCTAGTGAAATGGTGCTCGCCTAATGGCACTGGGGACGGTAGCAGCGCCGAATCCCCGATGGCGTTCAGCAGTATCACATTTGGTCACACGATCACCAACGCACCGGGAGAGCCCGAATTCGAGTTTCGCCTCCTGCCATCAGCCACGCTCGATTATCAGATCACTGCTCCGATCGTCCTTCCAGCATCCCTCGATGGCGCGCGTTTGTCTCAACTTCGGATATGGATCAAGGGTCAGGGGCCAACCCCGGACGAGGTGCGACTGGTCAACCGTTCACCGCTGGTAGGTGCGGGTTTTCCGAATCCGGACTACGTCATTGCCCTGAATCTCAGCCTCGCCAACTCCGGAGGTGCCCCCATCACGGCGGATCGCCTTGTTGTGGAAAACCTGCTGCTGGATGGCGGATGGGATTGGAAGATGGACCAGATCGCGACCCTCAACTCGGCTCAGGGCTACAAGAACGCCCCTCTGAACCTGACCGCACGAACCGGAGCTGCCCGAAAGCTGATCGTCCGTAATTTTGGATCGGTTGGATATGTGCCTTGGGCGCACTATGGCGGTGCCGCAGGTATAGAAGCGTTTCCCTTCGTCGTTGGCGGACACGATGTCGGACAACCACGCCCGACCTGGTTCAGGGCCCCATGGGAGGTCTTCGATTGCGAGATCCACGGCTTCACAAGTGCGTACTCAGGATACACGACCGAGATGATGGTCCATGCCAAGACTGCTGCCTTCACGCCTGCATGGGCCAAGAACGATCCGGCGCGTCGCTTTGCGGTGATTCGCAATGTCCAGTATCGCTCAGATTCAGATGGTGTTTCCGTCATTGCCATGGGGAACGCCAGCAGCCCGTGGGGTTCGGATGAGTCCGGGCGGACCACATTCCGGGATAGCATCGTCCTCAACGCGAGCCTTGGTTACAACGGTGATACCGGTAAGTTGAAGTACGTGGACATCCTCGACTCACTCGGGTTGAACGTCCGTTGGTGGGTAAACATGAATGCGGGTCCGACTGGATGGAACGACGGATTCAACCTCTCCAACAACAGCCTACGACTAGGTCCACGGGTGAACGCCTACTCGTACCGATCGTTCTGTTGGAAATCGCTGAGTGACTTCGGCGCACCCTACACCGATCCGTCACTCATTCTGGGTCGCACCGAGATCAACGATCAGTTCCTCCTCGCCCGGATGGGATCCGTCAACAATCTGACGATTGCGAACAACCACATTACCACCATCCCTTCGGCGCGCTTCGACGAGACATCCGCTCCTCTGGCAAACCCGAAGTTCCGGCTGCTGCGCAAAGTCCCTTCAATGACCGCAGCATCCTGCGACGAGGGCCCGAAACAATACTTCGATGGTGCCAACATGACGGTCGGACAGAACTACGTCTCCGACTTCGGTCAGGACTTCACCTGGATCGGGTCCAAGGTACCCCTGCCGACTCCCGGAACCTATTCCTCGGTCACTCCGACGGCTCCGGCTCCGGTTCAGGCAGAGTACCCAGTCCTGACCGACATGGACCTCGGGCAGCTCCAGTTCAATTTCGGACGGATCTGCCGGGTGCTTCCGCAGACGAATGTGGTAACCCGGGACTATCCCTGGAGAATCGGCGAGGGCCAGCCTCCCACCCTCAGCTTTGAGGACATGCGATTGACGGGTGCACTCGAGGTCTCGATGGCATCTCCCACCCTCTCTTCCACAACGGTCACGCTCCCGGTCCGTATCGCACTTCAACAGACGCCTCCGAATGCCACCGAGCTCCCCGAGGGCAAATGCCTCTCCTTGAAGGTCACTGGCCTCAGCACCTGGAATGGCAATGCTGACAGCGACGTTTTCGGGAGTACCGAGTTTCAAATCCCCATTCCCACCGGGGTTCACGGTGAACTTAACGTCACGGCATTCCACGACCCCGCTGCGGGTCCAGGTGCCGCGGGACAATTCGCGGAGTACAAAGTCGCCTACGCCAAGGGGACCATTGCCATCGGAACAGTCGTCTCGGTTGAACCACTGATCGCCGTTGCCCAGGATCGACGGGAAGGCGGTGTTCAGGAAGGCCGCCTCCGGTTTCACCGGACCGGTTCCGTGGGCGCGAGCCTTCCGGTGACGTTCTCGCTGGCTGAGTCTGCGGCCCGCCGTCCAGCCACACTCGGCACCGACTTCTCATTGATTGTCTCCGGGCTCGGCTCAGTAACCGCCAGCGGCACCTCGGGCACGATCACTTTCCCCGCCGGCCAGGCCTTTGTGGATGTCCGGGTTGTTCCGCAGGCTGATGAGACGATCGAGCGGGAACACGTGTGGGTGACTCTGCAGGCTGCATCGACCCATGCTGTCAGCTCCCTCCGGGGCAAGGCTTCCATATTCATCTATGATGGGCCGCCATGGACGCTGTACGAGCTGACGCACAGCCTGATCTGCGACGACCCTCTGGAAACGTCGCGAATCCGCCCACCTTCACGGAAGGGATCGCAGCCTCCGCGTGATTTGACGCTCCCCTCGCTGATGACGCTTCCATCCACGCCCAGTGGTGAAACACGGGGTGTCGGGATCAGTGGTCTGCTGTCGGCGCAGGGGCTGCCGATCCCGGTGGTGGCCGCCAATGCCTGGATTGATTGCAGCTCCCCGGGCAGTTCGCTGTTGGGTGAAGTAGGCGCCAAGTGGAGTTTTTCGTCCGCCGCTTTCTCCGGCCAGCCAGTCTTCGTCTTCGATACTCCTTCCGTACCCTTCTCCCCCATCGTCACGGGCGTCAGCGATCAGCAGGCCAGCGTGTTTCCCGGCTATGTCCGAGCAACATCAAGTTTCGACCGGGCCATCAAGGCTTGGCAGGGCACGTTGCCCGGCACTCCTGCCAGCTGGGTTTACCTTCCAGTCCCCACCACCTCCGACTGGCTGCAGGACAAAAACCGGGCGCTTTGTATCAGTCCCAACGGGACCTACATTGGCGGCTATGCCACCCGGAGTCAGGGAACCCCTACAATTCAGGAGCAGTTCGCCGTCTATTGGACCGTCTCTGGTGGGATGTCGCCCTTGTTCTCCGAGACGACCCTCAATTCTGGCCGCGCCGGGGAGGTCCCTGCAGTCAATGACGACGGGGAGTTCGTAGGAAACCGAAAACTTCCGAACACTTCCGGCCAGTACATCCCCCGCGCCTTCCGAAGCCGCAAGAATGCCGAACCGGTCGTCAGCGGCGACTTCCTCCACCCCCCGATTCAGAACCCCGCTGTACCGGAGGAGAACGTTCCATCGGCCGCGTTGGCAATAGGGCAACGCTCCGGTGTTTACAGCGGGCTGGCTGGGGGCTGGGCGATGAGGTGGGAACCGAGCGTGGCTGCGCATGTTCAGAAGCCGGCGGTTTGGTGGTCCCGTCAGGACAATGGGCCAGAGCACGGCACGAATCAGTGGGTTATAGTTTCACTGCCAGAAGAGTCTGGAGCCATCAATGCCATCGTGAACAACACAGCGCTCTTTGGCTGGGTTGGGGATATCAACGGCCAGAACCGCAAAGCTTGGAGATGGGAAAAGGCTTGGACAGGGGGAGCCGGATTCTCAGACAAGCACGCCGTTTACGGGTTCTCAGATGACTGGGTTCTCCGTGAGATTGTTGACGCAACCGCGACAGAGACGCTCGTCGGCAATGGTTCGAAGGCAGGTGCAAATCGTGCATTTCTCCTCATTCCGCAGCTGAAGGCTCCTTAGCAAACACCGCGTATGAAAAAAGCCATTCTTCTCGTTTTCCCCGTCGTCGCCGCTTGGAACCTGCGAGCCCAGCTGATCGACGAGTCGTTCACCCGGCTTCTTGCCGGAGAGCCAACGGACACGACTCGGGTGGTCCTGAACGTCACCGTTCACCACACGGAAGGCATTGATTACCTGGACCGATCCATTCCTCAAGGCCTGGAACTGACCTCATCCGAAGGATCATTCCTTCAACCGTCGAGCACGTCGGTTGCGTTTAGCCCAGGATCGACCATCTCGAGCGCCTCGCGAATCTACACGAACCAACCCTCGGGCAGCACTCGCATCTTGGCACTCCTCTGGTACGGATGGACCGAGCACCGCCCCGGTCCGTGGATCACAGCCCGGTCTGTGAAAGATTGGTTTCCCGGCCAGACCAACATCCTGATCGGCTTCGCCCGACCTCATCCGCAGGGCACGGGAACCCAGTACGGCTGGGTACGGCTTGAACGGGATACGCCCAACCCGTCGGACATCTTCTGGCCCGACGGCCGGGAGAAACGTGTCGCCTTCTGGCCCGCGGGTTCCGCCGTCCACCCCATCCCGGATCGTCCCATCCGCGCCGGTGAGGCCCCTGACCTGCCCCAACTCACTTCCGAATTCCTGCCAGCCAGCGAAGGTCGGCCGCCCCGCGTCCGCGTCCAATGGCCCACGGGCTGGGATACCATGCGGCTGGAGCAGGCTGCGGACCTTTCCACGCCCGTCTTGTGGACGCCGGTGCCAGAGGTCATGGGTGCCTCCGCCGAGCTCGCGCTCCCAGAGGACGGTCAACTTTTCCTCCGCCTGGTCCACGTGCCATGACGACCGGCACCGCCAGACCCAATCAGCAAGCAACAGGACGCGCGTCCGGTGCGGCGTTCACGCTGATCGAACTGCTGGTCGTCATTGCCATCATCGCGCTGCTGGCGGCCATGGTTCTCCCTGCCATGTCCCGGGCGAAGCACTCCGCCCAACGCATTGCGTGCCTCAGCAATGTCCGGCAACTGATGCTGGCCTGGGCAGTCTACGAGCAGGAGACCGGGTGGCTTGCCCCGACGGCCGGAGCGATCGTCAGCGCCGATATGGCTTCCGGCGGTTGGGTCGCGGGATCCCTGGGATGGAAGGACCCGCCCGAATGGATCTGGATGCGGACCAACACCGACCTGCTGATCGGCCGGGGTACGGGCAGCATCGGCCCCTACGTGGGCGCACCCGGCGTGTTTCGCTGTCCGGCGGATCGATCCGGAATCCTCAAGAACTCGGAGCGTCCGCCCTATCGTGTGCGCAGCTACGCCATGAACTCGGCGATGGGAATCGGCGACACCGTCGATCGGGACAGGATTGTCACATTCTACAAGTCTTCCGACTTCCGCAGGATGAGTCCCTCCGACGTCTGGGTGCTCCTCGAAGAGGATCCGCGGAGCATCGATGATGGACGATTCGAGATGTTCTGGCCGGCCGCGTCGGGCGCGGAGCATTGGTGGAACTTCCCCTCGGTCCGGCACAACCGGGCGACTCCCGTCAGCTTCGCCGACGGGCACGTGGAGATCCGGAAGTGGGTGGAGACTTCTACGTCGCCGGATCCAGCGGTTCTGGCCATGACCTGGGTCCAGCGGACGCCCGGCAGCCGCGATTTCCGGTGGCTCCATGATCGGACACGGTGCTTCGGGGATTCCGGACCGCAGTAGTGGGGGGAGTTCGAAGTTTTCAGTTTCAAGATTCAAGGGCGGGGGAGTTGTCAGTCTCCAGAGGCCAGTTGCCAGTCCGTCGGGATCTGGGATCTGGCGACTGGGAACTTCCATGGGACTCGTGGTTTGACATCCCCGGAGATGTTTGGGATCTAGCTCATCGCCGCCATGAGCCACACCCAAAATCCGCTCCAACCTCCCCTGGGTGTAGACTGCGCTCCAAGGCATCACGTCTCTCGTTTTGTGGGCTTCATCCTGGTGCATTGGGTCTTCTTGCTCAGCCTCAGGGCGCAGTTGTTCGACGAACCCATCAAGATGTCCGCTGAGGGCGCGGCGTCCGATCCATCTCAGGTGCTGTTGGACGTTCGAGTCAGCCACTTTGAAGGCATCGACTTCCTGGATCGGACGGTGATCGAAATCCTGCAGCTAAGACCATCCGAGGGCGGATTCCGTCGGGCTTCAGCATCGCGAATCGCATTTGCGCCTGGGGCCGTCATCTCGGACTCCAGCCTCTCATATACCAACGAAGCATCTGGGGACACCTGGGCCATGGCACTTCTTTGGTACGTCTGGACCGAGCACCGGCCCGGCCCATGGGTCACCGCTAGGTCCGTGAAGGACTTCTTCCCCGGCCAGACCAACATCCTCATCGGCTTTGCCCGACCGCATCCGCAGGGCACGGGAACCCAGTACGGTTGGGTGCGGCTCGAACGCGACACGCCCAACCCGTCGGACATCTTCTGGCCCGACGGCCGGGAGAAACGTGTCGCCTTCTGGCCCGCGGGTTCCGCCATCCACCCCATCCCGGATCGTCCCATCCGCGCCGGTGAGGCCCCTGACCTGCCCCAGCTGACTTCCGAGTTTCTTCCCGCCACGGAGAGCCTGCCGCCCCGCATCCGCGTCCAGTGGCCCACGGGCTGGGACACCCTGCGCCTCGAGCAGGCCACCGACCTGGCCCCGCCCGTCCTCTGGACCCGGGTCCCGGAAGTGGTGGGATCCTCCGCCGAGTTCGTGCTGCACGAGGACGGCCAACTCTTCCTGCGCCTGGTCCACGTGCCATGACGACCGGCACCGGCAGCCCTAGTTAGAAGTTCTCAGTTTCAAGATTCACGGGCTCCATGAACGGCTCGACGGAGTCTCGCCCCACCCCGTCCCGATTCGCTTTCGTGCTGCGGGGCTTGAAACTTGAATCTTGAGACTTGGAACCTCCCGTCAGGGGCGTGCCAGTACGTCCTGGGCGCGTGAGCGGTCGAGGGCGCCGTCCCATTTGGCGATGACGAGGGTGGCGACGGTGTTGCCGATGAAGTTGGTGATGGCGCGGGCTTCGGACATGAAGCGGTCGACGCCGAGGATGAGGGCCATGCCGGCGACGGGGACGGTGCCGGTGGCGGCGAGGGTGGCAGCCAACGTGATGAAGCCGCTACCGGTGACGCCGGCGGCTCCTTTTGAGGTGAGGAGCAGGACGGCAAGGAGGCTGAGTTGCTGGCCGAGGGAAAGCGGGGTGTCGGTGGCCTGGGCGATGAAGAGTGCGGCCATCGTCAGGTAGATGCAGGTGCCGTCGAGGTTGAAGGAATAGCCGGACGGGACGACGACGCCGACGACGCTGGGGCGGCATCCGGCCTTTTCCATCCTGGCCATGAGGCCGGGCAGGGCGGATTCGGAGGAGGAGGTTCCGATGACGATGAGGAGTTCCTCGCGGATGTAGCGAAGGATTTTCCAGAGGGAGAATCCGCAGGCGCGGGCGATGGTGCCGAGGACGACGGTGACAAAGAGGAAGCAGGTGAGGTAGACGCAGGCCATGAGCCCGGCGAGGGACTTGAGGGAGCCGAGTCCGTACTTTCCGATGGTGAAGGCCATGGCTCCGAACGCGGCGAGCGGCGCGACCCGGGAGACGATCTGAACGATGCGGAAGAAGACCTTCGAGACGTCGTGGCAGAGGTCGATGATGGATTGGCCGGCCTTGCCGAGGCTGGTGAGCGCGACGCCGAACAGGAGGGCGATGACCAGAACCTGCAGGACTTCCCCACCGACGAAGGCACCGACGAAGGCATCGGGGATGAGGTGGAGCAGTTGCTGGGTGGTGGTGAGGTTCTGGGCGGCCTTGGTGTACTGCGCGACAGCACCGGCATCGAGGGTGGCAGCGGTGGCATGCATGCCGGCGCCGGGAGCGAAGGCGTTGGCGACGACGAGCCCGATGACGAGTGCGAGGGTCGTGACGCCTTCGAAATAGATCAGGGCCTTGAGCCCGACCCGTCCGACCGCCTTGAGGTCGCCCATTCCGCCGATCCCCGAGACGACGGTGGTGAAGATGATCGGCCCGATGAGCATCTTGATGAGCTTGATGAAGGCGTCGCCCAGGGGCTTGAGGGATTCGCCAAAGCCCGGATGGAAGTGGCCGACCGCAACGCCGAGGACGATGGCGATGAGCACCTGCAGGTAGAGGTGGGAGGCGACAGCTTTCATGCGGGGTCGGCGAGGTTGGGTGTTGGGGGAGAGAGGAGGCAAGAGGCAAGGCGGGGAGGCCGCGGAGGGGGGGAGGGGAAGGGGTTCCTCCCGCAGGGGCGCAGGGGCGCAGAGGGGACGGATTGTTGGGATCGAGTACGAGTACCGCCCTGCGGGCTGAGTACGAGTGCGAGTACGAACGAGGGCGGCGAGGATGATTCTCGAGTTGGAAGGCTGCGAGATCGTCGGGATGGAGCGAAGGCGAGCCAAAGGCTTGGAGGTCGGGGTACTCGTACTCCTACTCGTACTCGAGCCGATGGGATCGTTGGGGAACGGGGTGGGAGGATCGGTGGAGTCGAGTACGAGTACCGCCCTGCGGGCTGAGTACGAGTGCGAGTACGGGTCGGGGGGCGCAGGGGCGGGGAGGAGAAGGGATTCCTCCCGCAGAGGCGCAGGGGCACAGAGTTTTTTGGAGGGGATGCGGGTGCGTGCGCGGGTGGGGTGTTTCGGGGTCGGAATCGCTATCGGAATCGAGCCGGACCGTCCTCCGATTCCGACTCCGACTCCGACCCCGATGGAGCGGCTCGACGGAGTCTCGCCCCACCCCTCGGGCTTCTGGAATCTGGTTCCTGGAAACTGGGAACTCCCCCGCCGCCCAGCTTCTCGTCGCGGAGTTGGCGGGTGAAGGCGAGGATGGCCTGGAGGGATCGGCCGGCGCGGCCGGGGGTGGGGAAGGGGTAGGAAAGTTCGGCACCGATGGCGCGGGCGGCGGCATCGGCGGCTCCGGGGCGGCGCTTGAGTCGGTGGGCGGCGACGAGTCGGAGGTCGATGGGCGCGAGTCGGGGGATCCAGTCTTCCTGGGCGAGGAGTTGCCATGGGAACTCGCCCCAACCCATGAGCCGGTCGCCCGGACGCAGGAAACGGTTCCAGTCGGCGAGGACGTCGGGAACGGATCGGCCATGGATCAGGTCTTCGCGCGGGACTTCGAGGTGTTGGGCGGCGAAGGGAGCGAGCAGGCGTCGCGGGGCGAGGAAGGCGTTGAACGTTTCGCCGGTGGCCGGGCGGACGGCGGCGAGGTGGATGAGTTCGGGGACGCCGGGGACGTCACTGCCGCGGCGATGCGCGTTGGCTTCGCCAGCGATGGCGACGAGGTGGGGCCAGAGCGTGTCGAGTTCCGGCATCGACGGGGATTCCCACCAGGGATCGGCGGGACGGAGATGTCGCCTCGCGGGTGTGGTCCGGGCGGCAGTGGCGGCGATCTGGCGATCGACCATCGAGGTGAACGCCTGCAGGAGCGGAGCGAACCGCTCCTCGTTCCGTTCGAAGGCGGCCAGAACCTCCACGACGGCCTCGACCGTGGCGACGCAATGGCGCGCGGGTTCGCGTCGGATGCGGTAATTGCCGGGCTTTTTGGGGACGAATCCGATGCGGGGGAGGGCGCGAAGGGCGGGGTTGAGCGAGACCATCTTCCGGGCCTGGGGCCAGGTGCCGTCGATGACGAGGAGCGTCTCGGGAGGTGAAGGGAGGGCGTCGGGTGAGACGGCGTCGGGTCCGGGGAACAGGAGGGCGGTGCCGGGTTGGGCGATGAGTTGGCGGATGCGCGGGTGGGAGGCGAAATCGATGCCCTCGTGGAGTTCGCTGCCGGCGAGGCCGAGGTGGGCGATGCGGGCGGTGCCGATGGCGACGCGGGCCTCGCAGGGATGCTGGAGGAAGACGACGCGGGTTCGGGTTTCGAGCGGGGTGAGATCGGTACACCAGCAGACCGAAAGGGGACGGAGGCAGCGGAGGCAGGTGGGGCGCGGATCCGGGGCGGGCATCGGGATGGTTCGGGGGAGTTTCAGGGAGGGCTTTCCGCGCCAAGGTCTTCGGGGGTGGTCCGGAACCTCCTCTTGATGGCTCTTTGGTATCAAAAGGATGCTCGAATGGAATCATTCGTTTGGCACCTTGGATTCTGCGGGGGCCATTGCCTGCGGGAACACCGCGGCCGCGTCGGGGGACGGAGTCGGAATCGCCATTGGTATCGAGCCCGGGCCACCTTCGATTCCGATTCCGGGGAACGGCTCGACGGAGTCTCGCCCCACCCCTCGATGGAAGATGCACCGCGGCCGCGTCGGGGTGGCAACCGGAGCGTTGCCTTTGAAAATTTATGGATGGTTAATTGCGCTGTCGCAGGGACCGCATTCAGGTTTGAATCCGTGTCTGACTGCAGGCCTTTAAAAATTCTTATGACTCCGGAAACGACTGCCCTGATCCTTGTCGGCTACCAGAACGATTACTTCGCCCAGAATGGCATCCTGCGGGGTGTGGTCGAGGATGCGGGGCGGATCGACAGCGTGCTGGCCTGTACAGTGGACCTGATCCGCGCCACGGCGGGGACGAAGTTGAGCATCATTGCCACGCCCATTGTGCTGGAGTCGGAATACCGCGCATTGGCCAATTCGGTTGGGATTCTCGACAAGATCAAGGCGTCGGGCGCGTTCAAGGCGGGGACGCCGGGGGCGGACACGATCCCGGAGATCAAGGCCTTCGGGGATCGGGTGCTCAATGTTTCCGGGAAGGTCGGGTTCAATGCCTTTTCGGACACGGCGCTGGACCGCGTGCTGCGGGAGCGTGGGATCCGGACGGTGCTGGTGGCGGGGATGGTGACGTCGCTGTGCATTGATTCGACGGGGCGTGCGGCCTACGAGCGGGGCTACAGCGTGCAGATCCTGTCGGACTGCACGTCGGCGCGGACGCGTTCGGAGCAGGATTTCTTCTGCCAGAACATCTTTCCGCTGTATGGCGGCGTGATGGACAGCCAGACGGCGATCCGTGAACTGACCTCGGTGAAGGCCTGATCGAGACCCGACATGTCCGCGTCTCCCTCCGGAAACGAACCTGTATTGGCCACGGACCTGCATGTGCAGGCGACGTATCGTCTGACGGAAGCGCTGGTGGCGGCGGAAAGCCGTGCGGCGCGTCGGGTGGCGATGTTGTCGGAGATCGTGTTCGAGACGGATGCGTCCCGGGGGTTGGTCTTCCTGAATGATGCGTGGGCGCGGGTGCTGGGGTATCCGGTGGCTCAGTGCCTGGGCAAGGCGCTGTCGGATTTTGTGCTGGTGGAGGACCGGGAAGAGTTGGAGCGGGTGTTTCGGTTGGGGGGTGCTGATCGTGGTGCGGGGCGGCCGCGGATCCGGATTCCACGGATGGATGGAAAAACGGTCTGGCTGGAGGTGACGGCGGCGCCGTTGGCGGAGGGGGCTGGGGTGGTGGGGGCGCTGCACGACATCACGGCCGAGAAGGAGGCGCAGGACGAGCTTTCGAAGTTGTCGCTGGTCGCGAGCTACACGGACAACTTCGTGATCATCACGGACCGGGAAGGGCGGACCGAGTGGGTGAACCAGGCGTTCGTGCGACGGACGGGCTACACGCTGGAAGACATGCGTGGATGGAAGCCCGGGCATTTGCTGCAGGGGCCGGAGACGGATTCTGGGACGGTGGCGCAGATCCGGGCGTTTCTGGCCGAAGGGAAGTCGTTTGGTTCGGAGTTGCTGAACTACACGCGTTCCCGGGATCCCTACTGGGTGGCCTTCCAGATCACGCCGATCCGGAACGCCGAGGGAGTCGTGGAGCGTTTTGTATCCATCCAGACCGAGTCGACGATGTTGCGGCAGGCACGGATTGAATTGCAGGCGGCGAAGGAGCGGGCGGAGTCGGCGAACGAGGCGAAGACGCAATTCCTGGCGACGATCAGCCACGAGATGCGGACTCCCTTGAACGTCATCCTGGGGACGGCGGACCTGTTGATGGACGCATCGTTGAGTGCGGGGCAATTGCCGGTCCATCTGAACCGGATCAACGCGAGCGCGGAGGCGCTGCTGCGGTTGATCACGGACATGCTGGATCTCTCGAAGATCGAGGCGGGGCAGTTTGATTTCGAGCGGGTGCCGACGGTCTTGCGGGAGGTTCTTGAAGCGATGGTGGGGCCTGTCGGCGAGCGCGCGCGGGCGAAGGGACTCAAGTTCAGCCTGACGATGGATCCAGCCTTGCCGACGCGGGTGATGGCGGATCCGGACCGGTTGCGGCAGATCGTGACCAATCTGGTGGAGAACGCGGTGAAGTTCACGGATGAGGGTTCGGTGCGGTTGGAGGTTTCGCGGTGGGAGTCGGCACCGGGTGCGGTCCCGCAGTTGCTGGTCCGGGTGTTGGACACGGGGTCGGGCATCGCGCCGGAGTTCCAGTCGCGGATCTTTGCGAGGTTCGAGCAGGTGGATGGGTCGACGACGCGGCGCAAGGGCGGGGCCGGATTGGGCCTGAACATCGTCAAGACGCTGGTGGAGGCGATGGGTGGAACCGTGACCGTGCAGAGTCAGTTGGGGGCTGGATCGGATTTCCGGGTAATCCTGCCCTTGGAGCCGATCCCGGATGTGGGGGTTCCGGCGGGGCGGGTGGCGGTTGAGACCGTACGGGCGCCGGTGGTGGCATTGGGAGCTCCGACGACGGTGTTGGTAGCGGAGGATACGGAGGCCAACTTCGCGGTGGCGCAGATCTTCCTGAAGACGGCCGGGTACGTGGTGATGCGGGCGAAGAACGGGCGGGAAGCCGTGGAGATGGCGCCGAATGCGGACCTGATCCTGATGGATATCGAGATGCCGGAGATGGACGGTCTGGAAGCGACCCGTCGTATCCGGTCACAGCAAAAGGCGGAAGGCTGCCACCCGATTCCCATCCTGGCGCTGACGGGGCATGCGGTGCAGGGCTACCGGGATCGGTGCCTTGCGGCGGGTTGCACAGCGTACCTGACGAAGCCAATCCGGAAGCAGAGCCTGGTCGATGCGGTGCGGGTGGCGTTGGAAGGAGCGGCCGCTGGAGTTGTCGGACGAGAGAAGCTGGAGGATACGGTGGTGGTGGATCCGGAGGTGGAGGGGATCGTGCCGGAGTTCTTGAAGCACTGTGTGCTCGATGTGGCGCGGTTGCGCCGGGCGATGACGTTCGAGGATTGGGCGGAGTGCGCGCGGATTGCGCACGGCATCAAGGGAGCGGCCTTGACGATGGGATTCGTTCGCGTGGCGGATTTTTCGTCGGAGATCGTGCAGGCGTCGCGGGAGTTGGCAGGCGAGCGGATGGCGAAGTTGGTGGATGCGTTGGCGGGCCACCTGTCGCGGGTGAATGTGGTTCCGGCGAGGTAGGGGGGCGCGGAGGAGAAGGGATTCCACCCGCAGGGGCGCAGAGGCGCAGGGGTTTTGGGTGGGAGAGGTGATGCGGGTTCTTGCGCGGGGGTGTGTGGAGGAGGGTGCTCGAACTCGTACTCGGGGCGATGGGTTTGAGTGAGGAGGTGGAAGGGCGGTGGGGGTGGATCGAGTACGAGTACCGCCCTTCGGGCTGAGTACGACTACGAGTATGGGAGGAGCGGCTCGACGGAGTCTTGCCCCACCCGGGCTTGAAACTTGAATCTGAAAACTTGGGACTCCGGAGGATTCGGCCCAGAATGGGAGTGCGTGACGATTGAACTGATCAATACGGGGTCGGAGCTGATGTTGGGTCGGGTGCTGAACACCCATCAGCAGTGGATCTGCCGGGTGCTGGCGGATCGGGGCTACACGGTGGATCGGCAGGTTGCAATCTCGGATGAGTCGGCCGCGTTGGTGGCAGCGGTAAGGGAGGGGTTGGGTCGGGCGGACTGGGTGATCACGACGGGCGGACTGGGGCCGACCTGTGACGACCGGACGCGGGAGTTGGTGGCGGCGATGTTGGGGCGGCGGTTGGAGCATCACCCGGAGGTAGAGGCCCAGATCCGGAGTTTTTTCGAGGGGCGCAACCGGCCGGTGCCGGTGCGGACCCAGGTGGAGGCCATGGTGCCGGAGGGAGCGGAGGTGCTGGTGAACCGCCACGGAACGGCCCCAGGGTTGGCGTTGTGGCTGGATCCGAATCCGCTTCGACCGGACGGGCGGCCGACGTGGTTGGTGATGTTGCCGGGACCGCCGCGGGAATTGCGTCCGATGGTGCTGGAAGAGGTCTTGCCGCGGTTGGCCAAGCGGTTCCCGGGGCAGGAGGATTTTGTGTGTCGCACGCTCAAGACGACGGGGCTGGGAGAGTCGTACATGGAGGAGCGGTTGGATGGGCCGTTGAAGGAACTCGTGGACGGAGGAATGGACCTGGGTTTCTGTGCGCGGGTCGGCGAGGTGGACGTGCGGTTCGTGGCGCGTGGGCCGGAGGCGGCGCGGGTGGTGGCAGAAGCCGAGCGACGGACGCGGGCGACGGTGGGCGAGTACATCTTCGGGGCGGACGACGAGTCGCTCGAGCAGGTGTTGGTGCGGGAGTTCTCGGGTCGGGGGTTGAAACTGGCGTTGGCCGAGTCGTGCACCGGCGGGCACATCGCGAACCGGGTGACGAACGTGCCCGGGGCGTCCTCGGTGCTGTTGGCGGGTTTCGTGACCTATGCGAATGAGGCGAAGGAACGGAGTCTGGGGGTGCCGCACGCTCTGCTGGTCGAGCACGGCGCGGTGAGTGAACCGGTGGCCCGCGCGATGGCGGAAGGGGCGCGCACCGTGACAGGGGCGGATTACGCGGTGTCGGTGACCGGGATTGCAGGGCCCGGCGGTGCGGTGCCGGGCAAGCCCGTGGGAACGGTGTTCATCGGGGTCGCGGGTCCTGCGGGGACGGTGGTGCGACGCGAGTTGAACGCGTTTGATCGGGAGACCTTCAAGTACCTGACCGCGCAGCAGGCGATGTCGTCCGTGCTGCGGTTGGCGATGGCGGGTGCGGTGCCGGCCGCTGACGGACGCGGGTGAGGCTTTGGTTGGATTCCGTCCATTTGCCGACCCTCAGCGGATGCCCCAGCGGAAGGGATCGGATTCGTCGAGGAGGAGGGTGATATCGGCGTTGACGTGGGCGGTGCCGGTGACGGTGGGGGCGATGGTGCCGGCGGCGCGGTCGATCCACTCGAAGCGGCCGGTGAAGCGGCTGCCGAGGATGCTCTCCTGAATCCAGGATTCGCCGGCGGCAAGTTTTCCGTCGGCGGCGAGACAGGCGAGCTTGGCACTGGTACCGGTGCCGCAGGGAGAACGGTCGTAGGCCTTGCCGGGGCACAGGACGAAATTACGGGAGTGGGCGTCGGGAGCACCGGGCGGTCCGAACAGTTCCACGTGGTCGACCTCGGGGTAGCCCTGGGCGTTGATGGCCTGACGCATCCGCCAGGTCGCGTCCGTCAGCGCGTCGACGTTCCGCAGTTCAAGGGAGAGACCGTGTTTCTCAACGAGGAAGAACCAGTTCCCACCCCAGGCGACGTCGCCGGTGACGGGGCCGATGCCTTCGACCTCGACGGTGATGCCCTTGGCCTGACGATGGCTGGACACGTTGGCGACAGAGGCGGTGCCGTCCGGGTGGAGTGTGGCGGTCACGGGTCCGACGGGCGTGTCGAGACGCAGGTCACCGGGCTGGAGTCGGCCAAGGTGGGCGAGGGTGGCGACCAATCCGATGGTGCCGTGGCCGCACATGCCGAGGTAGCCGACGTTGTTGAAGAAGAGGACGCCGGCCTGGCAGGAAGGATCGGAGGGCGGCACGAGAAGGGCCCCCACGATCACGTCCGAACCGCGGGGTTCGTTGACGATGGCGGAGCGGTAGTGGTCGAAGTTCTCGCGGAACCGGCGGACACGATCAGCGAGCGGACCGGAGCCGAGGTCGGGTCCGCCTTCGAGGACGACGCGGGTGGGTTCGCCGCCGGTGTGGGAATCGAGGACGTGGATCTTGTGCATGGGGTCAGTTGAGTCGGATGGCGCGTTGGATGCGGATGGGCGGCGAGAGCTGTTGGGCGTCGGCCTGGGCGGCCTGGATCTGGCGGACGAGATCCATGCCCTTCACGACGCGGCCGAAGGCAGCGAAGCCCTGGCCGTCGGGATTGCGGGTGCCGCCGAAGTCGAGTTCGGGTTGGTCGCCGACGCAGAGGAAGAAGTGGTGAGTGGCGGAATCGGGACCTTCGCGGGCCATGGAGAGGGTGCCGTCGAGGTGGCGGAGGCCGGTGTCGCGGGTCCGCTCGAGGGGAATGGGCGGGAAGGCGTCCTTCTCCCGGGCGGGGTTGGCCTGGGCCTGGATGACGGAGATGCGGATCCGGTTGGTGGGTTGGTTGTCGGCCCGGACGGTGCGGAAGAACGAACCGTCGCTGTAGAAGCCCTCGTGGACGTAGCGGAGGAAGTTCGTGGTGGAGACGGGTGCGTGCTTCGGATCGAGTTCCACCTCGATGTCGCCGAGGGCGGTCTGGATGGAGACGACGGGACGGTCGCCCACGGGAGCGGCGCGCCAGCGGAAGGCGGGTGCCTTGGCGGGGTCCTGTCCGGTGAGATGGGCCTGTCCGGCGGCGGGGCGTTGGTCGGGCTTTACGTAGCGCCAGCCGCGGTCACCGAACACCTCCTGGCAAAGGGCAGCCACCGTGGGGTCGTAGGCGCGGAGTTCGGTGCGGGTGTTGACGTGGTTGTGCAGGGCGTCGTTCTCGCGGTTGTTGTCGAACCAGCATTGGACGGCTTCGGCCCAGTACTCGTGTCGGTTGACGGCGGCGTAGGTTCCCTTCCAGAGGCCCTGGTTGGTGGCGCTGTGGAAGGCTTTGCCGAGGCGGTCGTCGAAGGTGGGGTCAGTGGAGCGGAGTCCGGTCTCGTGGATGGCGTGGGCGAACTCGTGGATGAGGATGTTCTCGGTGGAGTAGGGGTCGCCGGCGTAACCGAGGAGATTCTCCTCGCCGCAACTGACCGCGGGGGCTTCGGGAGTGGCGCCGAGGCCGCGGGCGCGGCGATCCCAGTAGACCTTGGGCTGGAGGTTGGCGTGTTCCGGGACGTCGGTCGTGAACTCGTTCCAGGCCATGACGGCAAGGCGGACGCGGTTGGAGGCCATTGCCTGAAGGAGGTCCTCCCGGCCTTCGAGCATCCGGGTGACGATCCAGGCCGCTTCGCGCAAGGCGGGGCGGGAGACGTTGGTGGAGGCGACGATGGGAAAACCGCGGAGCAGGACCGCCTGCTGGTAGAACGGGGCGAGATGGAATCGTTCGCGGAGTCCGGCGGGAATCGGGCCGGGTTCCGGGACCTGGGCGAGGGTCCGGGCCCATAGGAGGAACAGGGGCGCCAAAACCCAGGAGAGGGTGAGGCGCCCCGTCAGGCCCGGGCGGCGTGGGAATGCCGAGCGGCTACGGCCGGAGGAATCCATCGGCCGAGGGTGGCTTCCGCGCTGGTCAACGTCTTGTGGCGTTTGAACCGGGGTCGTGGAAAACGAGGCACACAGCCGGGTGCCGGGCGGGATCAGGGCTTGCTGGTGATGCGGTCGAACTCGACGCCGGTCTTCTCAGCGTAAGCGGCGAAGGCCTTCTCATGAAGGATCAACACGGCGCGGGCGACGCTGGAGTCATCCGAGTGACCGAGGGGTCCGACGTTGTCCGGGATGATGTCCGTCTTCTTGTGGGCGTACATCAGGGCGAAGACACCGGCGGCGAGGGCTGCGTACGGCAGATCCTTGTAGGCCCCCTCCGCGACGTCCTCGACGACGTCCGCGAGGAACTCGAGTTGGTCGACGAGGTGGGGGAAATGGGGCGCGTTGATCTGGGCGAACTCCACCTTCCAGAGGGGAAGGTTGCGGAGCACTTTGTCCAGGGTCGCGGGGGTGACCTGGGCGGCTCCGTGAATCACGTAACTGGCAATCTCCGACATGCCCGGGGACCGTATCAGTGCGTTCCGGGATGCGCAACGCAGGGAGTTTCAAGATTGAGGTTTCAGGCCTGGAGGCCGTGTCCGTGGGCAGGGGGACAAACACCTTTACACCAAATGGTGCGGGCGCTCTATTCGACCCATGGATTTGGTCAAGCAGTTCAGCCCGAGCTTTCTGATCTCCGGTTCCGCACCCCGTCCGGCACCGGGGAATGTGGAAACGGTGCTGAGCAAGTCCCAGGAAGTGGTTGAGGATTGGGTCTTCAACAACATTCCTGAAGGCAAGGCGGTTCGTGTTCCGGATGTGGTCAGTAGCCTGGGCGCTGGTTCGAGCGAAGAGATTGCTGCGGTGATGGGCCGATTGGCGAAGAAGGGAAAGCTGTTTGAGCTGAACCGGGATCTGCTGGGCAATCCGACGTACTTCCGCAAGAAGGCTTGAGCTCCTTATCTGTGTTGAGCCATGGGACAGTGGATCAAATCCTGGGTCGTGCCCGCAGCGGTGATTCTGCTGGCTGGCATGACCCTGAGGTTGATTCCGGAGGGTTTGAACGTCCCCAGCAGAGGGCTGGTTCTCGCATTTCTTTTCGGGGCTTCGCTGGGAACGGCAGAGATTGTTTCCCGTTACCGGGATGAACCCGTCAAGGCGCTGCTGACGCCCTATGGGGCGCTGTACTGGTTTCTCAATGGAATGCTGGGAATCTGGGGACTCTTGATCGTCTGGAGGTTCCCCGAGAAGTTCAGCCTGGGCTTCCAACCCCGCGATTCGGCGTTCCTGTCGGCGGTTCTGGCCGGCTTCGGGGCCTCGACGATCATGCGGGCCCGGCTTGTCGTCCTGAAGGATTCCGCGGGCAAGGACCAGACGTTCGGACCTGACATCGTGCTCAAGACGCTGATGGAGGTGGTGGACCTCCAGATCGACCGCAACCGGGCCAGTTCCCGTTGGCAATTCCTGGAGGCAAACTTTTCGACGATCCTCCGGATCTATCGGGGCTTTGGGGATGATTTCGGGCGGACGGCCGATGCGTTGCTGGCGTCGCTGTATGCGTACCAGAACCTGTCGACAGAGCGGCGGCAGGCCTTGGCCGAGGTGGCCAAGGTGTACGCGGATGCTTCGGGACAGGCGGCGGGAGTACCCGTTCTCGTCCGGTTGATGGCTCTCAGCTTCGCCATGATCTCGGTGGCCGGCGAACGGAACTTCGGTGAGGTGCTGGGATTCCTGGGGGGGCAGGTGGGCGGCGCGAAGCCCGGTCCGTGAGCGGATTCCAGGTTCTCGACGGGAGGGGTGAAACCCGAACGGCGGGTCAACCGCCCCACCGGATGCGGGTTGTGGGGAGGGCTTCTGTTGCCTCTACCGGCCCTCGTACTTCTTCTTCGGCGCAAACGGGCTCAACGAGAGCGAAGGCTGGTTCTGCGCGAAGTAGTTCAGGGACCACTCGGTCGGGAATAGCGCCACCGGATTCTGGTCGAGGTCGAAGGCGATGCGGCCGCCGGTCGGGAGCGGCAGGGTGTCGAGCGTCTCGGTGGAGAGGTCGGAGGGAAGCCATCGGACCGCAGTGAACGGTGCGGATTCCCGTCGGGTCTCGGCGCCGTACTCGGTTTCGAGGCGGTACTGGAGGACTTCGAACTGGAGCGGGCCGACCGCCGCGAGCAGTGGAACGCGGCTGGCCGTGTCCTTCAGGTGGAAGGCCTGCGCGACGCCCTCGAGGAGGAGTTGGTCCAGGCCCTGGCGGAACTGCTTGAACTTCGCCGTATTCGGATTGTGGAAGTACTCGAAGACTTCGGGCGTGAAGCGCGGGATCTCGTCGAACCGGATGCTGGGATCCGTCGTGAGCGTGTCGCCGATGCCGAAGCCGTCATGGCCGACGAGGCCGATGATGTCGCCGGGCCAGGCCTCGTCGACCGTCTCGCGTTCGTTGCCGAAGAGCTTGTGGGAGGACGAGAGGCGGACCTTGCGGCCGGATTGCACGTGGGTGACCACCATGTCGCGTTCGAACTTCCCGCTGACAATGCGGATGAACGCGATGCGGTCGCGGTGCCGTGGATCCATGTTCGCCTGGATCTTGAAGATGAACCCGGCGAAGTGCGGATGGGTCGGCTCGATCAGGCGTGCCTCGGACGTGGTGGACTCGGTCGACATGTGCGGCGCCTAGGAAGGCGGCTGGATGGCGGAAGGCCAGACAAAAGTTTTCCGTCTGTCCGATGGAGCGGCGGCCGACCATCCTGTGGCCTTCGTGAAGCTTCGAACGGAATCATCGATTTGCTGGCGGGCCGTGGTGCCGGTCTGGGTGGCTGGTTGGATTGCAGGAATCGTCTGTCTGGCCGCCGAGAATCCGGCCGCGGTGGATCCTCGGATTGGCGGAACACCCCCGCCAGCGACCCTGGCGAATCCCTGGCCGGACGAATGGGAGTCCGCCTTTCGCGAGCGTGCGGCGCGGGCGGTCCGGATGTTGGCGTCGCCACGCCTCAGCGGGACGACCTATGGCGAAAGCGAAAAGGACCTCTATCCCCGGGCCATGGCACACGTACTGGCGGGCGATCGGGCGCGCGGGCTCCGCTACCTTCAGGAAACAGACAACCAGGCGCGCACGGATCACGCCCACACGGGCGGCATCGACCTGTATTGGTGCTTCACATTGAAGGGGCAGGTCCGGAAGTACTTCCTCTTCGGGCCGGACCTCGATCCGGAATACCGCGACCGGATGCGTTCGGCCTTCGCTTCGTGGACTTCGGCGGATCCCCTCGGCCGGGCGCATCCGCGCTACGGCGAAGGGAACCGCACGCGCGAAGGCTGGGGCCCGGACGTGAAGGGCGGCTGGGTGGATGCGCGGGACACGGACAACCTGCGGGCCATGCGCGAGGTGGCGATCTACCTCGCTGCGGAGGAATCGGTGAACGAGGCCGCGCGGCAGGCGGCGTTGTCGCGGATCCGGGAGTATGTCGTGTCGATGTATCAGGTGGGGATGCGCGAGTGGGATTCGTCGAACTATCACGGGCACGCGCTGTCGAGCTGGCACAACCTGTATGACTTTGCCAAGGACGCGGAGGTGCGCGGGCTGGCGAAGGCGTGCCTCGATTCGCTGTACGCGATGGCGGCCTGGAAGTATCGGCGAGGGACGTTCGGTGGGCCGCAGTTGCGGGACTACGGCAGTTCGACCGTGCCGTTCGGTGGCAACGCGATCCATGCGCTCGAACTCTACTTCGGCGTCGCGCTCCAGTCGGATCCGGCGCCGGACCGCGACGACGTCCACCATGCCACGAGCGGGTATCGTCCGCCCCGGGCGGTGGTGCATCTGGCGCGGAAGGAGTTTCCAGTGCCGGTGGAGACGACGTCGTCGAAGCCGCCGTACCAGTTGTGGAGGCCAAACGGGCCGATGGAGCCGATGTATCGGGAGACCCAGTTTGTCGGGGCTGGATTCCAGATGGGCACGTTGGTTTCGGAGGGTCCGGAGCAGGCGTGGAATCCGTCGGTGTTCAGCCTGGTGATCGACGATCCCGGGCGAGGCGCGGTGCATGCGTCGTGGATGGTGGCGCCGCCGTGGGAACACCAGTTCAAGCGGGTGGGCGACCAGGTGGCGCAGTTCCGCAACCGGGTGGTGTGGTTGCGACCGGCCGGGCCGGGTTCGTCCTTCTTCCTCCAGCTTCCCGCGGACGCGAAGTGGAGCATCGCGACGATCCCGTGGCGCATCGACGTGCGTTCGGTGAGCCTGTTTGTCTGGCCGTTGCAACTGGGTGCGGCGCGGACGGTGGCGCCACCGGGACGGACAACAGGCGCCTTCGCGAAGGAAGCGGTGTTCGAGATCTCGACCCTGGGCGAGGAGCTGGCCGGGTTCGCGATGGAGGTGCTGCCGGCGGGTTCGCCGCTCCCGTCGAAGGCGGCGTTCGCGAAGCGATCGAAATTCCAGCACGAACTCACCGCCACGGATGGAGCGCGGCTGTCGGTGACGTGGAACGCGGAGTCGGACCTGCCCGTCGTGCAGCGCGACGGCGTCGCGTGGGACTGGGCCGCGCTGCGGGCACCCTACGCGCCGACGACCGGTTCATCACCGATCCGGCAGGACTGGCTCTCCGGAAGGCTGACGGTCGAGGCGGGTGGATGGCGGTTTGTGTCGGAGGTCGATCCGTCGGGAAGGGCGCGGTTCAGTGAGGGGAGGGAGAAGTAGGGCGGGGGAGTTCCGAGTTACCAGTTCCCAGATTCCAGAGGGATGGTTTTCGGGATGGGATGAACCGGATGGGAAGTCAGCCCCAACGGGGCGTGCGAAGACAGCCCGGGGCACCGCCCCGGGAGGACAGGACAGGATGAACGAGGGGCGCAGAAGACAGGATGGGCAGGATGAACAGGATGGACCCGAGTGGATGGGCTCAGGTGAACCGGAAGGGAAGTCAGCCCCAACGGGGCGTGCAAAGGCAGCCCGGGGCACCGCCCCGGGAACACAGACCCAATCGTGAAAGAGCCCTGAAAGGGCGTGTCAGGTTTGGGGACCACGATGGACGATCATGGGAACTGGTTCGCCCTTTCAGGGCTCTGCGAGGTGTATGGATGCGTTTCCCAGGGCGATGCCCTGGGCTTTCGTAGGACGCCCCGTTGGGGCTGGGAGCGGGCGTGACGGCGGCTCGACGGAGTCTCGCCCCACCCCTTGCCACCTGCTTCAAACTTGAATCTGAAAACTTCGAACTCCTCAACTTTCGCCGTGTTGGTCAGGGTCGGGGCATGGTTTCCCGGTGGATCGTAGCGTGGGTGACGGCGTGCGGGTGGTTGGTTGCCGCCATGCTGGGTGCGGTGTCGGCGGACGTGGTGCGGATGGAACTGGCGGTCGGGTTGGAGGAGCCCATCGCGCTGGATGTCGCGCGGGATGGGCGGGTGATCCTGGCGGAACGACGCGGAGCAGTGAAGGTGTGGGATCCAACGGATGCGCAGATGCGGACGGTCGGGAAGCTGCCGGTGTTCTCCGGTCCGGAGGATGGGATCCTGGGGCTGGCCTTGCATCCGGGGTTCGGCACGAATGGCTGGGTGTTCCTGTACCACGGCACGATCGGGGTGCTGGAGAATCGGGTGTCGAGGTTCACACTGTCGGGTGAATCACTGGATGTGGCTTCGCAGAAGATCCTGCTCCGGGTTCCCACGTTGATTCCGAAGCCGAACCATTCGGGCGGTGGCATGGCCTTCGATGCGTCGGGCAATCTCTATATCGGGACCGGGGACTACACGCGGGCGGGGGAGTCGGATGGGTTCGCGCCACTGGACCAACGTCCGGACCGAGCCCTGAATGATTCGCAACGCACGGCGGCGAACACGGCAGACTTCCGGGGAAAGATCCTGCGCATCCATCCGGAGGCGGACGGCACCTATACGATTCCTGCCGGCAACCTGTTTCCAACGGGTACGGCGAAGGCCCTGCCGGAGATCTATGCGATGGGCTGCCGGAATCCGTTCCGGTTCGGCGTGGACTCAAGAACCGGGAGGCTGTGCTGGGGCGACGTGGGACCGGATGCGTTTGGACCGGATCCGCAGCGTGGGCCGGCTGGATTCGACGAATTCAACGTGACGCGCACCGCGGGCAATTTTGGCTGGCCGCACTTCAGCGCGGACAATCGGCCGTACCGGGCGTGGGACTTCGCGGCGAAGGTTGCAGGGGCACCGTTTGATCCGGCGCATCCAGTCAACGAATCGGTCCACAACACGGGACTGCGGGAGCTGCCACCGGCGCGGCCTGCGTTCCTGTGGTATCCGCCGGGGCCGTCGACGCGCTGGCCGTCGGTGGGGTCTGGGCCGCGTTCAGCGATGGCGGGGCCGACGTTCCACTTCGACGCCGGGAATCCGTCGGCGCGGCAACTGCCCCGGGACTTTGATGGCGGAACGTTCCTCTTCGAGTGGGAGCGCGGCTGGATCCAGTTGGCGTGGTTCGATGCCGAGGATCGGCTGGCCACGCTGAAGCCAGTGATGCCGGGGACGAAGTTCCGTCGGCCGATCTGTCTCCAACTGGGACCGGACGGCGCGGCGTACCTGATCGAGTGGGGATCGAACTGGTCGGACAACCGCGACGCAGCGTTGGTGCGGTTGGAGAGCGGGTTGAGGTAGGGGGCGGGCATTCACCGCTGAGGCCACCGAGGACACAGAACAGCGGCAGGGTTTCAACAACGACGGTAGCGACGTTGTTGAAGGGGAGAGCGCGGACATCTGGGACCTGACTGTTCCCCGGGCAAAGCTACTCCGGTGGTACCGGTGGCCAGTTGATCCTCGATCGGACGGCGCTGGTGCGGGTGGTCGGTGGGACCAACTACGCGACGAACTCGTGGACCTACGATGCGCGGCGACGTGTCACCTTTGAGACAGATCCCGCCGGAACGATCACCGCGTGGCAATACTGCGACTGCGACGGAGCCTCCCAAATCACCCGGGGATACGGACTGGGACTGGCCGAAACCACAACCAACACCTTCAACATGGTGGGCTGGAAGACCGCCACCGCCTTCCCGGGCTTTGGAAGCGTCTCGCATGAGTACGATCTGCTGGCGCGTCTCCGGGTAACCACCGACGCCCTCGGCAGCACGACCAATACCTACGACAATCTCGGAAGATGGGTGCAGCAGAGGAACGCGTTCGGCGTTGGCGAATCCCGGACGTACCGGCCCGACAATCAGGTCCTGACCTCGACGGATCGCAACGGGGTCACCACCACCAACGCTTACGACGCATTGGGGCGGATCGAGACGCGCACCCTCAACAGCGGTGTGCCGGAACGTTGGTTCTACAGCGCCAACTTCCGTGGCCCGACCAGCTACACGAACCAGATCGGGAAGGAAACGCAGTGGACGTACGATG
>CAIMMI010000020.1 GCA_903842505.1 uncultured Verrucomicrobiota bacterium | reverse complement strand
GCGGGGATTTTTTCCCGCAGGGGCGCAGAGGCGCAGGGGGGGGCGTTGTCTGGGGTGGTTTTCCCTGCGTCCCGGCGTCTCTGCGGGAGGACCCCGCGGGGAGGTGGCGCGCGGTGGGGCGGGGATTTTTCCCGCAGGGGCGCGGAGGCGCAGGGGGGGCGTTGTCTGGGGTGGTTTTCCCTGCGGGCCAGCGTCAGTCGTGCTCCACCGGAGTGGGTTCCTCCAGACGATTCACGCAACGGGTGATGCCGTCCTTGAGGACAGCTTCGCCGAAGTTGAGCAGGTAGCCGAGCTTGAGTCCGGTGAGTCGGAGATAGGTTTGCACCTGCTTTTTGTGGACCGGGCTTACCCGCTCAACGGACTTCAGTTCCACCAGAACCTTGCCCGCGACGATCAGATCGGCGCGGAAGCCTTCCGTGTAGCGTTCGCCTCTGAAGCTTATCGATACCTGGGCTTGGCGCTCGACGAGAAGTCCATTTCGGGAGAGTTCGCGGGCGAGGACAGCTTCGTAGACGGACTCCAGCAGTCCTGGGCCGAGCTCACGGTGGATGTCTATGGCTGCAATGATGACTTGGGTGCCAATCTGGTTCTCAGTCATGTTCGGGTTTCCGCGGAGGCCGCAGATTGACGACGACCATGGCTGAGGAGTGGCGGCCTCGCCACTCGGGGTGGGGGATTTTTTTCCCGCGGGGAGGCGGGGAATTTTTCCCGCAGGGGCGCGGAGGCGCAGGGGGGGGCGTTGTCTGGGGTGGTTTTCCCTGCGTCCCGGCGTCTCTGCGGGAGGACCCCGTCGGGTGGTGGCGTGCGGTGGGGCGGGGATTTTTCCCGCAGGGGCGCGGAGGCGCAGGGGGGGGCGTTGCCGAGGTCGCGAGTTTTCAGATTCAAGTTTCAAGCCGTACTCGTACCCGTACTCAGCCCGCAGGGCGGTACTCGTACTCGAATCGGAGAAGGACTCTCGGCTGTTGAGAGGGTTCATTGGGTTCGAGTACGAGTACGCCTCGGAGCCTTGAAACTTGGGACTCTCCAGCGGGTCGCGGTGGAGGAGGGGGATTGACGGTAACCTCGCGATGGGGAGGGTTCAGGACAGGGGTGTATGCAACCATCTGTCGATGAGAGGAAGTGTCCGGGATGCCAGCAGGCGCTGGAGCCGGGGCGTGCCCAGGGTCTGTGTCCGCGATGCCTGTTGGTCCGGGCGGCGTTCGCAACGGAGTCCGAAGCGGCGCCGTCGGGCTCCGCGCTTCCGGACCTGGCGTTGGTGGCGTCGGCCTTTCCCCAGCTCGAGATCCTGGAAGTCATCGGGCGTGGGGGGATGGGGGTGGTGTACAAGGCGCGGCAACGCTCCTTGAACCGGCTCGTTGCCCTCAAGCTGCTGGCTCCCGAGCGGGTGACGGATCCGGCCTTTGCGGAGCGGTTTCGTCGGGAGGCGCAGGCGCTGGCGCTGCTCAGCCATCCCAACATCGTCACGATCCATGATTTTGGGGTGGCGGAGGGGGCGTCGGGTGGAGTGGCCGGGGTCTTTTACTTCCTGCTGATGGAGTTCGTCGACGGGGTGAACCTGCGGCAGGCGATGCGGGCGGGTCGGTTCACGCCGGAGCAGGCGTTGGCGATCGTTCCGCCGGTCTGCCTTGCCCTGCAATACGCGCATGAGCGTGGGATCGTGCACCGCGACATCAAGCCCGAGAACCTGCTGCTTGACCGCGACGGGCACATCAAGATCGCGGATTTTGGGATCGCCCGGATGCTGGGAGGCGGCGGCGGAAACGAGGGGCCAGCTGGGATCGTGGCGGGCGGAGTGGGATCCGGATCCGCCGCGGGCACGGCGACGCGGGCGACGGCGGCCGGCACGCCGCAGTACATGGCCCCCGAGCAGCGCGAGCCCGGGCAGGGAGATCATCGGGCCGACATCTATTCGCTGGGGGTGGTGCTGTATGAATTGCTCACGGGGGAGTTGCCGGGAGCCCGACTGGAACCGCCGTCGAGCAAGGTGGAGATCGATGTCCGGCTGGATGGGATCGTCCTGCGGGCGCTTTCGGTTCAGCCGGAGTTGCGGTACGCCACGGCGTCGGAGTTCCGGACGCAGGTCGGGGCGGTTGGGTTCGGGGCCGCGTCCGGTTTCCGGCGGGAGCCGGTGCGTCCCGTGCCGCGGCTGATCCGGTCATCGATGGGATTCCTGTACCGGCCGGAAGAGTTGGCGACGTTCGAGGGACAGATGTTGCCGGGGCGGCGACGCGGGCAACTCATGTTGGATGACGAGAGGTTGACCTTCCTCAAGGATGGTCAGCAAACCGTCCTTCCGCTGGAGGCGATCCGGGACGTGAGCGTCGGGGATCTTCCGCGATCGATGAATCCGGCGGGGTTGGACCTGTTGCAAGTGACGTATGAGGAATCCGGGGGTGAACGTCGCGTCGTGTTGTTGCCGGCGATGGGTTGGTTTGCCTGGCCGTGGACGTGGAATGCGGGCGTGGCGGAATGGGCGTTGTTGATCCGGCAGGCGGTGGCGGTGCGGACGGGTCGGGAGCCGGCGCAGACGACGAGGGAACGGCTGTCGACGGCGAAGAGTGGGCGGTGGGGGGTCTATCTGCTGCCCATGGCGGTGGCGGTGCCGGGCATGGCGACGTTCGTGCTGCTGGCGTTGGGCCGGAATCCGCCACGTTTGGACGGCCTGCTGCTGTTCGGATTGATGCTGCTGCTGATTCCGCTCGGGACCTATGCGGGGACGTTGGGGTTCTTCCGTTCCATGCGAAGGCGGGCGGAGGGGGGAACACCGGTCCGCCGGGGTGGGTGGTTTGCGCTGATCGCCTTGATCCTGGCGGGCGTGCTGTGCGGTGGACTGATCGGATTGATCGCGACCCTGACGACGGCCGATTCCGTGCCAAAGCTGGCGCCGCCGGTCCCCGTCGAACCTTCGGCGACGCTGGTGCCATGAACGCGCCGGATTCCCAAGCCTTCGTCACGACGCGTTGGACGCAGGTGCTGGCCGCACGGGGTGGGAGTGAGCCGGCCCGGGCGGCGCTGAGTGAGCTGTGCGGCACGTATTACCGTCCGGTGCTCGCGTTCCTGAGGCGGACGGGAACCGGGGTGGACGAGCCGGAAGACGTGGCCCACGCGTTCTTCGCCGAGATCCTGGGGGGCGACGGTTTGGACGGGGTGGATCGGGGGAAGGGGCGGTTCCGGTCCTATCTGCTGGGGGCGTTGAAGCACTTCGTCGCCAACCGGCATCGACGGGCGGGTCGGAAGCGGCATGGGGGCGAGGCTGAGCACGTGCCGATCGAGGGCGGGGACTCCGAGTCGGGAGAGACGATGCTGGATCCGGCGGCGCCGGAGTTGGAAGCGCTGTTCGACCGCGAGTGGGCGTTCACGGTGGTCGAGGGAGCGCTGGCGAGATTGGAACGTGAGGCGTTGGAGTCGGGATCGGCGGGGCCGTTCGCGGTGCTGAAGGCTTGGTTGTCGTTCGGGGAGGAACCGGGTTCGCAGGCCGAGGCGGCGGCGAGGCTGGGGATGAATGAAGGGGCCGTGAAGGTTGCGATCCATCGGCTTCGGCGGCGGTTCCGGGAGATCGTGCGGATGGAGGTGCGGCAGACGTTGCCGGAGGGGTTGTCGGAGGAGGCGGAGATCCAGCAGTTGATTGTGGCGTTGTCGGGAGGGGGGGAGAGACCTGCCTTCTGACGTTGGTGGCTACGGAGGGAGAGGGAGCCACCCGCCTCCTGACGTCGGCGGCTACGGAGGGAGAGGAGCCACCCGCCTCCTGACGTCGGCGGCTACGGAGGGAGGGGAGCCACCCGCCTCCTGACGTCGGCGGCTACGGAGGGGAGGGGATGGGGTGGAGGGCTTCCTCGCGGCCGCGGGGGAGTTTGCCGAGGTGGAAGATCAGGAAGCCGTGGAGGAACTGGCGGACGGCACGGGCATCGGAGGGGGAGGCGGCGAGATTGGGGAGGTCCATCCAGTCGGTGTCGAGGAGGTCGTGGGCGAGTTGGGCGGCGGCGGGTGGGAGGCGGGTTTCGGCGGGGTCGGGTTCCATGCCGAGGCAGGCGAGGAGCTTGAGTTCGAAGGCGAGGACGGCGCGGGCGGTGGGCGGGTGCAGGGCGAGATAGTCGAGGAGCGCGGTAAAGAGTTCGTAGACCTCGGGGATGGGGGTGTCGGACTCGGTGGACTGCTCGATGCAGGCGGTGGCGTAGGCGGTGACGCGGAGCGACTGGAGGTCGGTGACGAGTCGGGAGCGGCGGTCGAGGACGGCGACTTCGCGGAGCGTGTGGAGATCGGAGCGTCGGCTGGGTTGGTAGCTGAAGTCGGCGGAGAGCAGGAGGTCGAGCTTGCCGAGGAAGGGGGATTTGGGGCGGCGGGCGCCCTTGGCGACGGTGGCGAGACGACCGTGTTCGGGGGTGAGCCAGTGGACGATCAGGCTCGTCTCGGTGAGGGGACGGATGCGGAGGATCGTGCCGTGGGAACGTTCATCCATTGGAGGACGGGGGACCTTCGAGGGAGTCGGAGGGCACGGTATCGCCCACCTGGCGGACCAGTTGGTTCTCGCGTTTCTTCATGCGACGGCGGGCGACGGGATCGAGGTCATCCTCGCCGTGGAGGTGGAGGAGACCGTGGATGACGTAGCGGCCGAGTTCCTCGGGCCAGGTCGTGCCGAACTCATCGGCCTGGAGGATGGCGTCGGCGACGGAGATGTAGAGTTCGCCGTGGAGGTGGTCGGGATTGGAACCGTGGTCGAAGGTGATGACATCGGTGGAACCCTGGTGGCGGAGGTAGTCCCAATTGACCTGGGTCATTTCCTGGGCGCCGACGAGGTGGATACCGAGTTCGGCGGTGCAGCCCATGGCATCGAGGGTAGCGAGGGTCCACGCCCGGAGGCGGCGGAGATCGACGGGGCGGTCCTCCTGCCGGTTGTCTATTTCGAGGACCTGGGGATTTGGGTTCAAGGCGCGTTGGGGGTTGTGGGGAGTGTGCGTGGGCGCCGGGGTTCAGGCGGGCGGTTGGGTTCCGCGGTGGCGTTCGTAGGCGTGGACGATGCGCTGGACGAGGGGGTGGCGGACGACATCGCGTTTGTCGAACTGGACGATTCCGATGCCCTCGACGCCCTGGAGGGCCTGGGCGGCCTCGATGAGGCCGGAGCGTTTGGTGCGGGGGAGGTCGATCTGGGTGACGTCGCCGGTGATCACGGCCTTGGAGCCGAATCCGAGGCGGGTGAGGAACATGAGCATCTGCTCGGCGGTGGTGTTCTGGGCCTCGTCGAGGATGATGAAGGACTGGTTGAGCGTGCGGCCGCGCATGTAAGCGAGCGGGGCGATCTCGATGATGCCCTTCTCCATGTTCCGCTGGATCTCGTCGGCGACCATCATGTCGTGGAGGGCGTCGTGGAGGGGGCGGAGGTAGGGGTCGAGTTTCTGGTAGAGATCGCCCGGGAGGAAGCCGAGGGCCTCGCCGGCTTCGACGGCGGGGCGGGTGAGGATGATGCGGTTGACCTTGCCGTCCTTGAGGGCGTTCACGGCGAGGGCCATGGCGAGGTAGGTCTTGCCGGTGCCGGCGGGACCGATCCCGAAGGTGGCGTCGTGGTCGCGGATGGCCTCGACATATTTCCGTTGGCCGACGGTCTTGGGGTAGACGGGGGCCTTCTTGGTCGAGGTGGCGAACTTCTGGTCGAACAGGTTTTGAAGGGCTTCGTCGCCGTCGTGTTTGACGACGTGGAGAGCGTGGGCGAAGTCGCGGGCCCGGATCGTGTTGCCGGCCTTGAGGTGGTCGGCAAGGACCGTGAACAGGCGTTTGGCGTGGCCGACGGCGTCGGCTTCGCCATCGAGGCGGATCATGCCGTCGCGGACGGTGGCCTTCACGCCGAGTTCCTGTTCGAGGGAACGGAGGTTGCGGTCATCCCCGCCGAACACCTGCTGGGCAGCGCGAGCGCTCTCGAAGTGGAGCGTTTCTGTCGTCATGTGGGACGGATGAAACAGCGGAGAAGGAGCGAATAAAAGGGCTGAGTGGGAGGCGGGGTGAGGGCGATCGGATGGATCGGACGGATCAATTGGGGGTGGGAGATGGGAGGGGGAGGGTGGACTTACAGGTGGGGAAGGCGGGGCATCCCCAGAAGCGGGAGCCGGTGCGGGCGGTGCGGAGCCGCATGGGGGACTGGCATTGGGGGCAGTTGGGTGGGGGAGACTGGCGAGGATCAGTCGGATCGGTCGGATCAGACCGATCGGACTGATCTTCTTGGGAGCGGTGGTGGAGGCGGGCGGCGGCGAGGGATTCGGTGTAGCCGCCGCCCTGGATGAAGGCCTGTTCCAGGGCGGTGATCTGCTGGTCTAGGAGGTAGTTGGCCTGGTGGATCAGGCAGATGAGGGCGTTGGCGGAGAGCACGGGATCGGGTTGGTCGAGCCATGGACGGTAGACTTGCCAACGCGCGCGGGAGCCGGCGTCGCCGCCGGAGGTGAGGGAGGGATCGGGTTGGTTCTGGCCCTGGTTCCAGAGGGCCTGGCGAACGGCGTGGGCTTGGGGGCTTTCGGGGGGCCAGAGGGGCAGGTCCCGTTGGCGGAGGAAATCCTCGTAGTCCAGGAGCAGTTCCTCGAGGGAGGCGCGGGCGACGTTGGTGAGGTGCAGTTCGGACTTCGAGCTGGTGGCGCCCATGCGGTTCCCCTCGGCGATGTTCTGGCGACCGGAGCGGGCGGCCTGGACCATCTGGTCGTGGGTCCGGGAGCGTCGGTCGAGATGGGTGTCACAGAAGCGGACGGTGCCATCGTAGATGAGGGTGGTGACCTGGAAGGAGCGGAGGGAGCGGTAACCGCCGCCGGGTCGCAGCTTGCGAGGGTGCATGGTTGGGGTTGGGGGTGGGGGTGGGGGTGGGATCAGTCTGATCGGACGGATCGGACGGATCGGACTGATCTATTTGGGGTGGGGGAGGGTAGGGGAGGATTGGTGGGTGGCAAATGGGAGGCCTGTCCGGGTTGGCTGAAGTTCAGGCTTGGAAGTTGGGGTGTGGGCCGGACAGTGGGTGGGTTCCCCATGAGTGATACGCAGCGTTGGAGTGACCTTTCGTCGCAGCAGAAGAAGTCCGGACTGGCCGCGTGGCTGGGATGGATGTTCGACGGGTTGGACATGCACATCTACACGCTGGTGGCGGTGCCGTTTGTGGCGTTGCTGCTGAAGTTGCCGGAGACGGACCCGGAGGTGGGCAAGCACGGGGCGTTGATCAACGCGGCGTTTCTGGTGGGTTGGGCGTTGGGCGGGGCGTTCTTTGGGCGGTTGGGCGACCTGATCGGGCGGAGTCGGGCGTTGTGCCTGACGATCCTGACGTATGCGTGTTTCACCGGGTTGTCAGCGGCGTCGACGGAGTGGTGGCACCTGATGGCGTTCCGGTTCCTGTCGGCGTTGGGGATCGGGGGTGAATGGGCGGTGGGGGCGTCGCTGTTGTCGGAGACGTGGCCGAAGCGGTGGAGGCCCTGGATTGCGGCGACGTTGCAGACGGCGGTGAACGTGGGGGTGTTGCTGGCGTGTGTGGCGGGTTGGGCGATGAAGGGGGTTGAGCCGAGGTGGATCTTCCTGGTGGGGGTGGTGCCGGCGTTCCTGGTGTTGTGGATCCGGCATGCGGTGCCGGAACCGGAGGAGTGGCATGCGGCGCGTCAGAATGCAGGGAAGCCGCCGGGGATCCTGGACCTGTTCCAGGGCGAAGTGGCTTCGACGACGTGGCGGGTGCTGGCGATCTGCGGGGTGTCGCTGACGGCGCACTGGACCTTCATGTACTGGCAGCAGGCCTACATCCGGAAGTTGCCGGAGGTCGTGGGACTGGAGGGGGCGGCGCGGAATCAGGCGGCGCTGGTGGCGCTGACCTGTGTGATGGCGGGTTCGATCGTGGGGAACTTCCTGGCGGGTTGGCTGGCGTCGATCTTCGGGTATCGGCGGACCATTGCGGTGATGTGCCTGGCGTACGGGGCCCTGATGCTCGTGGCCTTCGGGCAGACGCTGTCGCATGGGACAGCGCTGGGATTCATGGTGGCGATTGGCGTGTGCCAGGGCGTGTTCGGCCTGTTCACGATGTGCCTGCCGCCGTTGTTCCCGGTGTTGCTGCGGACGACCGGGGCCGGGTTCTGCTACAACTTCGGCCGGATCGTGGCGGCGTGCGGCACGGTGTATTTCGGGCGGTACACCAGCGTGACCAACGTGGGCGAGGCCCTGTTCTACGCGGGCCTGCTGTTCTTCCCGGCAGCCGTGCTGGCGTGGTGGCTGCCGGAGCGGCGGGAGGGGTAGACGTGATCAGACCGATCCGACGGATCGGACTGATCTTCAGGTGAGGAGGCGTTGGAGGGCGCGGACGTTGAGGTGGGCCTTGGGGACGAAGGAAGCGGGGAGGACGTACTCGGGGAGCTTGGAGCCGTCGGCGGACCGTTCGGAGCAGTGGTCGTTGTCGCCGGAGGGGCCGAGGCCGTCGAGGGTGGGCACGGCGTCCCAGAGGAGGTTACCGTCGCTGAGACCGCCGCGGGCCTCGGGCAGGAGCGGGAACTCGATTTCCCGGGCGGCAGCGGCCCAATGTTCAAAGAGGGCGTTGGTGCCGGGGTTGCGCGGCCAGGGGTCGCTCTTGGAAATCAATTCGACGGAGACCTGGCAGGGGAAGTTGTCGGAGGCGGCGCGGATCTCGCCGGGACCGGCGAGGGCGAACAGTTGGTCGCGTCCGTGGTTCCAGACCTCGGGAGAGAAGGCGCGGAATTCGCCTTCGGCGACGGCTTCCTCGGCGACGCGGTTCAGGCCGGAGCCGCCGCGGATGGTGCCGATGTTGAAGGTCAGGTCGCGGGAGTGGTCGGTGAGGGCATGGACCCGCTGGAGCGTGAGGGCGAGTTGGGTGATGGCGTTGGCGCCGCGTTGATGGGTGACGCCGGCGTGGGAGCCGCGGCCGCGGGCGGTGATCCGCCAGGAGCCGCGGCCCTTGCGGGCGACGACCAGCTTGCGGACATCGCCGGCGCGGCCTTCGGCTTCGAAGACGAGCGCGGCCTTGGCGCCCGGGAGCAGTCGGGAGCGGACGACGTCGCCGAAGTCGGCGGAGAGGACTTCCTCGGAGGAATTGAGGAAGATCTGCCAGGTGGTGGCGTTGAAGAGAGCGGGGTCGTGGGAGGCGAGGGCCGAGAGCGTCAGCCAGAGGAGGGCGGTACCGCCCTTGATGTCGTGGGTGCCCGGGCCGTAGATGCGGTCGCCTTCCGGGAGCCAGGCGAAGTGATTGCGCTGTTCCTCTTCGGGCGGGAAGACGGTGTCGAGGTGGGAGACCATCGCGACCGAGGCCGGGCCGGAGCCGGGTCGGGTGAGGACGAGGTGGTCGCCGTAGGCGGGATTGACGGAGGGGACGGAAGAGGCGGTGAAACCGAGCGGGGCGAAGAGGTCGGAGGTGATGCGGGCGACCTGATTGACTCCGGCGGGATTGAGGGTCCAGGAGTTCACGTCCACCATCGACTTCAGGTGGGCGAGGGTCTCGGGCAAGCGGGCTTCCAGCCACGCGCGCAGGGCGACTTCCATGGGGCGAGGATGGGGGCTGCCGAGGGATCCGGCAACGACGGCGATGGGACGGATGGGGCCTAGGGGCTTTCCTTTTCGGGAGGGTCGCGGCGGGTGGGGCGGATGGCTTCGGTGGTGCTTTCGACGAGGTCGTCGCCGACGTCGGTGATCTGGCGGGCCTGTTTGCGGAGGGTGCGGACGGATTGACGGGCGAGGGCGACAAGGCCGACCGGGGTCAAGATGAGTTGGGCGGCGGACTGGGCGATGAGGACGGGGTTGAAGGCGCGCATGGAGCGCATGGTTCGCCAGACGGTTTCGGGCGGGTGGGCTTCGGCTTCGTGGACGAGGTCGAGGAGGTGGACGGAGACGAGGCAGCCGAACATCGAGAGGGCGAACAGGACGTGGTAATCGCGGATCTCCTGGCCGAGGACCGAGCCGAGTTGGTCGGGCAGGAGGCGGAGGAGAGCGCCGCCGAGGATGGGGCCGATGGCGGTGAGCGAGCTGGTGAGGGCGAGGAAGACGGCGACGTAGGGGGCGCGGTTGGCAGGGGCCAGCTTGAGCATCAGGTGGAATTGGCAGAGCTGGAATCCGGCGGTGGTTCCGCCGATGAAGAGGTAGGTGCCGACGAGGTGGAACCACCATCGATTGCCGGCGGCGGTCCAGGACAGGAGCCCGACGATCGCCCAGGCGAGCGAGCAGACATAGAGGACGGGTTTGACCCCGAAGCGGTCGCAGAGCTTGCCCCAGCCAGGCAGGGTCAACAGCCCTCCAATACCGGCGAGGGCGGTGAGCCATCCGACGTCGCCGACGGGTCGCTGGACGACCTGGAGCAGGAACATCGGGTAGAACGGTTGTCCGAGGTTGAGGAGCAGCCCCCAGAGCCCGATGAAGGCGGCGAGCTTGAGGTAGTTGCGGTCGCGGAGCGGGACCCAGAGTTCGGCCCAGGCGGGCGGTTCGACGCCGGGCTTCATGACGGAGTCCGGGAACTTCATGCGCCAGAGGAAGACGAGACCGGCGAGTCGGGCGAGGCCGGCGGCGGCGAAGATCCATCCGTAGACGACCAGGGAATTGCGGCCGCGTTCGGCGATCTGGCTGGCGATGCTGACGGTGAGGAGCGTCCAGAATCCGAAGGCCAGGTTGCGTCGGCTGAAGAATCGGGAGCTGATCCGAGGTGGGACGAGTTCGCCGATGGCGGCGGACCAGGAGACGCCGCCGAGGCTGTTGGCAAGGGTGGCGACGCCGAGGATGAGGGCGAAGGTGAGGTCGTGCGTGGACGGCGGAAGGAAGGGCAGGGCGGAAACAAATCCCCACGGAAGGGCGGTAAAGATGAACGTCAGCACCATGATCGGGTGCAGGGCCATGCGCTGGCGGAGCCAGGTGGCGAGGACGGGTTGGACGAGGTTGCAGAGGTGGGGAAGGGCGGCCATGAGGCCGACAGCGGTGCTGCCCCAACCGAGGGCGGCGACGGCGAAGGTGATGACGAAGGGATAGCTCGGGATCGTCAGGTTCAGCATCGGCACGCTGAAGCAGGCCTCGACGGTGGAGGCCTTGAGCGAGAGGAGGAGTTCGCGGTGACGGAGTCGGGACATGGAGTCGCCGGGGGCACTTACTGGAGGACTTCGAGGGCGACGATCTCGCCGGGTTCGCACTCGGCAACGACTTCGAAGGGACGGCAGCAGACCTCGCAGTCGGTGGTGAAACGCTGGGTCGGCACGCTGGTGTCGATGACGAGTTCGAAGGCCTGCCCGCAGAAGGGACACTGGACCGACTCGGATTCTTGCATGGCGCGGAGGTTCGCCGAGGGAAGGGTGGGTTGCAACGGTGGGGAGGAAGGCGCGAAGGGGGGATGGGGTGCGCGCGAAGCCGCGAGGGCGCGAAGGAAAGTCCCGCCTCGTGACCTCGGCGGCTACGGAAGGGAGTGGCCGCCGACGTGAGGATGCCGGAGGAAGACCCGCCTCGTGACCTCGGCGGCTACGGAAGGGAGTGGCCGCCGACGTGAGGATGCCGGAGGAAGTCCCGCCTCGTGACCTCGGCGGCTACGGATGGGAGTGGCCGCCGACGTGAAGATGCCGGAGGAAGACCCGCCTCGTGACCTCGGCGGCTACGGGGAGAACCGGACGCGGAGGAGGTCGTAGCCGACGGCGCGTTGGTCAGGCGGGGCCGATCCGCGTGAGTCGGCCGTCTGGAGAGACGCG
>CAIMMI010000019.1 GCA_903842505.1 uncultured Verrucomicrobiota bacterium | reverse complement strand
CGTCCAGGCAAACACACCGTTCGTCACAACGGCACCCGGCGGTCCACTCACCAGCGCCAAGGTCAGTAACTGCGCCGGCAGATCGGCATCCGTCGCCGAGATCGTCCGCGTGTAACCCACCAATTCCGCCACCACCGCGTTCGTCAATCCGACGAAAACCGGTGCCGCATTGACCTCCGTCACCACCACCACAAAGCCGTTGGTTGTCGTCAGCGTTCCATCCGTCACGGACACCCGTACCTCATTCGTTGACGGCCCCTGCGCCTCCGTCGGGGTCCACGCGAACAAGTCATTCGTCACCCCGGAACCCGCCGGACCCGACAACCAGCGGACCTGACGCCCCGTCGGAGCGTTGGTCCCGGCCACGTTCCACTGCAGCAGCGTGCCCTCCGCCACCTGACGTCGCACCGACGACGCGCTCGCCGGATCCGTCCCCGCCGCAAACTCGGCGGCATCCGCAACCCCGTCCCCATCCAGATCCCCGGTCCCGGTGCGGCTCAGGTCCCCGAACACCTGGAACTCCCACGCATCCGGAAGTCCGTCGGCATCAACATCCGCCGCCACCCCGGCCGTGATCACCAGGTCGACCCGATCCACCCGGCCACGGTCCGCCGGACCAAACCCGGTCGCCCCGGACCCCGCCGCCACCAAAGTCGCCGGCACTCCATTCCAGGTCACCTGAGTCCGACGATAGGTCGCTCCGGCGGCCAGCAACTCGAGTCGGCCCGGAGTGCTACCCCCACCCGACACCGCCCGGGTCTCGAATGGAACTTCCATCACATAATCCGTGGTCGCATCCCGCGCTCCCACCGGTGTGGTCACCACCACATCCGGCCCCCCCGACACCGGCTCCACCGTCCAGGCCAGCACCCCGCTGCTGACTCGCACGGGTGTACCCGACCGGAGATCCGTGACCCTGCCGAGTTGCACCCAGCCCGGCTCCGGGATCGGGGCCGAAACCAACCGCACGGCCCCAATCAAGGCCAGAAATCCGCGAAGCCAGAAGGTCCACCCTTGGACACCCTGGGCCACGACTCCCCCCCGTACTGCGGGCCTACTGAGACTCGGTGTGGTCATGCTCACTCCGCCCAGAGCCGATAGAAGTAGCTGCCTTCGGCATCGGCCTGGGCGTCATGGAACGTCCCACCCGCCGGACTGCCCTTCGGAAACACCTTCACGATGCCATAACTGCCCAACCCCTCGTCCAACACCTCCGCACGCAAGAGATAGAAGGTCTTGGCGGTTGGTGCCCCGATCCATTCGATGCGCACTCCACCGTCCGGGTGCGCTCCGACCGACGTGAACTGGAAGCCGGGGACTTCCCCCTGCCCCCCGTTTCCAACGCCTCCGGCCCAACCCGGCAACCCGACCTCGCTGGTCCCGGGCACACCGCGCGCCGGAGCAATCCCGTCGCTTTGGATGGACAGGTCCACCCGTTGCACCAACCCGCGCTTGGCGGCATTGAAATTATAGACCGCCATGCTCGTCACCGAGTTGGTCGTGAAGGACTGGATCGTCGCCGGCAAGGCATTCGTCCCTGCACGATAAACAATGCTCTCCGAAATATAATCCGTCGCCGCCGCATTCAGCACGAAGCTGGCCGGGCCCTCGCTGTTGCCACCCACCACCGTCTCAAATGGGATGCGGACCCGGTAACTGAGGTTACCCGCCAGATTGGTCAAACCCACCCGCAGTCGGAGCGTCTTTCCACCCGCCCGCACCGGCCAGTCGAGTTCGCCAAAGGTCAGACGGGGACGGGAGGTGAAGTTGGTGTGCACGTTCCGCACCTCGCCGTATAAGACGATCCCGGGCTCGGGGATGCCTTCGGCGTGGGTAGGAAGAGTGAGCACTGGAATAAGCCCCAGAATGGGGAGGATTTGGTTCATTGAGCTTGGTGGATTGAATCTCGGTTTAATACGCTCGATAGGCAGCTATAGTATGCTTTGAATGAGCGCCTAGTCGCGGGGGTCGAGGATCCGGCGCAAAAGCAGCCTTTGAAACTGCTAATCGTCCGATTACTAGATATACATATATTGACCAAAAGCGAATTGACCCAACGTATAAAGACCTGCCGCCTCGCCGCGGATAGCCTGCCCGAGGCGAGCAACCTATCTGTGAAGCCACTCACCCTGAGCAAGGCCACGCGGGCGCTGGGGCGCAGGGTGACGATTAAATGGGTGGCGGCGTAGGTCATGCGCGGAGCCCCCCCAGGGCAGGAAGTGGCACGCCGGGGCCCTGGCGCACGCATGATGGCGGAGTTTGCGGCGTGAAGCCACGGACGGTGACGCGAGCCGTGAGCACTAATGCAGGGGGAAGGGAGCGAAGGCAAGACCAGCGGACGATGGGGATGCGGATGAGGCCTCTACCTTGCCAACCAATGCGTGCGAGTCGAAGTAGGCAAAGGAAGGCGACTTTGTGTCGTTTAATTATCATTTGGAACAAAAGTGCGTCCCTGGTCGACTTGAAAATTGGGGGTGGTGTTCTCCTCGGGGAGGGCATAAGGCGTTCTCCACTGGCTGTTATCGAACTTTATAGTTCCACCATTCTCAAAAGCCTTCCAAAGCGCTTTCGCTGCCGCACCACTTTGAGACAATGTCCCAGTTTTCGGATCAAACCTCCCAACTAGCGCACATCCGGTGGAATCGCCGGCATGGTTGCCGATGTGGAAATCCCGTGCTTTTCCCCATTCGACCTCTCTTTCGAGGCGGACGCGGAAAATGCTACTGCCTTTCAGGGCTTGAGCACGTGAACTCCCTTCGGGTGCAAAGTTATCAGCCCTTTCAATAATATCGAACTCGAT
>CAIMMI010000018.1 GCA_903842505.1 uncultured Verrucomicrobiota bacterium | reverse complement strand
TCCACGCCGCGTGGGGGCACGCGGCCTACAATCGAGCGTCTGGTGAACACTCTCCGGACGCGAAGTGACGGGGAGTCGAGCCCCCCGTTCCCGTTGGGCCTCACGGCAACCTTCGGCTCCGGTAGAAGGCGTCGCCTGAAGCGCCTGGTGTGAATGGGATCGTCAGGACGTCCGCGCTCAACGTGTGGATCCCTTGCGGGGTCCAGACGCGGGTGGAATCGATCACCGGGCTCGACTCCACCTGGTAGCGGAGCCCACTGCGGCCGTAGAGCCGCAACTCGGTCCGATCACCGACCCACACCAGATCCAGCAGCGGTTGGTCGCCGATCACGAAGACCCGTCCCGGATAAACCTTCGGCCGGCCGATGACCGTTCCGTCGAGCTTCACGGCCTCGATCCGGTCGGGATCCAACGTGAGGGCGACGGAATCCTTGGCCGCCGGCGACACAAACTCCAACCGGCCGAGCAACTGGGCTCCGAGGAAGGTCAGGCCACTCGAAGCCGTGAACTCAACCCGCGAATGGTCGGGACCATCCGGTCGAACCGTGGCCGAACCCACCTCCGCAGCCACCGGCGACAACCGCAACTGGTCGAGCGCAGTCACCGGCACGGTCAACCCGAAGCGGAGCGCCGTCAGTTCGAGCGGCGATTCCAGTCCCACGGGAACCGAGCTGCTGCCGCCACGGAACACATTCGTGCTCCCGATCCGGACCGCGAAGTCGCCCTGCGTGTCGCGGACGGTCACCCGGAACGTTTGCTCATCCGAGAGCGGCGGCGCGCCGTCGTCCGTCACGCGGACCCGCAAGGTATAGGTCTGCCCTCCTTGCGTATTCGAAGGTACCCAGCGGAGCGATCCGGTCGTTGGATTCACCGTCACCCCGGACGGGTTCGTACCCGCGAGGGCATACCGCAAACCCTGGACGGGACGATCGGCATCGATGGCGGACACGAGCACCTGCAGGGTCTGGGCCTCGTTGACCTGTTGATCTGCGAGTCCACCCATCACCGGCGCCCGATTCACCTCCCGCACGGTGATGCTGACGCGATTCGTTCCAAAGAGCGCCGGAACGCCATTGTCCCGGACGATCACGTTGAAGGAGGTCACCGAGGGACCATTCGCCTCGCCGGTGTCCCAGGTCACGCGACCCGTCGGGCCGTCGATCACGGCTCCCGCCGGAGCATCGCTTCCCAGCAACCAGGTCAGGGTCTGGCCCGGCAGGTCCGCGTCCGTCGCCGACGCCTGGAACACCGCCGTTGCGCCCTCGTCGATGGCCAACGCCGGGATCGCGGCCACCACGGGTGCCGAGTTCGCCAATGAGACGCGGGTCGCCGCATCCGGCTGCAAGGGCGGTGCCTCGCGGTTGCCCGCGACGTCCACCGCGGTTGAATAGAAGGCGTACCGACGGCCTGGCTCGCCTCGATACACCGCCCCCCGAACCTTCGTGGCCTGCAACCACGGCGCGAAAGGACCGTCATCGACCGAGACGAAGATGTCGAACGAAGCCAGGCCGCTGCCGCCCGGTTCATCGCCACCGGACCACAGCAGCGGGATGGTCGTGTAACTGGCAGCCGGAAGGGCCACCACGCTGCTCACCGGCGGTGCCTGATCGGCCGTGAGGACGTCTTCATACTCGAGGATATATCGGCCCGTGCTGTCGTGATCGAGCAAGTGGACCTGGTTCTCATAGATCGGCCGCTTGCCGCGTCCGATGAACGTCCGGTCCGTCGTCCACGCGTTGGTGTTCACCGACACCTCGAAGCCGTCACTGCGCGTGACGCGTTTCAACCGGAACTTGCCGTTGCCCGGATCGGGCACGTGGAAGTAGGACCAACCCCGCCCGACCGACGCCGTCAATTGCACCTGCCGGTTGGCACCCGCCAGCGAGCCATCGATGCGCGCCTGCTCGACCCCCTGCACCGAATTCGTGCGACCATCGCTCAGGTACAGCGTGTCGGGCTGGTCGTTTTCGTCGCCCTCGTCGTTCACGAGGAAGTCCGGCTTGCCGTCGGAGAAGCTTCCGCCGGCTTCCACGAGGCGGTTCATCTCGTGGATCGTCACCGCCTCGACGAGAGAGAGGTTGGTCTTCCCGAGGTTGTCGAGGTGCTGGAACGTCGCCTGGTAGTCCAGGAACAGGCCCTGGAGCGTCGAGGTCAGCAACCAACGGCCAATCCCAATGTCACCCGGCGGAATGTGACCGAAGTCCGCCGTCAATGAAGGCGTCAGGCTCTTCCCTGCCACCTCGGTCGCGATGATCCTGAAGTCGATCGCCAGTCCCTTCTCGTTCTCCACGATCTCGGGCTGTCCCGAGATGATCCGCACGTTCTTCGCATCGCCCTTGCCCCGGTTGGCGACCATCACCGCGAGGTTGAACGGCACCGTGGGTTCGATGATGTCCCGCGTGAACGGGTCATCGCTGAACACATCGCGCTGGTGGAAGTACTGCACCACCAACCGCGGATCCGGCAGCACGGTGATCGTCACCGGCGCCATCGGCACCGTGACCATGCGCCCCTCCAACCGGTAGGTCAGGTAGCCGCCGACGCCGTACTGGGTCGGCACCTCGGGTGCCGCGTCGCGCGTCGGCACCAGGATGAACACCGCCGAACCCGTCGAATCCGGCCCGAGCGTTCCCGTGCCGTCGATCGCGTCGAGACCACTCAACTGGGGCGCGCGGAACCCGAAGAGGTCCGTGGCCGCTCGGCCGTTGGTGTCATAGACCTGCACCGACACCGAGATCAGGTCGAGACCGTTGAGCGGATCCTTGTTGCTCAATTCGAGCGTTCCGCGGAACGCGTTCCGGGTCAGCACGAATTCCTGTTCCAGGCGGAGCTTTACCCGCGCGCAGATGCCTTCCTCGCCGGCTGTCGGAACCGCATGGCGGGCCCCGATCCGCGCAACGCGGATTGCAGGCAGGGACGACACGGCCTTCGGGTTCGCCTTGTCGGCACTTTCGCGGAACTCGCGCTCCGCCCGCTCAGCGAACTCCTGCATCTGCCGGATCGCCTCCTGAACGAACTCGGGCGCATCCAGAAGCTGCGTGGAAGGACCGAACGGATAGCACTCCTTCGCGCGCAATTCCTGGGTAAACTTCCCACCCACGCTCCGGTCGCCGATGGCGATCTGGGCATTGGCCTCGGCATTCACCGCGTTGACGCAGATCTCGCCGGAACCCTTGCCATTGCAGACCGTGTACGAACCGCTCATGCCACCGGTCACACCGACCGTCACCGATGCGCCCTGACTGGTCTCCGTGCCATCCGGCGCCTGGAAAGTCACCTTGCCCGCCGCACCGCAGTTCACGCCGCCCGGAATCTCGGCGGTGATCGTCGCGCACACCTTCGGATTCTTGAAATGACACTCGGTCGCCCCGTTGACCGAACCCTTGAGCTTGCCACCGATCACGAGATCACAACCGATCCCCGCCTCCAGGAAGACCATCCCACCACCCTCGGCCTTCCCTTGCCGGATGCGTTTTCCGACCAGGGGAATGGAGAGGTTGATCGCACCCTCGACCTCGGCCGCCCCCTCCAGCAGGAAGCCTTCGCCATCCTCGTCGCAGCACGTGCACAGCTTCGCCTGGCCATTGAGCTTCACCTCGGCCTGACCGTTCACGGGCGACAGGAACGCCGTTGCCGCCGAACTCGCCGCCCTGCCAACGATCCCACTGCTCACGCCGATCTCGAAGCACCGGGGAACAAACCCCGACTCGTTGCAATCGCACGACTCCTTCGGCGCGACGGTGCGTCGGCTTCCGAAACCGGTGCCGTAGTTGCCGCCGGCGGCAACCCCGCCGCCGCCCCCGTAGCCGCCGGTCCAGCCACCACCGCCACCACCGCCGCTGCCACCCCCACTCCCACCGCAGTTCGATCCGGTGCGCACGGAAATCCCATTCGCATAGACCGGCTTGAGCTTGCCGCACTTGAGGACGTGCTTCACCCGGCCGCCGCCCCAGCAGGGTCCCGTGCCCGCCGCCGGTTGACCTGTCCGACCCGACGTCAGCATCGCCCGCCGCCCGATCACACCGGGGGTCACCCGCCGGATGGTCACCGGAACCACCAGCGAACTCTGCGCGGGCAAGGTCCCGATGTCGGAGATCAATGGCGTGAAGGTGAAGTCCGGATGGGCATCGAACGTGATGTCCATCTCCTGGGCCGCGATCAGGCCGTGGTTGGAAATCGCGATGTCGACCTGGATCTCGTCGCCCACCATGTCGAGCAGGTCGATGAACGACGGCTCCACCGTCACCACTGGCACCGGCACAACGGTCTCGAACACCGTCTCGATCACGATCTGCGTCCGGTCCTCGATCTCGGTCGGCACCACCGTCCAGTTGTATTCCACCGTCTGGCGCGACAGGAACACGTTCAACGCATTGGTCTTTCCAGCCTCCACCAGCTGGTTGATGGAGTCGCTCGTGTGCTTCAACGCGCTGACCTCGACCTCGTAGTAGGCCTCCGGGATGTCGATCAACCGGAACTCACCGTGACTGTCGGTCACGCCGTTGGTGATCACGATCCCGGACAACAGGTCGCGGACCACGACCGTCGCGTTGGTCACGCGCGGGCTTCCCTCGGCGTAGTACGTGAACTCGTCTTCGACCTGCACCAACAGGCTGCCCCGCGCGTCGGACAGGGCGCGGAATTCGAACGGAAGGTTCAGGCCCGCGTTCGCCGAACTGAGCGTCATCGCCCCCGCATAGGCTCCCAGCGCCAGGTCCGCCGGCGGGGTCAGCAGCAAGGTCACCCGATTCGTCTCACCCGGCTGCAAGGCCGCGATCGGGTTGTCACCCGCGACCGCCACCCACGGGAAGTCCGGCAGCGAAAGCGAAAGCGGCTCGGTCGCGATCCCGCCGAGGTTCGCCACCTCGAACGTCACCGCCGTCTGCCGACCCCGGGCCATGCCCGCCAACAGCGAATCCGGTCGCACCACCAGCAACGGTCGCGGCACGCGGATCGAGTAATCCACCGGGATCTCGAAGGTCGGGCCCTCGGCCGAAATCACCTTCAGCCCGAACGTCCCGAAGGTCGTCGCCGATCCCGTCGCTTCGACCCGCACCACCAGTGAGTTGGTGCTGTCGCCGCCCAGGGTCGTTCCGTTCGGATTCGCCACGACTTTGAGGTGCGGCGGCAACGCCACCGACTCGACCCGAATTCCGGTCAGCGGAATTTCGCTCAGGTTCACCAACTCGGTGACCTCGATATCCGATCCACCGACCGACATCTCCACCGACAGCCGCTTCGGCATTGCCGTGAAGCCCAGCAGGCTGAACCGATCCTGCACCGGCGCCGTCGCCTCGCCTGGATGCGCCGCCCCGATCTCGTATCGACCGGCCTCGCCGGGCAGCGGTTGGAAGGTCCCGGTGAAGTTGCCCGAGGCATCCGTCAGCGCGGTCAGGATCCGGCGCGTGCCGCGCAGGTCGACGTGGATGTTGACCGGGACGTTCGGCACACCCTGCTCCGATCCCACCCGCACGGCCCGGCCACGGATCGGGACCGGTGTCCCGGGCAATCCCTGCTCCAGATCCGCGATCACCGTTGCGACGTAGGACGGCTTCACCTCGATCGGGACCGACGCCACCGTGCTGTTGTTGTCCTCGCGGATTTCCGTGAGTACCTGGGTGGCATCCGTCACCGCGATGACCCAGTAACGTCCCGACTGCCGCGGAAGCCGGAATTGAAGGGTCTGCTCGAAGAACTGTCCCACGGGCATCGCCCCATCGAAGGCAAATTGTCCCAGCATCGTGTCGCCACCCGGCACCGGGTCCGCACTCAGGAAGACGCGCGTGATGAAGGTCTTGTCCGTCTGCTGATTGCCCCGGTTCTCGACGCGGTAGGTGACGTTGAAGGGCGCCTCGGTTTCGCCGATCGTCGGCACCTGCAACCGCGTCACCGAAAGGTCCGGCAACGTGCTGTCCGACACCACGAACGCCGCGCGGCCCGCCGTGAATCCAACCGCCGAGGCTTCGATCGTCACGGACTGTGAACCATCGGTCACCCCGTCCTGAACCGTCGCCACCGGGAACACCGCCGTGAACGAACCGACCGGAATCACGAGCGTCGCCGGCACCGTCGCCTCGGTCACATCCAGTGAATGGAGGTTCATCGTCAACGGCACATTCGTCCCGGTGTTGCGGCGCACCGTCGCGGTCAGCGCCGGACTGCGTCCCTCGGGCGCGACGTCGGCACCCAGCGCCAACGTGAGGGTCGGGCCCTCGTCATCGATCACCGCCAGGTTCAGCGGCGCGTTCTCCGCAACGGTTTCCAGGCGGCCCGTCGCCCGCACGAAGCTTCGCAAGGCGACCGTCCGACGTCCGTTGACCTGGGTGTCGTTCACGACCCCGATCGGGATCGTCACCTCCGACTGACCCGCATCGAAGGTCACGGTTGCCGGGACGAGGAGCAGTCCTTCGGTCGACGCGACCAGGTCCATCACCAGCGAACGTTCGGTGCTGCCGTTTCGGCGGAAGGTCACGTTCCCGGCCTGCGGCCCGGCGCCCTCGTTCAGTTCGGGTGGAGACATCGTCGCCAGCACCGTCGGCACGTCATCGTCCTCGATGGTGATCCGGTTCGTGGTCCCCACATACCCGCCGGAGATCGCCGTCAATTCGGCCGAGCCCGGCACCTGCACCACGCTGTCGTCCCTGGCCAGCAGCGCGAACGAGAGGGAAGCCACGCCCGCCGGCAGGAGGACCTCGGAGGGCACGCGGATCCGCGTGGGATCCGAACTCCTCACAAGCACCAGGACCTCCGCCAACAGGGACCCGTTGCGCCGGATCAACACCGGAAGCGTCTGTCCCTCGCGGACCCGGTTGGGCGCCGTTTCCAGGGTGATCGTCGGACGGTCCGCATCCTCGATCTGCACCGGGAGCAGCGCGGTGGCGTGCCCTCCGGCCGCGGCTTCCAGCATCACCGACCGCGCGCCATCCATGATCCCGTCCAAGGGAGCGCTGACCGCAAACGTCACCGAATCCCGCCCCGCTGGAATGGTCACGCTGTCGGGAGCCGTGACCTCCGAAGGCTGCGAGTTGGTCAGGTGGACCAGCAAGGGTTCGGTTGGATCCGAATTCCGGAAGACGGTGAAGTTCAACGCCGGCGCGCCTTCGATCATCCTGGAGTCCGACCCGGTCAACTGGAGTGCGGCCGGGATGATCGTGCTTGCGACGGTGGACGCGGTGTTGTTGGTGACGTTGGGTTCGACCACCTCGGACCGTGGATCCAGTGCGATGCGGAACAGGTACGTCCCCGCAGCCAGATTGGGCGGCAAGGTCACGAACTGCGTGCGGACCAGCGCGGTCCCGGCGGGCAGGCTGTTGGTGAACCGGAAGTCACCGAGCAGGAGCGGCGTGCCGCCCGACCCCTGGAGGGTCAGGCGTTCATCCCACGCACCCTCCACCTTCACCCCCCCGACATTGCGGACCGTCCATCGAACCTCGGTCTCCACGGCCGCACCCGAGAACTGCGGCGCCAAAACCTGCCCTGCCGCGAGGTCAGGCAACACCGGGAACTGGACTTGCACCGCCACCGCGGCCCGGTTGTTCGACTCGTCCGCCTCGGGTTGCGCGTTGTCGATGTCCGCCCCCACCACCACGAACCAGTTGCCCGGCGCAATCAGGTCGGGCCGCAACGGCACCGTCATCGACCCCGTGCGATCGTACCCGCCGCCAGCTGGCACCGCTGCCCCGGCAAAGCTCCCGAGCAGCACGGCGCCGGTAAGCGAGTTGGAAGTCGGACTCAGGAACACCCCGTCCCGCCCCGCCGCCGTGGTGTCGCTTCCACCCGGGTTCGAGATCCGCCACCTCACCACCAACCCCTGCCCCAGCGTCAGGAGGTTCGTCGTCTCCACTCCACTCACCCGCAGGTCGGCCGCCTCAACCACCACCGGGGTCACGGAGAACCGACTGTTGTTGGATCGGTCGGGATCGATCGTCGCCTGCTCTGGATCCACGACCACACCGAAGTAGCGCGTTCCGGCGGTGCCGTTCACCAGGATGACCTGCTGGGTCAGCGTCAGCGACGCACCCGAAGCGAGATTCCCCGGGAACGCCAGGTTCCCCAGGTTCATCGGCGACGCACCCGTCGAATCCGTCGCCAATACGATCCGATGGTTCCACGGCCCGATCGCGATCGAAGGCCCGCGATTGGTCACCACGAACACAACCGGCACCGACTGCCCCATCAGGCCCACGGGCGCACCCGTCACGGACAGCACCGCCAGGTCCGATCCCAGCACCGTGAAGGTGCCCGCGTAGGCGTCCACTTCCGCCTCGCCCGGCGTTCCATCCCCGTCCTGATCCATCGGGTTCCCGGCCGCATCCCGGATGTCCGGTCCAACGGCAAAGGAGTAGTCACCGGCCGGCAGCGGCGAATGGAATTCAACCCGGTACACGGCGTTCGAGAGCAGCGTGACGGATCGGACGCCCGGGAATCCGTCGCCGGTGATCCGCACGTCCACCGCGGTGAAGGTCGACAACTCCACCGGCAGGTCGAACGTGATGTCCCACGCACTCACGCGTCCGGACGCCGGCGAGGCCGGTGTCCTCGACACGATCCGCGGCCCGCTGCGGTCGAGCCGGAATTGGTTCGTGTAGGCGAACCCGCCCGCCATGCCCTGCCCCGCGGCGTCGAGGATGTTGGGCCCGATGATCAACGTGTAATTGCCCTCGGCCGCCAGGGGGAAGGCGAGGTGGACCTCGTATCCACGCGGATCCGGCGTCGGCACGATCGTCGCTTCCGACAGATCCAACGCACCCGTTGGTCCGGTGAGCCGCAGGTCCGCCGTCGTGAAGGAGGAGGAAGTGATGCTCTGGTTGAAGCGGAGGTTCACGCGGCTGACGTTCGTCCGGATCGGGCCGCCCGGCTCAACCCGGGTGACCGCCAGGGCGCTCTGGGCGCAGCGCCCCTTCGTCCCGGCCTCAAAGACCGCCGCGACCTCGGCTGCCGTGAACGTCCGCTGGTAGATGGAGGGTTCATCGACCAGGCCCGCGAAGTACTCGCCGCAGCAACTCGACCGGCCAATCATGGCATTCTCATACCCGATGTACCCGGGTTCCGAAGCGGCACTGCCAACCGATTGGCCGTCGAGGTAGAGCTTCACGGTGGAACCATCGCAGGTGGCCGCGACGTGATACCAAAGGCCGGGCTCGGCAACCTCCGGACTCAGGAGGTTGGCCGTGCAACCGGCGGGTTGGCGGAAGACCACCCCGAGCTTCCCGTCCATCACCACCAAACCCCAGTCGCGGCAGCCCCCGATTCCCGAGAGGATCCCGCGCCGCCCGGCTTGCACCGAATCCAGTTGGACCCACGCCTCGGTCGTCCATTCCGCGCCCGGCGACCAACCGCCCAGATCCACGTATCCGCTCGTTCCATCAAACCGGAAGGCTCGCCCCACCACGCCCGGCAGGTAGGTCACGCCACCTGCCACGCTGCCAGGATGTTTTCCGGCCAGATCCGCCGGACCGCCTTCACCCGGCCACCATCCCGCCAGGCTTCCACCCAGACAGGTGTCGTCCAGAACCGTCGCCGTCACCGTCGTGGGGCCATAGTCCAACGACCACGTCAGCCCGTCGGCACGCGTCGGAACCTGGACATCGGAGAACTGCCCACGGCGCGTGGCAGCCTGGATGACGACGGCCGACGCTCCCGCGGCCGGTTGGGGATCGGACGGAGGCAGGAGCGTGAACCCGCCGGACAATTGCAGGAGTTGAACACCGGCCAGGGACGCCGGTGGCCGGATCACCGTTTGGCCGGCAACCGTTGCCGACCGGGGAAGCCGAAGCGACCCGGTCTCGACGCGCACGGTTCCGGTGCTGGAGAAGGTTCCTTCGTTGAACGTGGTTTCGCCTGCCCCCCCGATCTTCGCCAACACCCCTTCGTTGACGAACGAAGGATAGCCACCGCCACAACAGTACGCACCGAGCAGGCCATCGTTCTCCAGAATCCATTGCCCCGCGTTCACAACCTGGGAGGCATCCCACGAGTAGCTCGTCCCGGCCCCGGAATAGCGCACGGTGCCCCGGTTGGTGAACACCGCCGGGACCGAGGAATTCCCCGAGGCGAGGTGCATCGTTCCAATGACCTCCATCTGACCGCCCGCTTCGATCCGGAGCGTGTTGTACATCCGCCCGCTCGACCAGCGGAGCGGTGCCGCCCCAATGAAGGACGCCTCGCCCACGACGTTCGCACCCGCGATTTCCATCGGCGCGCTCAGCGTCACCAACCCGGCACCCGTCATGTTGCCGCCCGTCATGGCAACCGAACCCAGTCCCTCCACCCGACTGCCGGCGTACCAGGTCGAATGGAACCCTACCTGGATCTGGCCTGAAGCCGCCGAGAACACCCCGCGCTGTTCCACCAGCACGGAGCCGACCACGGAGGCTCCATCCCCGCCCGCCTTCGCGAAGACGCCTTCATTGATCAGCACTGGATACGCCCCTCCACAACAGTACTGGATGGCCAGGCCATCGGATTCCACCCGCCAGTTCCCGCGATTCACGAGTCGGGCCCCGTCCCAGGCATAGAGGGGAGCACCATCGAGGCTGAGCGTGCCCCGGTTCGTGATCGACGCCGGACTGGCCGAATTGCCCGATGCGATGTTGTGGGTTCCTCCAGACCGGATGTCGACCCGCGCGCCCGGATCGATGGTCAGTGAACCCACGATCCGGGCACTGTTCCACTGGACAGGCACCGCCCCCCGGATCCGCAGGTCACCCACCGTGGTCACGCCGGCCCATTCCATCACGCCGTTCAGGAGCGTGACGCCTTCAAACGTCGCCGTGCTCCCCTCCAGCACCACCGAACCCTCACCGGCAATCTGGTTGCCGTCATACCAGTAGCTCAGGTCCTGGATCCGCACGGCGCCCCCCGCCACACCCGCCTGGAGCACGCCCCGGTTGTGGAATCGAAAGCCACTGATCTCAACGGTTTCATCCGTCGCGGAAAGCACGGTGCCCTCGTTCTGGAACTGCGGATACGCCCCCCCACAACAATACCGCAGCGCCGAGCCTCCCGTATCAAACTGCCAGACACCCTGGTTCTGGACGATCGCCCCGTCCCAACCCTGCACGACCGCCCCCGACCACTGGACGGTGCCCCGGTTCGTCAACCGCGCCGGAGCTGCACTGTTGCCCGATGCCATCGACTTTCCCCCGAGCCCTTCGATGAGGAGCAGCGCCCCGTCCTCGACCGTCACCGCACCGTACAACCGACCCGAGGTCCACGTCGCCGGCACCGGACCGGTCAGCCGGATCGATCCCGTCAGATTGGCCCCCGCCAGATCCAGTTCTGCACCCAGGATCATCCGCCCTTCCCACTCGGAGGTCCCACTCACCAACCGAAGCGCACCCGGGCCAGTCACGCGCGATCCGTCCCGCCACTGGGCGTTGTAGGTGATCTGCACCTCGCCTGGCCCGACCTCGACGGTCCCCGAGTTGTCCAGATTGACCCGGGCGAATGTCGTGACGCCGGTCCCCGCCACCTTGGCGATGGTGCCGTCGTTGACAATCGACGGAATCGCACCCCCACAACAGTACTCCAGGACGGTCCCATCCGACTCCAATTGCCACCGACCCGGGTTCTCGATGCGGGCCCCATCCCAGGCGTCCACTTGCCGCCCCGACCAACGCAGCAAGCCCTTGTTGACGATGCGTGCCGGCGCCGCGCTGTTCCCGGAAGCCATCTGTTTCCCGGCATCCCCCTGGATCAGGAACTGCGAACCAACACCCACCGTCACGACGCCATGCAATCGACCCGAGATCCACTCGAGGGCCACGGGTCCGGTCAGTTCCATCTCACCGAAGACCGCCGCCCCCGCAAGCTCGAGAACCCCGTTGAGCACCGTGGTTCCACTCCAGGTTTGACTCCCCCCCGTCAATCGAACCCGCCCGGCGCCCGCAATCCGGTTGGTCCCGGTCCACGCACCGTTGCTCTGCACCACGAGGGCCCCGCCGTCGGACTGCAAGAGCCCGGACTGGCTGAGGACGGCATCCCCGAAGGTCGCGACCGTTTCCGCGGCCGTCTTCACCACCCGACCTTCATTGACGAATTGCGGAAAGAACCCGCCGCAGCAGTAACTGAACTGCGTTCCCGCCGCTTCAATCCGCCACTCTCCCCGGTTCGTCACCCGGGACCCGCTCCACGCACGGAGGGTCCCCCCTTGCCAACGCACCAATCCGTCGTTGTCGATCCTCGCCGGCGCACTGCTGTTGCCGCTGTTCATGTCGTGCCCCGCCTGGGCGCTCACGATCAATTCGCCGCGCGGGGCCACCGAAAACGCTCCGTTCAATTCCCCCGTCAACCATCGCACCAACCCGTCCACCACCACGGGCGCACCGGCAAGGGCTCCGCTCAGATCCAACTGCCCGCCCACCAGGACCTGCCCGCCCACCGAAACCGTAAGCCTCCCGTCCACCGCAAGGCGGACTCCGGATCCCACCCGCACGCTCCCCACCGACTGCGTCCCCGTCAGCGTAACCTCAGTTCCAGCGGCGCCGTTGATCGCCACGTGGTCCGCAGCAACCGGAATCCGCGCGGGCGACCAGTTCGCCGCGTTGGCCCACCGTTGATCCTCCAGTCCGGTCCACTGGATGGTCGGATCCGGCAGGACTTGCCCGAATACGTGAAAACCTATTTTTAGGTACATCAGGAGCCAAAAGGCTCGCCACATTCGGTTCAAAGTCATCGGAGCAATGGAAGTTCAGGGTGAATGGTTACGCCACCGACGACGGTACCATCTTGAGCAGCACAGTCACACCTGATGTTGGCTATTACAGCTCCTATGGAAACAAGGATCTTCACCCCCCGACCAAGGCCGCCTCCCAACACCGTCCCCACGAGTTGGAAGATCCCAGTTTCAAGCCCGGGTGGTGCGAGTGTCCTCACGAGCCGGTGGGGCGTCCCGAGTTTCAAGATTCAAGATTCAAGTCCCAAGGCGGCTGAAGGGATGGCAGCCGATAGCCCCGGGTCCTGCGGAGCACGCACCCGGGGATCGGCCGGATGGCGAACACCGTGCGATGCGGTCGGGTCGCGAGACCCCAGGAAAAAAGGGAGGAAGGGACGAAACCCGCGCTTTGAAGAATGGCGGAGAGGGGGGGATTCGAACCCCCGTTACGGCTTTTGACCGTAAACCGGTTTAGCAAACCAGCGCCTTCAGCCACTCGGCCACCTCTCCACCGGCGCAGGGCGCAAAGCCAATCATGTCCCACCATTCATGGTCAAGTGGCGGAACGGCCAAAATCAGACTGGAAAAGGCCGTTGGATCCACCGATTGCCCCGATGACACCAATCCACCGGGATTTGGGTTGGGTTCGCCTCGGGGGACATCGACGAGGTGAGCGCCCGACGGGTTCGAATTCGAGCCGTTTGACTCTTCCTCTGCGCAATCGGCGCCATCTGCCAACAACTCACCCCCAGCACGCCGAAGAAATCTGTGCCATCTGTGAAATCTGTGGATAACCGCCCCGTTCCGCTTCCCCATCCGTATCCCTGAAAATCTGCGCCAGCCATCTGCGGATCGATGAACTGCCGGTTTCAGGTTTGATCTATGGCGACTCCGCCGCCCCCCTCCCGCCTGAAACTTGAATCCTCAAACTTGGAACTTCCCCGCATCTTCCCAAGTGCAGCCTTGACCCGCGGGCGTTGCCCGGGCATGAAAAGCAACAGAATGTGCGCGAAGCTAGTAGGTTTCCTCGTAGTAGGCGGGTACACCGCCGAGGGAACTTGTCGCGCCTGAACACGCTTTCACAAGAACCCACGGCTGCGAGGGCCGTGGGTTTTTTGTTGGCCACGACCAGCGCCGCCAGCAGCAAAGAAGATCGACACCATGAGCACTGCCACTGCCAAACCGAACCCTGAATCCAAGCGCGAAATCGGGCCGCTGATGTTCGGCCGCGACATCTTCGTCGAGGCCCTCGAACGCGCGGGCGTCGAGGCCATCTTCGCCTATCCCGGCGGAGCCTCGATGGAACTGCACCAGTCCCTGACCAAGTCGAAGATCCGCACGATCCTCCCCCGTCACGAGCAGGGCGGATCGTTCGCTGCGGAAGGCTACGCGCGGGCGACCGGCAAGGCCGGCGTCTGCATGGCCACGTCCGGCCCCGGCGCGACCAACCTGGTGACGGCCATCGCCGACGCCTTCATGGATTCCACCCCGCTCGTCGCCATCACCGGCCAGGTGCCGCAGGCGATGATCGGCCGCGGCGCCTTCCAGGAGACCGACATGATCGGCGTCACGATGCCGATCGTGAAGCACTCGTATCTCATCACGGACATCAACGACATCCCGCGGATCGTCGCCGAGGCGTTCTACATCGCCGAGTCCGGCCGCCCGGGTCCCGTCGTCCTCGACTTCCCGAAGAACGTCCAGCAGCAGAAGGCCCAGCCCATCTGGCCGACGCGCGAGGAGATCATCGCGGGTCTGCGCGGCTACCAGGCCGAGATCCACGCCGGCGACCTCGAACTGAACGAGATCATCGGCCTGATCGAGAAGTCCGAGCGCCCGGTCCTTTATGTCGGTGGCGGCATCATCACCGGTGGTGCCTCCGAGGAACTCCTCAAGCTGGCCGAGTCCTGCAACATCCCCGTCACCACGACGCTGATGGGCATCGGCGGCTTCCCGGAAGAGCATCCGCTCTCCCTGCGCTGGCTGGGCATGCACGGTGCCGCGTTCGCCAACTGGGCGGTCAACGGCGAGTACGTGCAGCGCAAGTCTCCCTCCGAACCCCTGGTCCAATTGAAGGACGGCGCCGACCTGCTGCTCGCTTGCGGCGTGCGTTTTGATGACCGCGTCACGGGCGCGTTCTCCGAGTTCGCCAAGCACGCGACCATCGTCCACATCGACCTCGACAAGTCGGAACACAACAAGAACAAGCGCGCCCACCTCGCCGTCCATGGCGACGTCAAGGACGCCTTCCGCCGCATCAACCAGCTGATCGAACGCCGCGGAGGCATCCAGAAGCGCTTCGAACCCTGGCACGCGCAGATCGCCGAATGGAAGGCCAAGGCCCCCTTCCAGTACACGGACAAGGCGCAGATCGTGGACTCCGACCACATCAAGCCGCACGCCAAGGACGGCGAGGAGTTCATCCTCCCGCAGATGGTCATCGAGGAACTCCACAAGCTCACCGGCGGCGACGCCATCATCACCACCGGCGTCGGCCAGCACCAGATGTGGGCCGGCCAGTGGTACAAGTACAAGTATCCGCGCCAGTTCATCACCTCGGCCGGTCTCGGCTCGATGGGTTACGGCTTCCCCGCTGCGCTCGGCGCCAAGGTGGCCCGACCGGACAAGCAGGTCATCGACATCGACGGTGACGGCTCGTTCCTGATGAACATCCAGGAACTGGCCACGGCCCACGTGGAGAAGATCGCCGCCAAGGCCATCATCCTGAACAACCAGCACCTCGGCATGGTGGTGCAGTGGGAAGACAACTTCTACGGCGGCAACCGCGGTCATACGTACCTCGGCAACCCGGACTCCCGCACCTCCGTCTATCCCGACTACGTGAAGGTCTGCACGAGCTTCAATGTCCCGTGCGAACGCGTGATCTACCGCAAGGACCTCCGCGCCGCCCTGCAGCGCATGCTGGCGTCCGAGACGGCCTACGTCCTCGACGTCGTCACGCCCTACACCGAGCACGTCCTTCCGTTCATCCCGGCCAACCGCACGGTGGCCGATATGATCTGGAAGTAGTCCTGCGCGCTTGCGGCGCGGCGGATCCGTGGCACTTCAATGGCCATGTCGTCTGCTTCGCCGCGCGTCTGGTTCATCACGGGTGCGTCTTCCGGTTTCGGTCGCGCCCTCACTGAGGTCGCCCTCTCCCAGGGCGACCTCGTCGTTTCCACAGCCCGCAATCCTGCGGCCCTCGACGATCTCGCTGCCCGCGTCCCCGACGCCCTGCGCGTCCTGCCCCTCGACGTTACCCAGCAGGACACCCTCCCCGGCCTCGTCCAACAGGCGATCGCCGAGTTCGGCCGCGTCGATGTCCTCGTCAACAACGCCGGCCGCGGCTTGATTGGATCCGTCGAGGAAACGTCGGATGCCGAATACCGCGCGACCTTCGAGACCAACTTCTTCGGGCCCGCCGCCGTGCTGCGCGCCTTCCTGCCGCACTTCCGCGAGCGGAAATCCGGACACATCGTCCAGATGGGTGCCGCCGCCGCGATCGCCAACTATCCGGGGTTCGGAGCCTATGGCGCTGCGAAGGCCGCCCTCTCCAGCCTCACGGAATCCCTCGCCCAGGAACTCAAGCCCCTGGGCATCCGCGTCACGCTCGTCGAACCCGGCCCGTTCCGGACGGATTTCGTCGGCCGTTCCATGACCCGCGCCGCCGTAACGCTCCCCGATTACGCCAACACCGCGGCCCGATTCGGCCAATACCTCGCGAAGATCGATGGCAAGCAACCCGGCAATCCCATCCTCGCAGCCGAAGCCATCGTGAAGCTCGTGCAATCCGGCGAGGCTCCCCTGCGTTTCGTGCTCGGTCGGTACGCCATCGACAAGACCCGAAAGACATTCGCCGCCCGCGAACGCGAACTCACCCAGAACGAAGCCGCCGGTGCCGCCTGCGACGGTCCCTGATCCTCACCTCCACGCAGCCGACGACGTCAGGAAGCGGTGGGGTATCCCGCCTCGTTACCTCGGCGGCTACAGTGTGAGGGTAGCCGACGACGTCCGGAGGCGGTCAGCCCTGCCCTCACACATCGCACTGCGCCACCGAATGCCGCAGGGCCAACTCCCGATCCGGCCAGGTCGGCAGGAACTCCTGGGCCACAAAACCCGTGTACCCGGAATCCACCACGGCCTTCATGATCGCCGGGTAGTGGAGTTCCTGGGTTGAATCCAACTCCCCGCGCCCCGGGACGCCGGCCACATGCAGGTGGCCGATGATTGGCTGCAACTCCCGGTAATGCCGGATCACATCCCCGTGCATCACCTGCACGTGATAGAAGTCGAACAGGAGCTTCATCCGCGGTGAATCCACCTCGCGCACCAGGCGTGCGCAACGTTGGACATCATCGCCGAAGTAGCCCGGGTGCCCCTTCATGGGATGACCGAGGTCGCGGCTGTTGAGGTGTTCCAGGCAAAGGTCCACGCCCTTCGCCTCCGCCAGCGGGATGACCTCCTTCCACGCCTCCACACAATTCTTCATCCCAGCCTCATCCGTGATGCCGGCTTCCCGCATCCCGGTGAAGGTGATCACCCGCTTCGAACCAAACTTCACCGCCGTCTCGATGCCCTCGCGCAACCGCTGCACCACCTCGGCCCGATTCGCCGGATTGAAAGGCCCCTTCGAAAACCCGTGGGACCCCACCAGCGCTATCTCCAATCCCAACTCACGGATCACCGGGTAATGCTGGGGATCCACGCCCTCCATCGCGACCAACCCGATCTCCTTGCACAACCGCGCCAACTCCGGCACCGGCATCGGATTGTAGGTCCAGCCCATGATGGACTGCCGGATGCGCCCGTGGCGCACCCGGAACTTCGGATCGGCGGCGGACCGGTCGAGACCGGCGAACGGGTGTTCCGTGCTCATGCTGGGGGGCTCGATGTCGGTCCGATCCTGCAGTCTCCGTGGCGCGGGCAACCGACTATTCCTCGGCCGCCGTCAACTTCGCGATCACCGCGAAATCCTCGAGCGTCGTGGTGTCACCCTTGATCTCCACACCCGACGCAATCTGCTTCAGCAGGCGCCGCATGATCTTTCCCGAACGCGTCTTCGGCAGGGCTTCGGCGAACCGGACGTCATCGGGCTTCGCCACGGGACCGATCTCGCGGCCGACGTGATTGCGCAGCTCATTCTTGAGTTCCTTGGAGGACTGCTGACCCGTCTTCAACGTGACGAAGCAGACCAGTGCCTGCCCCTTCATGTCATCCGGCCGCCCCACCACGGCCGCCTCCGCCACCGCCGGATGGCTGACCAAGGCGCTCTCGACCTCCGCCGTTCCGATCCGGTGACCGGCCACGTTCAACACGTCGTCGATCCGGCCCACGATCCAGAAGTATCCATCCTCGTCCTGGCGACAGCCGTCGCCCGTGAAGTACGAACCCTTGACCTCGCTCCAGTAGGTTTCCTTGAAACGCTTCGGATCACCCCAGATTCCCCGGAGCATCGACGGCCACGGCTTGCGGATCACCAGCTTGCCGCCCGAGTTCTTCGGCACCGCCTTGCCCGCATCATCCACGACCTCCGGCAGGATCCCGAAGAACGGCAGCGTGGCCGTTCCCGGCTTCAGCGGCGTGGCTCCCGGCAGCGGCGAGATCAGGATCGAACCCGTCTCGGTCTGCCACCAGGTGTCGACAATCGGACAACGTCCGCCGCCCACCACCTTGTGGTACCACATCCAAGCCTCCGGATTGATGGGCTCGCCCACCGATCCCAGCAGCCGCAGCGAACTCAGGTCATGCTTCTTGACCCACTCATCCCCCCACTTCATGAACGCCCGGATCGCCGTCGGCGCCGTGTACAGGATCGTCACCCGGTACTTCTCGATGATCCGCCAGAAGCGGTCCGGCTCCGGCCAGTTCGGCGCGCCCTCGTACATCAGGCAGGTCGTGCCGTTGGCGAGCGGTCCGTAGACGATGTAGCTGTGGCCCGTGACCCAGCCGACGTCCGCGGTGCACCAGTAGACATCGTCCTCGCGCACGTCGAAAACCAACTGGTGCGTCATCTTCGCACCGAGCAGGTAACCCGCCGTGGTGTGCAGGATGCCCTTGGGTTTTCCAGTCGATCCGCTCGTATAGAGGATGAACAGCGGCGCCTCGGAATCCATCTTCGCCGGCGCGCACTTGGCATCGACGTATTCCAGTTCGCGGTGCCACCACACGTCGCGATTCTCGGCCATGTGGATCTCATGGGCCGTCCGGCGCACGACGATCACCTTCTCGATGGTCTTCGCCAGCAACTCGCCCGCCTCATTCTTGAGGATGAGTGCGTCGTCGACGTTCTTCTTCAGCGGGACAATCGCTCCCCGGCGATAGCCACCATCGGAAGTCACGACCAACTTCGCACCACAGTCCTGGATGCGATCGGCCACCGACTGGGCGCTGAACCCGCCGAAGACGACACTGTGGATGGCTCCGATCCGCGTGCAGGCCAGCATGGCGATCGCCGCCTCGGCGATCATGGGCAGATACAGGATGACCCGGTCCCCCTTGCCCACGCCGTTCCGCTTCAGGACGTTTGCAAAACGGCAGACCTCCCGGTGCAACTGGGCATAGGTGAAGACCCGTTCCTCGCCCGGCTTTCCATCCGATGCCGGCTCACCCTCCCAGATGAGGGCCGCCTTGTTCGCGAGCGGCGTTCCCAGCCACTTGTCGAGGCAGTTCGCCGACACGTTGAGTTGACCACCCACGAACCACTTCGCGACCGGCTCCTTCCACTGGAGCACCTTCTTGAAGGGCTTCATCCACACCAACTCCGACTTCGCATGGCGACCCCAGAACCGATCCGGCTGCCGGATGGACTCGTTCCAGAGCTTCTTGTAGGCCGCCATCGAGGGCACCCGCGAGGCGGCGGAGAACTCCTTCGAAGGCTTGAAAACACGCTTTTCCTGAAGCAGTGACGAAATGTTGGTCCCTGCGGACGATGACTTCTTGCTCATGAGCTGGTGAAACCGAGGAAACCCTGCGGAATCACCCGCCCGGAGTCAATCGGCGGCACGAATCCCGAACTTCAGCGTGGCGCATCCCGGCCTTTCGAAAAATACTCGTTCCGTGATCAACGTCGGCATCATCGGCACGGGATTCATGACCGTGGCCCACCTCAAGGCCTACCAGAAGGTTCCCCTCGCCCGGGTCGCCGCCCTGGCGAATCCGAGCGGCCGCAACCTGGATGGCGATTTCTCCAAGGTCGCTGGCAATGTCGGCGACCAGAACCCCGTCCGTCTCGACATGACCCAGGTGAAGGCCTACCGGCGGATCGAGGATCTGCTGGCGGACCCCACCCTCCACGCCGTCGACATCTGCACGCCGACCCACACGCATGTCGACCTCTGCCTCGCCGCCCTCGCGGCCGGCAAGCACGTCCTTGTCGAGAAACCCCTCGCCCGAACCTCCGCCGAAGCCCGCCGTATCGCGGAGGCCGCCGCCGAAGCCGCCACCAAGGGCGTCTTCCTGATGCCCGCCCTCTGCATCCGGTTCTGGCCGGAATACGCCTGGGTTCGACAGGCGATCGTGGCGGGCACCTACGGCCGCGTCCGCGATGCCCGTTTCCGCCGCGTCGCCCAGGCCCCGGCCTGGGGCCATCAGCACTTCCTCAAGGGCTCGGACTCCGGCGGCGCCCTGTTCGACCTCCACGTCCACGACACCGACTTCGTCGTCCATTGTTTTGGTCGTCCCCGCTCGGTGACCTCCGGCGGTTACTCCAAGGTCTCGGGCGCGATCGATCATGTCTTCACGCTGTTCCGATTCGACGACGGCCCCGTCGTCACCGCCGAGGGTTCCTGGGCCATGACCGAAGGCTTCGGTTTCAACATGGCCTTCACGGTCAACTTCGAGCGCGCCACCGTGGACTTCGACATCGCCCGCGGCGCCGATGCCCTGCGCCTGTACGCCGCCGGTCAGTCCCCCGCCACGATCAAGCCCGACGGCGGCGACGGCTACATCGGCGAGATCCGGCACTTCATCGAGTCGATCCAGGCGGGCCGCGCCCCGACCCTGGTCACGCCGGCCGATGCCGCCCTTTCCATCGAGGTTTGCGAAGCCGAGGAACGCTCCGCCCTGAACGGCGAGACCATCGTTCTGTCATGACCGACGCCATCGAAGTCCGGCCCGGTTGGGTCCCGCCCACTGGCCTCCGCCACGCGGTCTTCGACTGGGACGGCACGCTCTCCTTCATCCGGGCCGGATGGGGCGAGGTGATGCTCGCGGTGTACCTCGACCACCTGCCGGCACTCCCGGGGGAAACGGTCGAAACCCGGCGCCAACTCGCGCACGACGACATCTGGGGTCTCAACGGCAAGCCCACCATCCACCAGATGCAACGGCTCGCCGACCGCGTCGCGGAACGGGGCGGAACCCCGCTGACCGCCACCGACTATCAGTCGGAATACGCCCGTCGCCTGGGAACCGTGGTCCAGGCTCGCATCGATTCCGTTGTCTCCGGACAAAAGCCCGCCTCGGCCTTCCAGCCTCCCGGCGCCCTGGCTTTCCTTCACGCCCTGCGCGACCGCGGCGTGATCCTGCATGTCGTGAGCGGCACCGAGGTCCACCATGTCCAGGCCGAGGTCAACGCCCTCGGCGTCGCCGACCTCTTCGGACCGCGCGTTCACGGACCTTCCGGCCCCGGCGACCGCACCTACACCAAGCGCGGGGTCATGGATGCCATCCTCGCCGCCGACGGACTCCCCGGTACCGCCCTCGTCGCCCTCGGCGATGGCCACGTCGAGATCGAGCAGGCCAAGGCCCTCGGCGGCACCGCGGTCGCCGTCGCCACCGACGAGGAACGGTTCGGATCCGGCCGCATCGATGCCGCCAAACACACCCGCCTGACCGGTGTCGGCGCCGACCTCGTCATCCCCGACTACACCGACCGCGCAGGCCTCCTCGCCGCCCTCGGTTGGTGAGCGTCCCGGATACGCCTCCGGTCGAACGGGGTGGCGACGAACTGTCGCCGAAGTCGCAAGTTTGAAGCCTGCTTGGGAGTCCCAAGGCCCAAGTCCCAAGTTTCAAGATTCAAGTTTCAAGCCCGGCTCCTGCTTCAAACTTGAAACTGAAAACTTCAAACTCTGGAGCGAACTCCGCGGAGTCTCGCTCCACCCCTCGACTGCTCCCGCACCGGTGGGGTGTCACTTCAAACTTGAAACTGAAAACTTCAAACTCCAGAACAACTCCCCGTTCCAAGGGCTGCACCAGGATACACCCAGTCCGACCACACCTTTGATCCTGGACTGGCGGCGGCGCACGCGATCGGAGAAGCTCCACCCCACATGAACGATACGGCGCGTACTGCGCGCTTGCAGGCCGCCCTCGCCACGCTCGAGGAAGCCGCCGCCGACCCCTTGATGCTCGCCGGCCTTTCCCCGGAGGACCTCACGCGCCTCCGCCGTGTCGCCGGCGAGATCTTCAGTCCGGATGTCGACCTCCGCCGCCGGATCAGTCGCGCCCGAGCCCGCGACCAGAAGGTCGCCCAGATCGAACGGGAACAGGCCAAGCTCGAACAGACCACCATCCGCAAGCTACGCCGCGAACCGATCTTCACCGCTCCCAACCTCTCGCCTCCGATCGGCTTCGAAGCCACACCCGTCGCCCTGCCCGCCCCGGGCGCAACCCCGGACGCAGCCCCGGAACTCGACGAACCGCACCGCTGCTACATCTGCAAACGCGACTTCACCCGCGTCCATCATTTCTACGACCGGCTCTGCCCGGAATGCGGCGACTTCAATGCCTTCAAACGCACCGAACTCGCCGACCTCCGCGGACGCGTCGCGCTCCTCACCGGCGGCCGCGTCAAGATCGGGTACCAGGCCGGGCTGAAGCTGCTGCGCTGCGGCGCCCGTCTCCTCGTCACCACCCGATTCCCCCGCGATTCGGCCGAACGTTACTCCCGCGAACCGGACTTTGCCGAGTGGCGCGACCGCCTGGAGATCTTCGGTCTCGACCTTCGCCACACGCCCAGTGTCGAGGCTTTCTGCACCCATCTTCTCGCCACCCGCGATCGGCTCGACTTCATCATCAACAACGCCTGTCAGACGGTCCGCCGCCCACCCGACTTCTACACGCACATGATGGAACGGGAACTCGCCTCGGCGTCGACGATGCCCGAGTCCGCACGCCATCTGCTCGGCGCCTACGAGGATCTCCGCGGTTCCACTCCTTCCACCGGGAACCTCAGCCCTGCCCTGCCCTTGTCGTCCAGTCCCGACGCCCTCCCCGGCCTGCTCAACCCCGCGGAACTCGCCCGACTGCCGCTGCTGCCGGAGGAATGGAAGGGCCAACCCGAACTCTTCCCTGCCGGACAACTCGATCGCGACCTGCAGCAGATCGACCTCCGCGGACGCAACTCGTGGCGACTCACCCTCGCCGAGGTTTCATCCGTCGAACTCCTCGAAGTCCAACTCGTCAACGCCGTCGCCCCCTTCCTCCTCAACGCCCGGTTGAAGCCCCTGCTCCTGCGCGTCCCCACTGCCGACAAGCACGTCGTCAACGTCTCCGCCGTCGAGGGCCAGTTTTACCGGCGATTCAAGACGCCCCGCCATCCCCACACCAACATGGCCAAGGCCGCCCTCAACATGATGACCCGCACCTCGGCCACCGAGTACTTCAACGACGGCATCTACATGAACAGCGTCGATACCGGATGGGTCACCGACGAAGACCCCATCCACCTGGCTGAACGCAAGACCCGCGAACACCAGTTCCATCCGCCCCTCGACATCGTCGACGGCGCCGCCCGCATCACCGACCCGATCATCGACGGCTTCAACACCGGCCGCCACGTCTGGGGCCAGTTCCTCAAGGACTACAAGCCGACGGACTGGTAGGGGGAGGGAAGGCCCAAGGCCCAAGTCCCAAGTTTCAAGATTCAAGTTTCAAGCCGGGGGTGGGGCGAGACTCCGTCGAGCCGTTGCCCAAGTCCCAAGTTTCAAGCCCGGCCCTGTCCTGAAACTTGAAACTGAAAACCAGCAACTCCCTCCTCCTTCCGCATTCCACTGCGGCCGGTGCCCGTGGCAAGGTCTCGTCCATCACCATGACTCCCGGCGATTGGAAGCTCGTAGCATTGGCGCTGGTCTCGATCG
>CAIMMI010000017.1 GCA_903842505.1 uncultured Verrucomicrobiota bacterium | reverse complement strand
GATATCATCCGGATCCTGCCCTCGGTTGGAGCCGCCGGTGCTTCGAGCCCCTTGACGTCCTACGCCTCCAGGGTGATGACCGGTTCGACCCGGTAGGTTGAAGTCGGGGAATCCTCCACCGGCTCGTGGGGACACTCGCCCCACCAAACGGGATGCTCGACGGGGTGGGGCGAGACTCCGTCGAGCCGTGGGGATCTGGCGTCTGGGAACTCTCCCCTGGCTCGTGAGGACACTCGCCCCACCCGGGCGGGTGCAGTCCTGGGGTGGGACTTCGAACTTCCCCACCGTCGCTTCACCTCTTGCTGGGATGACCTTGGGTGGGTCCCGAAATGAAACAGGGCGACTCCCTATGGAGTCGCCCTGGCTTTTGGTCGCCTTGGTAGGGAATCCCGATCAGGCGCGCATCCGCGAGCGGATCACCCCAGCCACCAGGATCAAACCCATTCCCGCAGCCAACGCGTCCGAAGCCTCGGGCACGGACAGTGTGACCTGGATTTGGGAGAGGTTGAGTTGGACGTTGGTTTCGATCGGACCGGTACTGAAAAGGTAGACGTTCCAGACCGTGTTGTTTCCCCCCGACACATAGAGCGGGTCGCCTCCCGCATCAACGCCTCCCACCATGCAGAAGCTCGGCGAGGTTGCGGCATCCGCCGTCACAGGGAAGGTGTCGTCGTAAATACCAGTAGTATTGGGATCCCAACTCCCGTCGTTTGGGAGTGGCGTGGAATCCAGCCATTCCAGGCTTCTGATCTGATTGGCCAGCGGGATCAACTCATTGGTGCCCGGGTCGATGGTAGGGGAAGGGACGTACTCGATCGTGAAGCCGCCGCCGGGCGGTTCAACCACAGCAAAGTTTTCATCCGCCGAGAATCTCCCCACAAATGGATCCGAGATGCGGGTCATCGCGAATCGGGCCCCGCCATTGCCGACGAAGAGGAGGCCGAAATCGTGCATGAGAAAGGCAGAACGATTGAAGCTGCCATCCACCCCCCCGATCAGATCTCCAACCACCATCAAATTCTGGTTGTAGACGCTGTCTACCTGGAGAGTGAGATTGACGTTCAGGATCGGATTGTCGCGGGCAAACGTGAATTGCCCGATGCGGTTGAGATAGTTGTCCGTATTTGCAGTGCCGCCGGTGGTTGCAGTAGCGACCGTCGCAAGTTCGTCGGCGGGGCTTGGAGCAGCGACCACCCCGTTGAGATTACTGATCCGGAAGAAGGAGGCGCCGCCCAACGAAGGTGTCCCCGTGACCGTATTGACGGTGGTCGCGCCACTTGGATGGGTTGGAGCCTCGTTGAACGCCTGCCCCAAGGACACGCCAGAAGCGGATCCGAGCGCGAGGGATGCCAGGATGGCGGAGTGCAGTGCAGAGGAACTGATAGACGAACGCATAAGCTTCTGGAATCGGGCCCTTCAACCAAAGACCACCCGGAATGATTTTCTGTCAGGTCGAGGCCTGGGCCAAGCTTTAAAACAGACGCTCCTTGTGGAGTCGGCGGCCAGGCTTTCGCCACGGGTTGGCCGGGGGATCGGTGACCTCAAGGGGACACGGTCAAGATGGTTTCAACCCCTCGAACGCTAGCATGATAGAGGCCATTCGCGCTTCGATGCGCCGGAATGTTCGTGCGTGGAACCGTTGTTCCGGCAGGTCAGGCGTCAGGCAGGATTACCGGCTTTTGAGGGGGGGAGATCGTGGATTCCGGTATTCGTTTCCGGTTCCGTCTGGAGATGGAGGGTTGGGGGGTGTGGGGAATTTGTTTTGTAAAGCGTTGGTGAATAGATTGATGGGTGGTTGTTTGGAGTTTTTGATCTGCTGCTGGCACGGGGGTGGCTTGGGGAGGGGTAGCAGTTCGAACCACTGCTTCGACCAATGAACACAATCAAAGAAACAAGAGGGGTAGGCGCCACTTGCGATGTGGCAGCCTGGATGACGGCGGGGTTGATGCTCCTGATGGCTGGTGGCGAGATCCAGGCGCAGAGTCAGGCGCTCGGTCTGGACCGGCATGGGCCGATCAGCGCGTCGCATGGTTTTCCCGAGTGGTACCAGGATGCGACGGGGCTCGCCTTGGAGGTGGGCGTTCCGAAGAGCGTGCCGGAGTTGAACGGGGGGTGGCTCCTGTTGCTGCCGGCAGATGCGGTGTATCCAGAGGTTTTTCCGGGTCAGTTCGGGGCGGAGCATTTTTATTGGACCGCCTCGGCTTCCGGCAACATGAGGACGACGGCCGGCACCACCACGGTGGTCTTCGGCATGGCGCATGAGGCGGCCTTCAGCACCGGGGACGCTGCGCCAGGAGCGCAGGTCGTGTTCACGCGGACGCGGCTCGATGTCCGATCCGCGCCCTTCTCCGGGACCTACGTCCTGGAGACCCCCTACAAGACCTACGAGATTCCCAATCAGGTTGCGGGGCAACGCATTCGGTTG
>CAIMMI010000016.1 GCA_903842505.1 uncultured Verrucomicrobiota bacterium | reverse complement strand
GCTCGCCACCCGGGGATATGACGACGCGCCATTGACTCCTCTCGTCGTCCAAGGGAAGCCAGACGCCGGGCACAATGCCGCCCGAGCTTCCGGAGCCTGGATCCATCTTGCCACCCACTGGGCCCCGATTCCCTGATCGTCCCCGAGAATTAACCCACCGATGCACCCGGAATCATACCAGGAAATGTCCCGCATGGTGACCCAGTACCTGCCCACAAGACGTCCCATCCACGTCCTTGACGTCGGCAGTTACGCCGTGAATGGAAGTTACAAGCCGCTCTTCACCGAGCGTGGGTGCCACTATACCGGACTGGACCAATCCCCGGGACCCAACGTCGACGTCGTCCTCAAGGACCCCTATCGCTTTCCGTTCCCCAGAAACTCCTTCGACGTCCTGATCTCCGGTCAGGCCTTCGAACACATCCCCCGGTTCTGGGAAACCTGGTCCGAGATGGTGCGGGTCCTCAAGCCCGGGGGGTGGATCTTCCTGATCGCCCCTTCCCGTGGTGTGGAACATCGCTACCCGGTCGATTGCTGGCGGTTCTATCGCGATGGTTTCCGCGCGCTGGGGGAATGGAAGCAACTGGAGATCATCGAAGCCGAGACAAGGTGGGAAACCATCTGGGGCGATTGCATCGGCGTCTTCCGGAAACCAGCCAGAACCTGGTGGAAGGGCCTGCTGGGTCGATGGCGCAAACCCTCTGCCGAGTCGAACCCGCACGGACCCGTCGAAGCCCCGGCAAACATCAACCCATCCACTCCACGGATTCGCGATGCGGAGTACCGGGACTGGTATGACCGCCCCATCTCGGAGTGGGCCCTGCATCACCAGGCCATTGTACTGGCCTTCCGTGCCAGTTGGCTGGGGATACCCACCCTCAAGAATCCCCTCGATGCCTGGGTCATGCAGGAGATTCTCCACGAAGTCCGACCGGACATCGTCGTGGAAATCGGAGGGGGGGCCGGTGGCAGCGCCCTCTTCTTCTGCACGGTCCTCGAAGGCATGGCCCACGGCCGGGTTGTTTCCATTGAAGCGGATGGGCGTCACTGGAAGGCGTCCCACCCAAGATTGACCCTGATCGAGGCCGACTGCGCAGACCGGAGCGTGATCAAACAGGTCCAGGAACTGTGCGCGGGAAAACGGACCTTGATCGTCCACGATGGCGACCACACCCGGTCCGCGGTCCTCCGCGACCTCCAAGCCTATGCCCCGCTGGTCAGCCCGGGCAGTTACTTCGTGGTCGAGGATGGTATCGTCGACGTGCTCGACATCCCCGGGTTCACCGGCGAGGGCCCACTCGCAGCCATCCGCGATTTCATCCGCAACCACCCAGAGTTCGAAATCGACAAGTCCCGGGAACGCTATCTCCTGACCTACAATCCTTCCGGCTACATCCGTCGCCGAGTGTCTCCATGAACATGCAGTGCCTCGTCCTTGCAGCCTGCCAGAGCCATTCGCGGATCACCGCCAACCCCGAGGCCACCCAGGCGCTGCACCTGTTGCGGTCCGAACTGGGAACCGGCGCCCGGTGGCAGTTCGTCGAACACGGCGACACGCCTCCCTGGGAAGCATTGCAGGAGGCTTTCCTATCCATCCCTCCCGGAGTTACCCGCGTCCTGCTCGTCCCCAATCCTTGGATCCTCCTCGCACCCGGAACCCTCCGGGCGTTGCACGCAACCCTGGACGATAACCCCTCCCTGCATGCCGTCTGTCCTCCCCTCCTGGATTGGACCCGATACGAGGCCGCGGGAAATCCCCAATGCCTTGAGGCCTTGCGCGCGCTGGCAGATTCCTGCGACTCCAAGTTCTGGGCCCATGAAGACGGAAAACCCTTTCTGGCGTTGGTCCGCACAAACTTACCCCACCCGTCCGCAACAGAGATTCGCCTCCAACTCGCGGAGATGCTGACCCGGATTCACACCGTGCCGCGGACCTGTGTCGCCGTCCTTCCTCCCTTCCATGGATCCGCCCGGCTCGAAGTCCTTCCTCTCGTTCCGGCAGAGGCACGCACCCTCCTGGATCTCGGATGCGGGGATGGATCGTTTGGCGCCAGGGTCCAGTCACTCACCGGAGCACGGGTCACCGGCATCGAGTCGAACCGGGAAGCAGCCCTGAAGGCCAGCCACCGCCTGCATCGGGTCCTGGCGGACGATCTCGCGACCGTTCGACTCGCGGAGCGATTCGACGTCGTGACGGCACTCGACATCCTCGAACACCTCCCGGATCCCGAGGCCGCCCTCCATAGGATCCGTGACGAGTGGTTGGTTCCCGGAGGCACCCTGATCACGAGCCTTCCCAACTCTGGCCATTGGTCCGTTGTCGTCGAGTTGTTGGCCGGTCGATGCACCCCGCTTCCATCCGGCGTTCTTTGCATTACCCACCGCCGTCTTTTCACCCCCCAATCCGCGGCGCACTGGCTCGAATCCCATGGATTCCGGTTGCGCGCTGAACACCCTGTCCGTAGCACGGTTCCACCATCCGTCGCGGAGGCACTTCGCGCCGCCGAGTCCCATGGAATGAACATCGCATGGGATTCCCTGGCCACGATCCAATGCGTGCATGTGATGCAGACTCATCCGTGACTCCCCCCAATCCAACCGTGAACCAGCCCAGCCCGGATCTGCCGGCAACCTTGCATCAGTTCATCCGGGAATCGGCTACCCGCGGCCGCTCCGTGGATCCGCGCCTCCACTGGTATCATCAGGTCACGCTGGCACCGGGCTGGTTGACCCCGGGTGCCTATCACCATGCCAAGGCTCGGGGAGATTGGGGTCTCCCTCAGGACCTTCACGGCACCCGTGTTCTGGACGTAGGCTCAGCCACCGGATTCCACACCTTCCTGTTCGAATCCCGGGGAGCCCGGGTTACATCGATCGAACTCCCCTCACTCTCCGTCCTCGACCGGTTTCCTTTCCAGCCATCATCCAAGATCCCGGAACTCGCAGCCCGAAGCCTGTGGACGGCCTCCCTGATGACGGATGCATTCCGTGAGGAACTCGCCGGTCCAAACGCGCTCGACCTGATCCACCAGCGCCAGTAATGCCATAACCAACGGGAACAGATGCACCATAAGTTAACTCCGGAGCACCACTTGCTGTTCTATTAACTAATTTATCTGCTCTAATTCTAGACATTAACTTATCCGAGTATCAAGTTTAACTGTATTTATACTACGAAAGTTGATAAACATTTATCAGAAAATCATTTCCATCAGCAACTGTCAAATCAATATTGCTGTTAACCTTAGTAATGTCCGCGTCGGTATCCTCCACGATGTCCTGATTCTTAGTCGTCGAAGGATATTCTTCCTTTGTGGC
>CAIMMI010000015.1 GCA_903842505.1 uncultured Verrucomicrobiota bacterium | reverse complement strand
TCCTTCGCCGAAGCGGGGTGCCGTGCGGGAAGCGATCGTTGGCCTGCTCCAGGCAGCGGGGCCGGATGGCATCTCGGTGAAGGAGATCGCCGAGAAGCTGGGCAAACCCCCTGGACACATCCACACGTGGTTTTCCATCACCGGCAAGGGCATCGCCAACGTCCGCAAGCTCGGCGGCGGCCGCTGGGCCTGGGTGGTGTCCGACGCGCCGGCGGCGTGACGCGGACCGGCGTGGGGCGGAGCGAGGAGGCGGGGTTGCTCTATGGATCCCGCATTCCCTCGTATCCGCCCAACCCTGGGAAGATGCGGTGTCCGGTTGGACCGCCGCTCCGGGCAGGGGATTCCACGCCCATTCCTTTGGCCTCAAGCTCTGCCGCCTTTCCTCTGATTCCATGGATCAAGCCACTCACAACAAGATCGTCTCGTTCATCTGGGGCATCGCCGATGATGTCCTCCGGGACCTGTTCAAGCGGGGCAAGTATCCCGACGTGATCCTGCCCATGTGCGTCCTGCGGCGAATGGATGCGGTGCTCGAACCGACGAAGGAGCTGGTGCTGGAAACCAAGGAGATGCTCGACAAGGCTGGCATCACCGAGCAGGGCGTGGCCCTCGCCGACGCCGCGAAACAGTCGTTCTACAACACGTCGAGGTTCACCCTCCGCGACCTCAAATCCCGCGGCAGCCAGCAACAGCTCCTCGCCGACTTCGAGGACTACCTGAACGGCTTCTCGCAGAACGTCCAGGACATCCTGGAGAACTTCAAATTCCGCAACCAGCTCCCCACGCTCTCCAAGTCGGACTCGCTTGGAACATTGATCGCCAAGTTCCTCGATCCGGAGATCAACCTCAGTCCGGAACCCGTCCGGAACGGGGACGGCACCCTGAGGCACCCGGGTCTGGACAACCACTCGATGGGCACGGTCTTCGAGGAGTTGGTCCGGAAGTTCAACGAGGAGAACAACGAGGAGGCCGGCGAACACTGGACGCCCCGCGACGCCGTCCGGCTGATGACCAACCTGATGTTCCTGCCGGTCGCCGACCGCATCAAATCCGGCAGCTACCTCCTCTACGACTGCGCCTGCGGTACCGGCGGCATGCTGACCGTGGCGGAGGAGACGCTCCAGAAGCTCGCCACCGAACGGGGACAACAGATTACCACCCACCTCTACGGCCAGGAGATCAACCCGGAGACCTACGCCATCTGCAAGGCCGACATGCTCCTCAAGGGCGAGGGCGAGCACGCCGCTCACATCGTCGGGGGCGCGGAGCATTCCACCCTATCGCACGATGCGTTCCCGGCACGGGAGTTCGACTTCATGCTGGCCAATCCGCCCTACGGAAAGAGCTGGAAGAAGGACCTCGAACTAATGGGCGGCAAGGACGGCATGCGCGACCCGCGTTTCAAGGTCATGCACCGCGGCGAGGAACTCTCCCTCGTCACCCGCTCCAGCGATGGCCAGATGCTTTTCCTCGCCAACATGGCTTCGAAGATGAACCACGGCACCGCCCTCGGCAGCCGCATCGCCGAGGTTCACAACGGCTCCTCCCTCTTCACCGGCGACGCCGGCCAGGGCGAGAGCAACATCCGCCGCTGGCTCATCGAGAACGACTGGCTGGAGGCCATCGTCGCCCTGCCTCTGAACCTCTTCTACAACACCGGCATCGCCACGTACGTCTGGGTGATCACCAACCGCAAGCCCGACCACCGCCAGGGCCGGGTGCAGCTCATCGACGCCACCCAATGGTTCAAGCCGCTCCGCAAGAACCTCGGCAAGAAGAACTGCGAACTCGCCCCCGACGACATCCAGCGCATCTGCGACGCCTACCTCCGACTCGAGGAAACGCCCCAGTCCCGGATCTTCCCCAACGCTGCCTTCGGCTACTGGAAGGTCACCGTCGAACGTCCGCTCCGGCTTCACAGCCAGCTTTCGGCCAAGGCCATCGAGTCGCTGCGCTTCGCCTCGGGCGATGAGGAACTCCGCTCGGCCCTGCACGACGAATTCGGCGACCGGTTGGTAAGGGATTTCCCAGCCATCGCGGGCGCGCTGGAGAAACGCCTGGCGGAATGGGGCAACGACGACGACCAAGAGGAATCCGAGGAAGGCACGCCGGCGAAGAAGGGCCTGCCGGAGAAGACCAGGAAGCGCCTGCTCGATGCCTCCTCGTGGGCGGACGACGCGCGGCTCGTGGCGGCTGCCAACGCGCTGCGACAGGAGTTGGGGGACGGTCTGTTCGAGGATCACAACGTCTTCCGCGACCGCGTGGACGAGGCCTTGAAGAAGCTCGGCCTCCGGCTCTCCGGTCCTGACCTCAAACTCATCCTCCGCACCGTGAGCTGGCGGGTGGAGACCGCCGCGCCCGTGATCGCCAAGGTCCACAGGCCCGGGAAAACCGCCGCCGATCCCTTGCACGGCTTCTACGCAACGTCCCTGAACGGCAAGTCGGTCGTGGTCGAGTACGAACCCGATCCCGAACTGCGCGACACCGAGCAGATCGCCTTCCTCGAAGCCCCGCCTTCCGGCCTGCCCGGGGGTCTGCCCTCCGAAGCCTCGGCCCAGGCAGGGATCGAGTCCTTCATTCGTCGCGAGGTGCTGCCCTACACGCCCGATGCCTGGTTGGATCCCGATCCCAAGGCCACCAAGGTCGGCTACGAGATCAGCTTCACCCGGCACTTCTACCAACCGCCCCAACTCCGCACCCTCGCCGAGATCAGCGCCGACATCCTCAAGCTGGAACAGGAAACCGAGGGGCTGCTCAGCGAGATCACGAAAGGGGTGGCGAAGTGAGCGGCGAGCCGTTGCCCCAATCTGAAATCCTTCTCTACCAGACCGAGGATGGCCGTACCCGCATCCAGTGCCGGCTGGAGAATGAAACGCTCTGGCTCACGCAGGCGCAGATCGCCGAGCTGTTCCAGACCACGCCCCAGAACGTCACGCTCCACCTCAAGGCCATCTTCGCCGAGGGGGAACTGTCCGAGGCGGCAACTTGTAAGGACTACTTACAAGTTCGCACCGAGGGCAGCCGTCAGGTCTCCCGCAGCCTGCGGCACTACCGCCTGGAGGCCATTCTGGCTGTCGGCTTTCGCGTCCGAAGCCACCGCGGCACCCAGTTCCGTCAGTGGGCCACGGCACGGCTGGCCGAGTACCTGGTGAAGGGCTTCACCATGGACGACGAGCGGCTCAAGAACCCGCCGGGCAAGGGCCAGAAGGACTACTTTGACGAGCTGCTGGAGCGCATCCGCGACATCCGCTCCTCCGAGCGCCGCTTCTACCAGAAGGTGCTCGATATCTACGCCACCAGCGTGGACTACACGCCGGACGCGGAGGCCTCCCAGAGGTTCTTCGCCACCGTGCAGAACAAGATGCACTGGGCCACCCACGGCCATACCGCTGCGGAAGTGATTGCGGAGCGTGCGGACGCCACCAAACCCTTCATGGGTCTGTTGACCACACGCCCCGGCAGCATCGTGCGCAAGGAAGACGCGGCGGTGGCCAAGAACTACCTCAGCGAGGACGAACTCCAGGTGCTCAACCGCATCGTGAACCTCTACATCGAGTACGCCGAACTCCAGGCGCTTGGGCGCAAACCCATGACCATGCGCGACTGGATCGCCAAGCTGGATGAGTTCCTCAAGATCTCGGGGCGCGAGTTGCTGGATCACGCCGGCAAGGTCTCCGCTGAACAGGCGAAGGCCAAAGCGGTGATCGAGTATGCCAAGTACCGGACCTTGCTCGACGCCGCCCCGCGCCCCGTGGACGCGGACTTTGAAAACGCGGCGAAGGAACTGAAGAAGCTGCCCAGACCCCGCAAACCAAGGGGAGCCAAGCCATGATCGAAGGACTCCGGCCGTATCCGGAATACAGGGAGTCGGGCTTGCCGTGGCTTCCTTCCGTTCCTTGTCACTGGCAGATAAATCGGCTGAAAACCATTTTTCGAGAAGTTGACGAAAGGAGCGCCACGGGGAAAGAGAGCCTGCTGTCGCTAAGGATGAACAGCGGGCTCGTTGATCACCACTTGATGGGCGGCCGCCGAATACTGCCGAGCGCGCTGGTCAACTATAAGCGGGCGTATCCAGGGCAGATCGTGATGAACCGAATGCGAGCCTCAATGGGCCTGTTCGGAATCCCTGCAAAGGTTGGTCTGGTCAGTCCGGACTACGCTGTACTTTCACCGCTACGAGAGATTGTCTTGGGCTACTACCTACAGCTGTTCAAAAGCCCGATACTCGGCCGGGTATTCAGGATGGAATCAAGAGGCTTGGGCACTGGGGAATCAGGCTTCCTCAGGCTCTACTTCGATACGTTCGGTGTTCTGTCTGTGCCGCTGCCTCCCCCCGACGAACAAACCGCCATCGTGCGGTTTCTGGACCATGCGAACCGGAAGATCGACGGGTTCATCCGGGCGAAGCGGAAGCTGATCGCGCTGCTGAACGAGCAGAAGCAGGCCATCATCCACCGCGCCGTCACCCGCGGCCTCAACCCCAACGTCCCCCTCAAACCCTCCGGCATCCCTTGGCTTGGTGATATTCCGCAGCATTGGGAGGTGATGCGATTGGGCAGGGCCATCAATCTCGTAACGGGATTTCCATTCAAAAGCGAAGGCTTCACACAAAAGGATTCCGCCGTCCGGCTACTCAGAGGCATCAACGTAACGCCAGCGGGATTGCGATGGGATGCAACCGTTCTATGGGAGCGAACGCAAAACGATGGTCTTGAACCGTTTGAATTGGGAGTTGGCGACGTTGTGCTCGGGATGGATAGGCCAGTTATCGCTTCGGGCGTTCGCGCCGCGCGAATTGAAGAGAATGACGTTCCCTCAATGCTCCTCCAACGTGTCGCCAGACTTCGCCCAACGGAGCGGCTGGATGGTGGCTTCCTTCTGGTCCTGTTGAGAGGGAAATTCTTTGCCGATTACATCGCTCCAATTTTCACCGGCATAAGTGTGCCCCATCTCAGCCCAGACCAGATTCGAGGTTTCAAAGTCATGCTCCCACCGAAACCCGAGCAGGAAGAGGTCGTGCGGCACATCGAAAGCGGCTTCTTCCGGATTCAGCGGGTGTTTATTTGCAGGGAT
>CAIMMI010000014.1 GCA_903842505.1 uncultured Verrucomicrobiota bacterium | reverse complement strand
TAGGAGGCGAACACCTGACCATTCAGCTTCATCGTGATCACGTCGTTCACCTGCCAGACTTCGACGGGAACCCACCGCTTGCCAGGCATGCCGGCCGCTTCGAAAGGCGGAGAGGTGAATGTGCCCGTGAAGTTGCCCTGCTCATCGCCGTGGTCCGGGAACGTATCCTTGTCGAGGTCGAGGATGCCACCGAGGTCGCCGTAGAGGACGGTGGGCCTGCCCGAGGCGTTGCCGCTCAGTGCCCACAGGTCCTTCGCACCGCCACCGTCGCCATCCATCGAGAAGAACAGACCATCGCTCTTGTCCGCGCCCTTGACCGGGGCCACGAACGCAGTGGACAGGCCATTGCCGGCGAAAAGGGCCCAATTGGGTCCAGTGCCGAGATGGTTGATCCCGAACCAGGCGTTCTCGGTCGTCCCTCCGCCCATGTCACCCCAGGATCCGTGGTTGAAGAACAGGTCGAACTTCAGGACGAAGTTGCCGCTGAAGTTCTTGTCCTTGGGGTAGAGGTTGACCGCGAGGCGCGCGCCGATGTCGTCCTTGTTGACCACCATCTTGACCCCTCGCGAACCGGTTCCGCTCGGAGCCGGAGGAACCGTGCGGCTCTCGCCCACCAAATCCCCGGGACCCGAGAAGAAATTGTAGGTCTGGGTGCTGTAGTCGAACGACCAGTCGACCCGGTAGTCCGGGTCATCCGGCGTGACCGAACCCACGTGTAGGCTCCAGTTCGCCGACGTGTCGGTCTCGAAGGTGTCGACGAAGAGGGTTTCGCCGCGGACAACGCCCGCTGCGCCTCCGGCTGCCAGTGCAGCCAGAATGATGGATTTTGGAAGACGACTGAGCATAGCAAGATCAGTAACGACACCGTACGGACGAGTTAGCAAGGCCAAACACAGCCCCTCCAACAATCCACAGAACCAGTCGCTCCAGTGACCGCTGAAAACGCAGACGCCCGCCCCGGATGGCTCCGGGACGGGCGCTGCAAAGCCGGACACGGCAGCTCACGCTGCCCGCACGACGAGGTTCACTCCGCGTTCACCAGCTTCAGGGCACCGATGCCGCCGGGATTCCAGCTCGTGAAGAGGATGTAGACCTCCCGCTTGTCGCCCTTGCCAGTAACGTACCAGCACGCGTCGTGCAGATGCTGGGCAAAAGCGTATCCGAGCTCCTCCTTGGGCTTGATCGTGCTGATGACCACCTTGCGCTTCTGGTCGATGACGTACAGGGGGCCCGGCGTCCCGTTCGGACCGTCGAGGCACGCCGCGAGGACGTAGTTGCCCCAGATGTCGACGTCACAGACGGTGCTCCCCGCGGGCAGGCCCTGAACTTCCAGAACCTTCGAATCCTTGACCGACCAATGATGGACCTGGGCCTCCGGACGCGCCGAGATCAGCAGGTTCTTGCTCGCCGGATCGAAGGTGATGCCATGGGGCGTCTGCGACAGGCTCTTCCCGCCGTGAAATTTCCCACGGAACTTCAGCGGATCGACGTCCGCCGGCATGAAGTACGCCCGGCCATAGCCGTCCGTCACCCAGAGCGTACCCGCCTCGCCAAACGCCACGTCGGTCGGCGCGTAGCCCTTCCCGTCTGCGTAAGGTCCCCCGGACGGAATCCGGACCTTCTCGGCCTTCTGGAAGGTCGTATCCGACACGTAAACCTCGCCCTCGACGTTGTCGGCAGCCGCCACCAACGGAGACTTGCCGGGACGGCTCAGGATGTCGGCGCCATGGAGGTTGCCCTTCTTCAGTGCCGGGTCGCCTTCAATGACCCACGACGACATCAACCGATTGCTGAAGCCCACGAAACCCACGTTCTCGAGGCCCCAGTAAACCACGTCGCGGGTGGGATCCACGACCAACGTTCCGTGTGCTCCCTTGAGCACCGGCAGCGCCGACGCGGGAACCGGAACGGCTCCGACCACCGGCGAGAAAGCCCAATAACCTTGCCCGCTCACCGGCACGTCGAACCGCTTGACCTTCGGACCCGAAACCTTGACCGGACCCGTCGAGTCCACCACGAACGGCAGCGGCTTGGCCGCCGGCGGATGGTCGTGCGGATTGGCCGAATCATGGGCCAACAGTGGGGCAGACAGGAGGACGGCCACTGCCAGGGCAGTCCATCCCGAAACGTGGGTGGGAGCAACGGGCTTCATTCCCGCGATCCTTCCAGACTTCCCCAACCCGGGGCAAAGGTGAATTGCACCGAGACACGCCTTGTGCCGCTCCGGTGGGGCGAGTGTCCTCACGAGCCGCGTCGGAGTCCCAAGTTTCAAGATTCAAGTTTCAAGCCCTTGGGAGTCCCGAGTTTCAAGCCCGGCTCCCGCTTCAAACTTGAAACGGAAAACTTCAAACTCCGGAACGGCTCGACGGAGTCTCGCCCCACCCCGCCGTCCCCCACCCCGCCGTCCCCCACCCCGCCGTCCCCTACCCTACTCGTAGCGCAAGGCCTGGATCGGGCTCAACCGAGCCGCCTTCACCGCTGGGAAGAGACCGGCCACGATTCCCACGCCAGCCGAGAAGGCGACGGCAATGGCCTGCGACTGCCAGGTCACCACCGGCGTGTTGCCGGTCGGGGAGATCAGTCCAAGGACTTCCACCAACCCTCCGGACGCCAGCAACCCCAGCAAGGCCCCCAGGATCGACAGCACCACGCTCTCGACGATGATCTGGATGAAGATCTCGGTCCCGGTGGCGCCCAGCGCCTTGCAGGTTCCAATCTCCCGGATGCGCTCGTTGATGGAGGCGAGCATGATGTTCATGATCCCGATGCCTCCCACCAACAGACTGATTCCAGCGATGATGCCCCCGCTCATCCGCGCGTTCTCGATCTGCTTGTTGATGCTCTCAACCTGATTTTCCTGGGTCCGGAAATTGAAGTCCTCGATTCCGTTGTGGGTCACCAGCAGGACATTCCGGGCCTGCTGGAGTGCCGCCTCCAGATTCGAGAGATCCCGGACCTTGATATCGATGTCCGACAACCGCGGATCCGGAATTCCATCCAGGTCGCCGGCGATCCGGAATCGGACCCAAGCGGTGTTCAGGGGCATGTAGACAGTCATGTTTTTCCGACTGAACGCCCACCCACCGCGCTTGCCCCAACCCTTCTGACGTTTCGGCCCCTGAAACGAGCCGGGCTCGGCCTTCGGCGTCCGCCGTGCCAAGGCACGCTCCTTCGCCTCCTGCTCACCCATGTAATGCTGGAACATGCCAACGATGGTGAACGGTTGCCCCCCGATCTGGATTTTCTCACCGATCGGGATGATCTCGCGGCCGATCTCATCCGGCGAACCGAAGAGCGCGTCACGGATTCCGGTCCCGACGACACAGACGGCGTGGGCCCGTTCCTCGTCGATGGCATTGAAGAAGCGACCGTGCTCCACCGTGTGGAGATTCATTTCAAGGACCTCGGGCCAGGCCCCCACGCACTCGGACGGATCGCAGGCCTTCTCTCCCCGGGTCAGGATCACTTCCGGAACCGTCATCTCTGGCGAGACCACGCGCAACAAGGGCGCTCCCTCCCGGAGCGCGAACACGTCTCGGATCGTCCGTCCGGGAGCCTGGTCCGCCAGATGATCCTGGTACGCCGGCACCGCCTGCGCCTCCAGCAACACCTTGTCCGCCCCACCCATCGCCACCATCGACTCCCGCATGCCATTTTCCATGCCCTTGATCAGGGCGGACATTCCGACGAGGGAGGCCACGCCGAGGACGATGCCGAACATCGTGAGGAGGGACCGGAACTTGTGCGCCCAGATCTCCTTCAGACCGATGACAATCGTATTGATGAGGTTCATGTCGGCGTCCTCCCGGATCAGTCGTAGCGAAGCGCCTGAATCACACTCATCCGGGCTGCCTTGAAGGCCGGGAACAGCCCGGCGAGTACCCCAACCAAAAAGCTGAAGGCAAAGGCGAAGGCCATCGCCCCGAGCGTGATCACCGGTTCGTTGTCGGTCGGCGTCACCTGGGAGATGAGCCACACCACCAACCGCGAACACAACAACCCCAGCAACCCACCCACCACCGCCACGGTCACCGACTCCACAACGATCTGCGTGAAGATATCAAAGCCGGCGGCCCCAACGGCCTTCCGGATCCCGATCTCCCGGATCCGTTCACTGATCGAGGCGAGCATGATGTTCATGATGCCAATGCCTCCCACAAACAGGGAAATCCCCGCAATCAGCCCGCCGCTGAGGCGCGCATTGCGAACCGAGGACTGGATCTGGTCTGCCCAGTCCTCCTGCGTGCGGAAGGCGAAGTCCTCGATTCCGCGGTGGTTGACCAACAGGACATTTCGCACCTGGGTGAGCGCCCGATCCATCTGCTCCACGTCGCGGATCCGAATCTCCATGTTCGAGAGACGCGGTTCGGCCGGTCCGTTGGTCTGCCCCGACTTCATCTTCATCCACATCGTGTTCAGCGGGAGATAGACGGTGTTGTTCTTGATCCAGAAGGCGAAGTTTCCCTGCCGTCCCCCGCCCCGCCAGCCCCGGTCACGCTTGGCGCCCGACTGCGGACCGGCTGCCCGCGCTGCTGCGGCCTCCGCTTCCCTCGCCAACCGGACCTTGCGATCCATCTCGCTCTCGTAGTGCTCGAACATCCCGATGATCGTAAATGGCACGCCATTGATGTTCATCGTTCGGCCAAGAGGAATGACCGGGTTTCCGGTGTCTTCCGGCCTTCCAAAGAGTTCGTCCCGGATCCCGGTCCCGATGACACAGACGTTCCGGGCGTCCGAGTCATCCGCTTCCGTGAACATCCGACCATGCTCCACCTGGTGCTCCATCAACTCGACCTGGACCGGCCAAACTCCCGAGGTCATGAACGTCCGATAGGTCCGTCCGTTGGCCGAGAGGACCGGCGAGGAGTCGAGACGCATTTCGGGAGAAACGACATCCACTTCCGAGGCCGAGGCCTGAAGGGCGTAAACATCGCGGAGGGTGACGCCGGTCGCGAAATCGCGCAGGTGCCGCTGCTCGGTTGGCACCGGTTGGGCCTCCACCCGGATCTTCTGCAGGCCGCCCACCGCCACAAGCGCCTCCCGGAGCCCATTCTCCAATCCCTGCGTCATCGCGAACATCGCGACCAGCGACGAAACGCCGAGGATGATGCCCAGCATGGTCAGCGCGGAACGAAACTTGTTCGCCGCGATTTCCTTCAGGCCAACGATGATGGCGTTGAGAAAGGTCATGCCACGTCACCCCGGAACCCCAAGACCGGCTGCCATTCCCGCCGCCGCCGCCTGCCGATGCAGCCCAGCCAACCGTTCGTCCACGCGCTCGGCAACCTTTCCGTTCCGGATCTCCACCCGACGCGGGGTCACGGCAGCGATCTCCGGGTTGTGCGTCACCAGGATCACAGTGCGCCCCTGGATCGAAAGCTGGCGGAACAGGTTCAGGATCACCTCGCCCGTATGCGTGTCGAGGTTCCCCGTCGGTTCGTCCGCGAGGATGATCTTGGGATCGTTCACCAAGGCCCGGGCGATCGCCACGCGCTGCTGTTGTCCTCCCGAGAGTTGGTTGGGACGGTTCTTCAACCGGTGGCCAAGCTCGACCAGATTCAACGCCGCCGTGGCCCGCTCCCGCCGCTGACTGCCCCCGATGCCGGCGTAAACCATCGGCAACTCCACGTTCTGCAACACACTCAGCTTGGGAAGCAGGTTGAAGGACTGGAAAACAAACCCGATCGTCCGGTTCCGCACCCGCGCCAACTCCCGCTGGCTGGCCTTCGAGATGTTGATGCCGTCCAGCCAGACCTCGCCTTTTGTCGGAAGGTCGAGACACCCCAGGATGTGCATCAGGGTGGACTTCCCACTGCCGGACGGACCGATGATCGAGATGAACTCGCCGTTGTTCAGTTCAAGGGAAACGTCGTCCAGCGCCCGGATCTCCTCACCACCCGTGTGGTAGATCTTGCTGACGTTGCGAAGCTCAAGCAGTGCCACGGTGACTCAGGGGATGAAGTACTTGCCTCAACGAACCACCGTCGCCGCGGGCTTCGCCGCCGACTGGCCAGCGCCAACCACTCCCCCACCCGTCCCCGCACGGGGCGACTGCCCGCCAGACACGGCGGTTCCCGTCCCCGCCTTGGCGGCCGGCTTCGCTTCGGACTTCCCCCCCGGCTTCATCGTCTTGGCCTTGTCTTCCAGCGAAACTTCATCCCCGGCCGCCAAACCTTTCGTGACCTCCGCAAAAAAGTAGTCGCTCACACCGATCTCCACCGCCCGGCGCTCCCATTCGTCGCCAGACTTCACGAACACGTGGCGCTCGATGTGCCGGGTCTCGGGATTCGTCTCCGTAAACACCGCAGCCAACGGCGCAGCAACGACATTTTCCGCACTGGCAACCGGAATGCTGATGTTCGCCGTCATTCCAGGCCGGACCACCCGTTCCACATCCTTCAGGAGGATTCGCGCCGCGAAACCACGGATGTTGTTCTTCAAGGTCGACTGGGGCGCCAAACGCTCCACTTTGCCCTTCAACCGCAACCCTGGAACGGCCTCCAGCGTCACGTCCACCTGCTGGTTGACCGTCAACCGGGTGACATCGGCCTGGTTGATGTGCGCGTTGATCACCAGGTCACTCAGGTTGGCAATCGAGAGGATCTCGGTCCCCGCATTGAAACCACCCGATCCGCTGACGGCCTGCCCGACCGAAACCGGCCGGGTCAGCACCGTGCAGTCAAACGGCGCCGTCACCTGCGTCCGACGCAACCGGTCCACCATCAGATCCAACGCCTTCTGCGACCGGTCGAGGGAATTCCGGGCGAGATCAAACTTCGTCCGCGCATCCTCGAACAACTCCTGCGAAATCAGCTTGTTGCCGAACAGGTCCGTCGCGCGCTTGTACTCGCGCTCGGCCTGCTGCAACTCCAGGCGCGTCCGTTCGACCGCCTTGTCCTGACCGTCCTTCTCGATCTGAAGGTCCCGGTCGTCGAGCTTGAACAGCAGGGCATCCTTCTTCACGAAGTCACCCACGTCGACCGTCAGGATCTCAATCTTCCCATTCACTTCCGGCCGCACAGAAACCTGCTCGGCGGGCCCGATGTCCCCGGCGGCGGTCACGGCAAAACGGATGGATCGCGTCTCGATGACCACGGAGTTGGGGCGAGAGACGGCAGCCTGCGACTCCCCGGAGCCTGGACCATGTTTCTTCCAGTAGAACCATCCACCGGCGCCGAGTGCGGCGACAGCGATCAAAGTGAGCAGGATCTTCATGCCGAGAATGGGTAACAATTAGGCATTAGTACGCATACGTGCAATTGGTGTTTTGAATCCCCCGTTGTGGACCCGTCCGTTGCAACCTAGCCTGCCCCGACGCCGATGCTCCCCACGGAATTCATCCTGCCTGCCGCCACCGCGCTCGTCCTCGCCCAATGCGCCGGTGCCTCCCTGCTCGAGAAACTCAACCGTGATCAGGCCCTCCGATCACGGGACTCCGTCCCGGAGGCCTTCCGGGATACCGTCACCCCAGAAACCCAACGCAAGACCGTCGACTACACCGTCGCCAAGTCCCGGTTCTCGACGCTTTCCGGGATCGTCGACAGCGCGGTGCTGATGGTCCTGCTCTGGAGTGGCTCGCTGCCCCTGACCTGGAAATGGGTCGGTGACCTCGCCGGCCGGGGCGTCTGGAGCCAGTCCCTATGGCTGTTCGCCGTCGGAATGGCCCTTTCCATTCCTTCCCTGCCCCTCGAATGGTGGGGCCAATTCCGGCTCGAGGAACGGTTCGGCTTCAACACGACCACGCTCGGCACCTGGATCGTCGACCGGATCAAAGGGCTGCTGCTGGCATCCGCCCTCGGTCTCCCGCTGCTGACCCTGATCCTGAAGCTCGTCGACTGGATGGGAACCAGCTGGTGGGTGTGGGCCTGGGCGGTGTTGCTCGGATTCCAGGTCCTGATCCTCTTCCTGGCGCCCGTGGTGATCATGCCGCTCTTCAACAAGTTCACCCCGCTCCCGGAAGGCTCCCTCCGGGACCGCCTCCTGAAGCTCGGCGAGCGGACCGGATTCAACGCCCGAACCATCCAGGTCATGGACGGGTCCAAGCGTTCACGGCACGCGAACGCATTCTTCACCGGGTTCGGGAAATTCCGGAAGATCGTCCTCTTCGACACGTTGATCGCGCAGTTGAGCGAACCCGAACTGGAAGCCGTCCTCGCCCACGAAATCGGCCACCATCAACGTCGCCACATCCCGCAACGGCTCGTCTGGGCCGGGATTTCGTCGTTGGCGGGCTTTGCCTTGATTGGATGGCTGGCGGCGGTTCCTTGGTTCAAGGAGGCATTTGGATTTCCGGCCGACGCCAGCGTCGCACCCGCACTCCTGCTCTTCGCACTGGTCAGCCCCGCCGTCCTGTTCTGGTCGAGCCCGATGGGAAATCTCTGGTCACGCCGCCACGAATTCGAAGCCGATCGGTACGCTCGAGAAGCCGTAGGCGGAGCGGAACCGCTCATCGGTGCGCTCCGTAAATTGTCGGAGAAGAACCTCAGCAACCTGACCCCGCACCCTTGGTACAGCTTCTTCCACTACTCGCATCCGACCCTGATCGAGCGGGAAGCCGCGCTGCGGACTCC